>NZ_JBFAQK010000031.1:0-76445 GCF_040677245.1 Streptomyces kurssanovii
GGGACGGGTGGCGCGAGGCGCACTGACCGTTCGCCCGGGACTGTCGGCGGGGCGTGGGATGCTGGAGCGCGATGGCCACCAAGAACTCGACCGACCACGTCGCCCGGCACCCACCATCGGCGCGGCCCCCGCCCCGCAGGGGCGCAACGGACCCGCACCCGCCCCCGGGAAGGCGCACCCCGTGCCAGACCCCGCCCCGCAGCGACACGCCCCCGGGCCGGGCCGGGCCCGCGAGCGCCACGCCCCCGACCGGATCAAGCCCGCCAGGGACGACACGCCACCGGCCGGGCCACGCCCGCAGGGCGCGACACGCCCCCGGGCCGGGCCGGGGCGGACAGGGCGCGGCCATGCCCGAGCGTGCAGCGCTCCAGGAAACTACTCGCGGCCCTCCCGGCCGTTCTCCTTCGTGGAGTGCAACCGGGCCCGCACGTCGTCCACCGGCAGGAACTTGGACCAGCGCTCCGGGAATTCGGACGGCATGTCCCCGCCGCCCTCCTCGTCGTCCGCGTCGTCGTCCGCGTCGCCGTACATCTCCGCGGCGCGTGCCCGCGCCAGCAGTTGCGCCGCGTCGGCGGCACGCGCCCGCTCGTTCGCGGCGCGGGCCGCGGCCGTGGCGACCGACGGCCAGACCCGGTCGATCGCGGCGTTGACGGCCGCGCCGACGAGGACGGCGAACGCGGAGATCCCCATCCACAGCAGGAAGGCGATGGGCGCGGCGAGTGAGCCGTAGATCGTGGGGCCTTCGACCTGGCTGGTGAGGTAGATGCGCAGCAGGAAGCTGCCGAGGATCCACATGCCGAGGGCCACGAGCGCGCCGGGGATGTCCTCGACCCAGGGGGACCGGACGGGCACGGACACGTGGTAGAGCGTGGTGAGGAAGGCGATGGAGAGCAGGATGACGACGGGCCAGTAGAGGAGCCGGACGACTTCCGTCCCCCAGGGCATGAGTTCGACGACCCGGTCGGGGCCGACGACGGCGAGCGGCAGGACGACCGCGCCGATCAGCAGGGCGACGATGTACAGCAGGAACGCCAGCAGCCTGGTGGCGACGATGCCGCGGTGGCCGTCGAGCCCGTACATGACGGTGATGGTGTCGATGAAGACGTTGACGGCCCGCGACCCGGACCACAGGGCGATCGCGAAGCCGATGGAGATGAGGTCGGGCCGGCCGCCGTGGGTGACGTCCTCGAGGAGGGGCTTGGCGATGTCGTTGACGCCGCGGTCGGACAGGACGGTGCCGACGGCGGTGAGGATGTTCTCCTCGATGGAGGCGACGGTGGTGGTGTTGGTCCAGTCGTCGATGTAGCCGAGGAGGCCGATCAGCCCGAGCATCAGCGGTGGGACGGACAGCAGTGTGAAGAACGCCGCCTCGGCCGCCAGGCCGAGGATGCGGTACTCGATGCACGAATTGACGGTGTCTTTCAGCAGCAGCCAGGCCATCTTCCGCTTCGAGACGTTGCGGTAGAGGACTCGGGCCCGGTGGAGCCGGCCCGACGGCCGCTCGGGTGTTTCGTTTGCTGCCTGCACCTCCTTACCGTATCGGCATGGCAGCCAGCACCCACACAGTGACCAACCAGCCTCCGCCCCTGGTGGGGCACGACGTGTTCGCCGCCGACCGTGCCCTCGTGGAGGCGGTCGACCGACATGTGGCGGCGGAGGCCGGTGACGCGGCGCGCGAGGAGCTCTCCGGGCTCGGACGGGCGGCGGGCTCGGCGGAGGCCCAGGAGTGGGGGGCGCAGGCGGACCGGTATCCACCGAGGCTGCGGACGCACGACCGGTACGGGCACCGGATCGACGAGGTGGAGTTCCATCCGGCCTGGCACAGGCTGCTGGACCGCGCCGTCTCCGCAGGTCTGGTGAGTGCCTGGGGCAGGCCCGGCGGACATGTGCGCCGGGCGGCCGGATTCCTGGTGTGGACGCAGGTGGAGGCGGGCCACGGCTGCCCGCTGTCGATGACGCACGCCTCGGTGCCGGCGCTGCGTACCGATCCGCTGCTGGCCGCCGAGTGGGAGCCGCGGCTGACGTCGACCGTGTACGAGGAGGGGCTGCGTCCGGCGTCGCTGAAGCGCGGGGTCCTGCTGGGCATGGGCATGACGGAGAAGCAGGGCGGCAGTGACGTGCGGACGAACACGACGCGTGCCGAACCGCTGGCGCAGGACGGCGAGTACGTCCTCACCGGGCACAAGTGGTTCTGTTCGGCTCCGATGAGCGACGGTTTCCTGGTGCTGGCGCAGGTGGCCCCGGCCACCGGACGGGGCGGGCCGACCTGTTTCCTGGTGCCCCGGGTGCTGGAGGACGGCAGCCGGAACGTCTTCCGGATCCAGCGGCTGAAGGACAAGCTCGGCAACCGGTCCAACGCCTCGGCCGAGGTCGAGTTCGAGGGGACGTGGGCGCGGCGGGTCGGCGAGGAGGGGCGGGGGGTGCGCACCATCATCGGGATGGTGGCGGCGACCCGGCTGGACTGCGTCCTCGGTTCGGCCGCGCTGATGCGGCAGGCGGTGGCGCAGGCGATCCATCACACGGCGTACCGGAGCGCGTTCGGCGGGCTGCTGATCGACAAGCCGTTGATGCGCAATGTGCTGGCCGATCTGGCTCTGGAGTCGGAGGCGGCGACGACGCTGGGGATGCGGCTGGCGGCGGCGTACGACGCGGACACGGAGCAGGAGCGGGCGTTCCTGCGGCTGGCGGTCCCCGCGGCGAAGTTCTGGGTGGCGAAACGGTGCACGCCGGTGGTCGCGGAGGCGCTGGAGTGTCTGGGCGGCAACGGCTACGTGGAGGAGTCGGGCATGCCGCGGCTGCTGCGCGAGTCGCCGCTGAACTCGATCTGGGAGGGGTCGGGCAATGTGCAGGCACTCGATGTGCTGCGTGCGCTGCAGAGGGAGCCGTCGGCGCTGAACGCGTTCCTCCAGGAGGTGGGCAAGGCGCGTGGCGCGGACCACCGCCTGGACGGGGCGATCAAGGGCCTGCTGACGGAGCTGGCGGACCTGGACGGCATCGAGGCGCGGGCGCGCCGGCTGGTGGAGCGGATGGCGCTGGTGCTGCAGGGTTCGCTGCTGGTGCGGTGGGCCCCGCCGGAGGTGTCTGACGCGTTCTGCGCGTCGCGTCTGGGCGGCGACGGCGGGTCGGTGTTCGGCACGCTTCCCCACACGCTGGACCTGGCCTCGATCGTGGAGCGTGCCCGCGCGGTGGCGTGAGCGCTGGGCCGCGCGGTGGCGTGAGCCCTGGGCCCGCGCGGTGGCGTGAGCCCTGGGGGCGGACCTCGCGTGCGGGCCCCGGGGCGGACACCGGGCCTGAGACACCGAACGGGTGCGGCCCGCTGTGAGACGGCCCGCACCCGCGACGGTTGACGGGTGGTGCTGCGCCGACACGGCACCACCCACACCGGCGAACCGGTGTTCCGTCACCTTCGTACACGCGCACGCCCCTTCGCGACGGTTGCAAAGGGTTGCATCCTTGTGTGGCATATCGCAGCGCACGGCGGCCGGGCGGGTGGAGGATCAGGACGGCCACCCCCGCACACCGGACGCCGGCGTCGCCGAGGAGGACCCCGTGAAGAATGCATCGCTCGACCTGGCCGGACTCGCGGCCATGGACACCGCTGAGGCCTTGCGGCTGCTGAAGGGTGTGCGGGACGCCGCCCTGTCCGGCCGCCGGCCGAAGGTCGGGCCCCGCGCGGACATCGACGAGTCGTGGCAGCGGATGCTGCGCCGGGGCCTGGACCCGGAGCGGGACCGCAGGGCCGGGCTGCTTCCGTTGGAGGAGCTGGAGCGGCGCAGGCTGGCCTCGCCGCTGCTGGAGGTGCTGCCGGTGCTGCGTGAGGGGCTGGTCGCCCTGGCGGAGGGCGCGCAGCACATCATGGTCGTCGCGGACGCCGAGGGCAGGCTGCTGTGGCGGGAGGGCAGCGCGGCGGTCCTCCGCAAGGGCGATTCGCACGGTTTCGTGGTGGGCGCCGACTGGAAGGAGGAGCTGGTCGGCACGAACGGTGTCGGTACTCCTCTGGTGTCCCGGCGTCCTGTGCAGGTGCACTCCGCCGAGCATTTCGTCTCCACGCACCACACGTGGACGTGCGCGGGGGCGCCGATCACCGACCCGCGCGACGGCAGGCTGATCGGTGTCGTCGACATCAGCGGTCCGCTGTCGACGATGCATCCGGCGACGCTGGCGCTGGTCACGTCGGTGGCCCGCCTGGCGGAGGCCGAGCTGCGCAATCGCCACCACGAGGCGCTCGACCGGCTGCGCAGTGTCGCCTCGCCGCTGCTGGGGCGGTTGGGCGGCCGGGCGGTGGCGGTGGACGCGAACGGCTGGCCGGCGGCGGTGACGGGCATGGCGCCGCCGGGACGGCTGCCGCTGCCGAGGTCGGTCAGGGCCGGCCGGCTGTGGCTGCCGTCGCTCGGCCTGTGCACGTTCGAGCCGCTGCCCGGTGGCTGGCTGGTACGTCTCGACGAGGCGTCTCCCGAGCCCGCGGAGCAGGGCCGGGTGGTGCTGGACCTGAGCAGGCCGCGGCGGCCCTGTGTCACCGTCACGGGCGCCTCGGGGAGCTGGTCGCACGAGCTCAGTCCCCGCCATGCCGAGCTGCTGTACGTCCTGGCGCGGTACCGCGACGGGCGGTCGGCGGCGGAGCTGGCGCAGGATCTCTTCGAGGATCCGTCGCGGACGGTGACCGTGCGGGCGGAGATGTCCCGGCTGCGGCGGCATCTCGCGCAGGTCCTGGCCCACCGGCCGTACCGCTTCGCGGAGGAGGTGGAGGTGGAGCTGGTGCTGCCCGAGCGGCCGGCGGACCTGCTGCCGCACTCGAGCGCCCCGGCCGTGCGTCGGGGGCGGCTGCCGTGATTCCCTGTCGCGCATGAGCACCGTCACCGTGACCACCTGGTCCCTCGAGCAGACCTCCTCCGACGACCAGCGGCCGGCGGCCGCCCCCGGGGGCGGCATACGTGTCGTCCGCGCCGAGGTCCCTTCGCCCGAGTTCAGCCGGTTCCTCTACACGGCGGTCGGCGGGGACGTCCGGTGGACGGACCGGCTGGGCATGACGTACGCCGAGTGGCAGAAGCTGCTGGACCGCCCGGGGGTCGAGACCTGGGTCGCGTACGAGAAGGGGACGCCGGCCGGTTACGTGGAGCTGGAGGCGCAGGACGACGGCGTGGTGGAGATCGTCTACTTCGGGCTGATCCCGGCCTTCCGGGGCCGCCGGATCGGCGGTCATCTCCTGTCGGCCGGGGTCGCCCGTGCCTGGGACCTGGCGGAGCGGTGGCCGGGGATCGCGCCGACGAAGCGGGTGTGGCTGCACACCTGTTCCCTGGACGGTCCGCACGCGATGGACAATTACCTGCGGCGCGGGTTCCGTGTCTTCGACACGAAGGTCGCGGAGGAGGCCGAGGTCTCCGCTCCCGGCCCCTGGCCGGGCGCCGCGGTCTGAGCGGTCCAACGGCTCCGCCCGGGGCAAGGCGCCGTGCCGCGGTCTGAGCGGTCCAACCGCCCCACCCAGGGGCACGGCCGGGTGCCGCGGTCAGAGCGGTCCCACCCCCGTGCCCCGGGGCCCGGCGTCCGTCCTCCGGTGACCCATGCCACACTGTCTCGCGATGCGGGACAGTGTTGTCCACATTTTGGATGAAGGTGGACTGGGTCCAAAGTCCCATGACACGCTTCCGTCATGTCCAGCACTGGAATTGCCTTGGTGAGTCGGCGGCACGTCGACCTCGGCCGCATGTCCAGCGCCATCTGTCCGGCCTGCTGAGAGCTCAGCACCGCCGCACTTCCGACTTTCTTCACCCCGCCCTGCGCACCGTCGCGCTTCCCCGCGAGTGTGCAGCTCAGAGCCGCCCTCCTGCAGTCTCGAAGGACTATCACCATGGCCGCCAGCCCTGAAAAGCCCGACTCCGTCACGCCCCGCCGCAAGGCCGGACGCCACCGTGGCGAGGGCCAGTGGGCCATGGGGCACCACACGCCTCTGAACGGCAACGAGCAGACCAAGAAGGACGACGACGGTCTCAATGTGCGGACACGCATTGAGACGATCTACGCGCACCGGGGCTTCGACTCCATCGACGGCGCCGATCTGCGCGGACGCATGCGCTGGTGGGGCCTCTACACCCAGCGCAAGCCCGGGATCGACGGCGGCAAGACCGCGATCCTGGAGCCGGAGGAGCTGGACGACGAGTTCTTCATGCTGCGCGTGCGTATCGACGGCGGTCGGCTGACGACCGAGCAGCTGCGGGTCATCGGCGAGATCTCGCAGGAGTTCGCCCGCGGCACCGCCGACCTCACCGACCGGCAGAACGTGCAGTACCACTGGATCCGGATCGAGGACGTCCCGGAGATCTGGCGTCGGCTCGAGGCCGTGGGCCTGTCGACGACCGAGGCCTGCGGTGACACGCCCCGCACCATCCTCGGTTCGCCGGTCGCCGGCATCGCCCAGGACGAGATCGTCGACGGCACCCCGGCCATCGAGGAGATCCACCGCCGGTTCATCGGCAACAAGGAATTCTCCAACCTGCCCCGCAAGTTCAAGACCGCGATCTCCGGATCGCCGCTGCTCGACGTGGCGCACGAGATCAACGACGTCGCCTTCGTCGGCGTCGAGCACCCCGAGCACGGCCCCGGCTTCGACCTCTGGGTCGGCGGCGGCCTTTCCACGAACCCCAAGCTCGGTGTCCGCCTCGGCGCCTGGGTCCCGCTGGACGAGGTCCCCGACGCCTGGGAGGGCGTGGTCTCGATCTTCCGCGACTACGGCTACCGCCGGCTGCGCAACCGCGCCCGGCTGAAGTTCCTGGTCGCCGACTGGGGCCCCGAGAAGTTCCGCCAGGTCCTCGAGGACGAGTACCTGAAGCGCAAGCTCGTCGACGGTCCGGCCCCCGAGCAGCCGGCGCAGCAGTGGCGTGACCACATCGGCGTCCACCGCCAGCAGGACGGCCGCTTCTACGTCGGCTTCGCGCCGCGTGTCGGCCGTGTCGACGGTGCGACCCTCAACAAGATCGCCGAGTTGGCGGAGAGCCACGGCTCCGGCCGGGTGCGCACCACGGTCGAGCAGAAGATGATCGTGCTGGACGTGACGGAGGACCAGGTCGACTCGCTGGTCTCCGGCCTGGAGGCGCTGGACCTGCGGGTCACGCCTTCGCCGTTTAGGCGGGGCACGATGGCCTGCACCGGCATCGAGTTCTGCAAGCTGGCCATCGTCGAGACCAAGGGCCGCGGTTCCGCCCTCATCGACGAACTCGAGCGGCGGCTGCCCGAGTTCGAGGAGCCGCTCACCATCAACCTCAACGGCTGCCCCAACGCCTGCGCCCGGATCCAGACCGCGGACATCGGTCTCAAGGGCCAGCTCATGCTGGACGACGAGGGCAACCAGGTCGAGGGCTACCAGGTCCACCTCGGCGGCGCGCTGGGTCTCGACCCGGCGTTCGGCCGCAAGGTGCGCGGCCTGAAGGTCACGTCGGCCGAGCTTCCGGACTACGTGGAGCGGGTCCTCAAGCGCTTCGAGGCGGAGCGCGCGGACGGCGAGCGCTTCGCCACCTGGGCGGCCAGGGCCTCCGAGGAGGCCCTCTCATGAGCGAGCGGGCGGCGCCGTTCTACTGCCCCTACTGCGGCGACGAGGATCTGCGTCCCAGCGAAGAAGGTCACGGCGCCTGGGAATGCGCGGCGTGCAACCGGGCCTTCCAGTTGAAGTTCCTCGGTCTGCTGACGCGAGGACTTCGGCGCAACGACGGTGGAGGGGAAGAGATATGACGACGGTTCAGGCCGAGCGGGATCTCAAGACGCTGGCCGAGCAGGCGGGCCGGGACCTCGAGGAGGCCTCCGCCCTGGAGATCCTCGAGTGGGCCACGAAGACCTTCGGCCCGCGGTTCTGTGTCACCTCCTCGATGGAGGACGCGGTGGTCGCCCATCTCGCCTCCCGGGTGCTGCCCGGCGTGGATGTCGTCTTCCTCGACACCGGCTACCACTTCGAGGAGACCATCGGCACCCGCGACGCCGTGGACGCGGTGATGGACGTCAACGTCATCACGCTCACACCCCGTCGGACGGTGGCCGAGCAGGACGCCGAGTACGGCCCGAAGCTGCACGACCGCGACCCCGACCTGTGCTGCGCCCTGCGCAAGGTCAAGCCGCTCGAAGAGGGCCTGACCGCCTACGACGCGTGGGCAACGGGCCTGCGCCGCGACGAGTCCCCCACCCGGGCGAACACCCCGGTCGTCGGCTGGGACGAGAAGCGGCGGAAGGTCAAGGTCTCCCCGATCGCCCGCTGGACGCAGGACGACGTGGACGCCTACGTCGCCGAGCACGGCGTGCTCACCAACCCGCTGCTGACGGACGGCTACGCCTCCGTCGGCTGCGCGCCCTGCACCCGCCGGGTGCTCGAGGGCGAGGACGCGCGCGCCGGCCGCTGGGCCGGGCGGGGCAAGACCGAGTGCGGGCTGCACGGCTGATGACGTACACACCGGAGATTCAGGAGAAGGAAGTGACCGGAGCCACCATCTGGCTCACGGGTCTGCCGAGTGCCGGCAAGACCACCATCGCCTACGAGCTGGCGGGCCGGCTGCGTGCGGAGGGCCACCGTGTCGAGCTCCTCGACGGTGACGAGATCCGGGAGTTCCTCTCCGCGGGCCTCGGCTTCACCCGTGAGGACCGGCACACGAATGTGCAGCGGATCGGTTTCGTCGCCGAACTGCTGGCGTCCAACGGTGTGAAGGTTCTGGTTCCGGTCATCGCCCCGTACGCGGACAGCCGGGACGCGGTACGCAAGCGCCACCAGAGCGAGGGCACGCCCTATCTGGAGGTGCACGTCGCCACTCCGGTCGAGGTCTGCTCGGTACGTGACGTGAAGGGCCTGTACGCGAAGCAGGCCGCGGGTGAGATCAGCGGACTGACCGGTGTCGACGACCCGTACGAGGAGCCCGAGTCGCCCGATCTGCGGATCGAGTCGCACAACCAGACCGTGCGGGAGTCCGCAGCGGCGCTCCACGCGCTGCTGACCGAGAGGGGCCTGCTGTGAGCCGCGCATGCGCGGCAGCCGGGCCGCAGCCGACCGCGATTCCCGCACCTCAGCGCCGTGCAGGCGGAGAAGCTCACGAAGGGGTCACCGCATGACGACCGTCGCCACTGTCCACGAGGGCACCGACAGCCCGTACGCGCTCTCCCACCTGGACGCCCTCGAGTCGGAGGCCGTGCACATCTTCCGCGAGGTGGCGGGCGAGTTCGAGCGGCCGGTGATCCTCTTCTCCGGCGGCAAGGACTCGATCGTCATGCTGCACCTGGCGCTGAAGGCGTTCGCGCCGGCGCCGGTGCCGTTCACGCTGCTGCACGTGGACACCGGTCACAACTTCCCCGAGGTGCTCGAGTACCGGGACCGCACCGTCGCCCGGCACGGGCTGCGGCTGCACGTCGCCTCGGTGCAGGAGTACATCGACGCCGGCAAGCTGCGCGAGCGCCCCGACGGCACCCGCAACCCGCTGCAGACCGTGCCGCTGACGGAGGCCATCCAGCAGCACCGTTTCGACGCGGTGTTCGGCGGCGGCCGGCGCGACGAGGAGAAGGCCCGCGCCAAGGAGCGGGTGTTCTCGCTGCGCGACGAGTTCTCGCAGTGGGACCCGCGCCGTCAGCGCCCCGAGCTGTGGCAGCTCTACAACGGCCGCCACGCGCCCGGTGAGCATGTGCGGGTCTTCCCGCTGTCCAACTGGACCGAGCTGGACGTGTGGCAGTACATCCAGCGCGAGAAGATCGAACTCCCGCAGATCTACTTCGCGCACGAGCGTGAGGTGTTCAAGCGCTCCGGCATGTGGCTGACCGCCGGCGAGTGGGGCGGGCCCAAGGACACCGAGACGGTCGAGAAGCGGCTGGTCCGCTACCGCACCGTCGGCGACATGTCCTGCACCGGCGCCGTCGACTCCGACGCCACCACGCTGGACGCCGTGATCACCGAGATCGCCGCCTCCCGTCTCACCGAGCGGGGTGCGACCCGCGCCGACGACAAGCTGTCAGAGGCCGCGATGGAAGACCGCAAGCGCGAAGGGTACTTCTAAAGATGACCAGCCCCACCGAGCAGCTGGCCGAACAGCTCTCCGCCACCACCCTGCTGCGCTTCGCCACCGCCGGGTCCGTCGACGACGGCAAGTCCACCCTGGTCGGGCGGCTGCTGCACGACTCCAAGTCGGTCCTGGCCGACCAGCTCGAGGCCGTCGAGCACGCTTCCCGCAGCCGCGGCCAGGAGACCCCCGACCTGGCGCTGCTCACCGACGGCCTGCGGGCCGAACGTGAGCAGGGCATCACCATCGACGTGGCCTACCGCTACTTCGCCACCCCCCGGCGGCGGTTCATCCTCGCCGACACCCCGGGCCATGTGCAGTACACCCGCAACATGGTCACCGGCGCGTCGACGGCGGAGCTCGCGGTCGTGCTGGTCGACGCCCGCAACGGCGTCGTCGAGCAGACCCGCCGCCACGCCGCGGTCGCCGCGCTGCTGCGTGTTCCCCATGTGGTGCTCGCCGTCAACAAGATGGACCTCGTCGACTACGCGGAGCCCGTCTTCGCGAAGATCGCCGAGGAGTTCACCGCGTACGCCGCCTCGCTGGGCGTCCCGGAGATCACCGCCATCCCGATCTCCGCGCTGGCCGGCGACAACGTGGTGGACCCGTCCGCGAACATGGACTGGTACGGCGGCCCGACCGTGCTCGAGCACCTCGAGACCGTCCCCGTCAGCCATGATCTGACGACCTGCCACGCCCGGCTGCCCGTGCAGTACGTGATCCGCCCGCAGACCGCCGAGCACCCCGACTACCGCGGCTACGCGGGGCAGATCGCCGCCGGTACCTTCCGCGTCGGCGAGTCGGTGACCGTCCTGCCCTCCGGCCGCACGTCCAAGGTCTCCGGGATCGACCTGCTGGGCCGGTCCGTGGACGTGGCCTGGACGCCTCAGTCCGTCACGCTGCTGCTGGAGGACGACATCGACGTCTCCCGCGGCGACCTCATCGTCCCGAGCGACGACGCGCCCGCCACCACGCAGGACGTCGAGGCGACCGTCTGCCATGTCGCGGACGAGCCGCTCACCGTCGGCCAGCGGGTGCTGCTCAAGCACACCACCCGCACGGTCAAGGCGATCGTCAAGGAGATCCCCTCCAGGCTCACCCTCGACGACCTCTCCCAGCACCCCGAGCCCGGCCGGCTCGTCGCCAACGACATCGGCCGCGTCAAGGTCCGTACCGCGGAGCCGCTGGCCCTCGACTCGTACGCGCACTCCCGCCGTACCGGCTCGTTCCTGCTGATCGACCCGGCCGACGGCACCACGCTCGCCGCCGGCATGGCCGGGGACGCGTTCGCCGCCGAGGACGACGCTCCCGCCGTGGACGACGAGGGCTGGGACTTCTGACGATGACCGACATCTACTCGACCTTCGCCAAGGAGGGCGGCCGCGTCGGCAGCGGGGCGCTCGGCGCGGGCACGGGCGGGGTGGCGCGATGTGCGCGATGACGTACGCGCACCGCATGCGCGCCCGCGCCCCGCACCGCCGAAGACCCCGCCTGTCCGCCGACGACCCGGCAGCGTCGCACATGACGTGAGACCGGGCCTACGAGAGGAAATCCTCCCGTGCCAGCCACCCGCACCTTCCTGAGGCGCGGCTTCGCCGCCGCAGCCGTAACGCTCCTCGCCGTCGTCCTGACGGCCTGCGGCTACGGCTCCCAGGCGAAGGACGACTCGGTCGCTCCCGCCGCCAAGGGCGAGAAGACCGGCGGTCTCGACACCGTGAAGATCGGGTACTTCCCGAACCTCACCCACGCCACCGCCCTGGTCGGTGACCAGCGGGGCATCATCCAGAAGGAACTGGGCGGCACCAAGGTGTCGGCCTCGACCTTCAACGCCGGTCCCTCCGAGATCGAGGCCCTCAACGCCGGGTCCATCGACATCGGTTTCATCGGCCCCTCGCCGGCGATCAACGGCTATGTGAAGTCCAAGGGCGAGAGCCTGCGGATCATCGGCGGCTCCGCCTCCGGCGGGGTGAAGCTGGTCGTGAACCCGAAGAAGATCAAGAGCATCGGGGACCTCAAGGGCAAGCGGATCGCCACCCCGCAGCTCGGCAACACCCAGGACGTCGCGTTCCTCAACTGGATCGCGGAGCAGGGCTGGAAGGTCGACGCCCAGACCGGCAAGGGCGACGTCTCCGTCGTCCGCACCGAGAACAAGGTCACCCCGAACGCCTATCTGTCCGGTTCGGTCGACGGCGCCTGGGTGCCGGAGCCGACCGCGTCGAAGCTGGTGAGCGACGGCGCGAAGGTGCTGCTGGACGAGTCGGACCTGTGGCCGGACAAGAAGTTCGTGATCACGAACATCATCGTGTCGCAGACGTTCCTCGCCGAGCACCCGGAGGTCGTCGAGGCGGTGCTGCGCGGCACGGTGAGGACCAACGCCTGGATCAACGCCAACCCCGACGAGGCGAAGGAAGCGGCGAACGCGAAGCTCCAGGAGCTGACCGGCAAGCCGCTGCCGCCCGAGGTCGTCGACCCGGCGTGGAAGTCGATCCGCTTCACCGACGACCCGCTGGCCGCCACCCTCGACGCGCAGGCGGACCACGCGGTGCGGACGGGCCTGCTCCAGCAGCCCGACCTCGCCGGGATCTACGACCTCGAGCCGCTGAACAAGGTCCTCGCGGCCGAGGGCCGGCCCGAGGTCTCCGACGCCGGGCTCGGCGTCAAGTAACCCGTAACAGCAGCCGAGTTCCCAGGAGGTGACGACCATGGCCACTGCCATCGCCAAGGCCGAGGACCGCGTCGGTGTCGAGCACGAGTACGCGGCTCGCATCGGGCATGTCTCCAAGTCCTTCAACGGGCCCACCGGGCCGCAGCTCGTCCTGGACGACATCACGCTCGATGTCGCGCCGGGCGAGTTCGTCACCCTCCTGGGGGCTTCGGGCTGCGGCAAGTCGACGCTGCTGAACCTGGTCGCCGGGCTCGACCGGCCGACCGTGGGGTCCATCGAGACGCCCGGCGGCCGGCCGGCCCTGATGTTCCAGGAGCACGCGCTGTTCCCGTGGCTGACCGCCGGCAAGAACATCGAGCTCGCGCTGCGGCTGCGCGGTGTGCCGAAGGGCGCCCGGCGCGAGGAGGCGGAGCGGCTGCTGGAGCTGGTACGGCTCAGCGGCGCGTACGGCAAGCGGGTGCACGAGCTGTCCGGCGGCATGCGGCAGCGGGTCGCGATGGCGCGCGCACTGGCGCAGGACAGCCAACTGCTGCTGATGGACGAGCCGTTCGCGGCGCTCGACGCCATCACCCGCGATGTGCTGCACGACGAGCTCACCCGTATCTGGCGGGAGACGAACGTGTCGGTCCTGTTCGTCACGCACAACGTCCGCGAGGCGGTGCGCCTCGCGCAGCGGGTGGTGCTGCTGTCGTCGCGGCCGGGTCGGGTGGCGCACGAGTGGACCGTGGACATCGACCAGCCGCGACGTATCGAGGACCCCGCCGTCGCGGAGCTGTCCGTCGAGATCACCGAAGAACTGCGTGGGGAGATCCGCCGACATGGCCAGCACTGACACGACCGGGACGGCCACCGGGAAGGGCCCGGCGAGGTCCGACGATCTGGCCGGTCTCGAGGCGGGCCTCGACGCGCTCGACGCGGTGCAGGTGAACCGCACGCCGGTGCGCGAGGTGCTGCTGAAGAAGGTCCTGCCGCCGATCACCGCCGTGGCGCTGGTGCTGGTGGCCTGGCAGGTGCTCGTGTGGGCGGAGGTCACCCCGGACTACAAGCTGCCCGCACCGTCCACGGTGTGGGACGGCCTGTCCGACATGTGGCTTCAGGGCACGCTGTTCGACGTCATCTGGACCAGCGTCTCCCGCGGCCTGCTGGGCTTCCTGCTCGCGCTCGCCATCGGCACACCGCTCGGCCTGCTAGTGTCACGGGTGAAGTTCGTGCGCGCCGCGATCGGTCCGATCCTGTCCGGGCTGCAGTCGCTGCCGTCGGTCGCCTGGGTGCCCCCGGCCGTGATCTGGCTCGGCCTCAACGACTCGATGATGTTCGCCGTCATCCTGCTGGGCGCGGTCCCCTCGATCGCCAACGGCCTGGTGTCCGGCGTGGACCAGGTGCCGCCGCTGTTCCTGCGGGCGGGCCGCACGCTCGGCGCGACCGGGCTGCGGGGCACCTGGCACATCGTGATGCCGGCGGCGCTGCCGGGCTATGTGGCGGGGCTGAAGCAGGGCTGGGCGTTCTCCTGGCGGTCGCTGATGGCCGCCGAGATCATCGCCTCGTCGCCCGATCTGGGCCTCGGGCTCGGCCAGTTGCTGGAGAACGGCCGCAACAACGCCGACATGCCCGGCGTGTTCCTCGCCATCCTCCTGATCCTGATCGTCGGTATCGCGATCGATCTGCTGGTCTTCAGTCCGCTGGAGCGGTGGATCCTGCGCAGCCGCGGTCTTCTCGTCAGGAGCTGAGCGCCGATGCACAGGCCCGTCCTCCTTGTCGTGGCGCACGGCAGCCGTGACCCGCGGCACGCCGCGACCGTCCACGCCCTGACCCGGCGGGTGTCCTCGCTGCGGCCGGGACTGCGGGTGGAGACGGCGTTCCTCGACTTCAACGCCCCGGCGGTGCCGCAGGTCCTCGGCCGGCTGGCGGCCGAGGGGGTCCGGGACGTGGTGGCGCTGCCGCTGCTGCTGACCCGCGCCTTCCATGCCAAGGCCGACATCCCGGCGGTCCTGCGCCAGGCACCACCGCAGCTGCGGATCCGCCGGGCCGAGGTCCTCGGGCCGTCGCCGCTGCTGCTGTCCTCCGTCCAGCGGCGGCTGTACGAGGCGGGCCTCACGCCGGCGGACATGAGCTCGACGGGCCTGGTGCTGGCCGCCGCGGGCTCCACAGACCCGGAGGCGATCGCAGTGATCGCTCAGACAGCGCGGGAGCTGCGGCACACCGGTTGGTGCGCCGTGCGGCCTGCGTTCGCCTCCGCATCCCTTCCCCGTACCGAGGACGCGGTCCGCGCGCTGCGGGCGGACGGCTGCGCGCGCGTGGCCGTCGCACCGTACGTGATCGCTCCCGGACGGCTGCCCGACCGCATCGCGGCGGGCGCCGGTGACGCGGACGTGGTGGCGGACGTGCTGGGCGACTCGCCGGAGCTGGCGCGGCTGCTGCTGCGCCGCTACGACGAGGCGGCGGCGCGGCGCCTGCTGGCGGCCACCGCCTGACGGCCCCCGACGCCGGGGCGGGGCGCCGCCCGGGGAGCGCGACGGCGCCGCTCAGTCGAAGACCAGGCTTCCGGTGCGGGCGCGCTTGAGTTCGTACAGGTCCGGGTGGTTCGCGAGGACGCGGAAGCTGTCGAAGAGGCGCACCGCCTCCTCGCCGCGTGGTATCGAGCCCAGCACCGGGCCGAACCAGACGGTGCCGTCCACATGGATGGTGGGCGTGCCGACATAGCCGTGGGCGGCCGGGTCGTGCCCCCGTTCGTGGCTGCGGCGCACCGCGTCGTCGTACGAGGCGTCGTGGGCGGCGGCGGCGAGTGCGGCGGGCAGTCCGAGCGCGGCCAGGGACTCCACGACGACCTCGTCGAAGTCCTCGTTCTTCTCCTGGTGGATCCGGGTGCCGAAGGCGGTGTACAGGTCGCGCAGCACCTCCTCACCGTGCCGGGCGGCCGCGGCTGCGGCGACCCGCACGGGCCCGATCGACTTGTCGACCAATGCGCGGTACCAGCCGGGGAGTTCGTTGCCGATGTTGTGGAGGTGGAGGCTCATCACCCGGAAGCGGAGATCGAGTTCCCGCTCGCGTTCGACCTCCAGCATCCAGCGCGAGGTGATCCAGGCGAAGGGGCAGGCGGGGTCGAAGTAGAAGTCGACGACGGTCCTGCCGTCGGTGTCGGAAGCGGTCATGGTGAGGACCCTATGCAGTGAATGGCAGGCGTCTCTGGTCCATTCACGCCCCGTCCGGCCGGGCCAATTCCGCCGCGAGGGCCGCAGGCCCGCCGGTGGCCGCAGGCCCGCCGGTGGTCGTCCGGCGGCGTCCGGCTCGCGCGGGGTCAGGTGCGGGTCATCTCCACCAGCTTGACGACGGTGTTCCAGTTGCGGCTGGTGGCGACGACGCCCTTGAGCAGACCCGGCCTGGAGAGCGCCGCCGCGAGCTTGGAGCGGCCGAGGCCTTCCGGCGCGTACAGATAGAGCGCGCGGTCGCCCAGCCGGAACTCCTCCGGCAGAAAGGCACCGGCGTCGACGGACGCGAACCGGTCGGGGGTGACCCGCTCGGAGAAGTAGGTGACGTGCAGCTGCTTGCCCTGGAGCGAGGCGGCGGGGAACGGGCAGGCGTCGGCGACCGCCCTCAGATACCGCCCGTCGCGCACCAGGACGTCGACGTGGAAGCCGAACGTCGCCTCGATCGCCTGCTCAAGACCGGCGGCAAGGGCGTCCTCGTCCTTCTCCTCGCTGCTGAAGACGGCGTTGCCGCTCTGGAGATAGGTCGCGACATCGCCGTGGCCCACATCGCTGATGAGCCCGCGGAGTCGTGCCATGGGGACCTGCTTGCCCGCGCCCACGTTGATCCCGCGGAGGAGTGCCGCGTACCTCGTCGTCATGGTCGAACAATAAGACGGTCGCCGTGCCCCGTGGGGGAGGGCACGGCGACCGCCGGTTCAGCGAGGTGGGCCGTCGGTCACTCGACGACCTTCAGCAGCTTGTTGGGCGTGCCCGCGCTCGGGTTGCTGATCTTGTCCGCCGTGGCCCCCTCGGTGAGGGCCGTGGCGACCTGCTCCGGCGTCGCGTCCTGGTGGCCCGCGAGGTAGACCGCCGCGGCACCGACGACGTGCGGAGTCGCCATCGACGTGCCGGAGATGGTCTTGGTGCCCTCGTCGCTGTCGTTCCACGACGAGGTGATGTCGGAGCCGGGGGCGTAGATGTCCACGACCTCACCGAAGTTGGAGAAGTCCGACTGGGCGTCCTCCTTGGTGGAGGAGGCGACCGTGATGGCCTCCTTCACCCGCGCCGGAGAGCCCTGGCCGGCGTCGGAGGACTCGTTGCCGGCCGCGACGCCGAAGGTGACACCGGCGGCGACGGCCTTGCGGACCGCCTCGTCGAGGGCCTCGTCGGCGCCGCCGCCGAGGCTCATGTTGGCGACGGACGGGCCCTGGTGGTTCTGGGTGACCCAGTCGATGCCCGCGACGACCTGCTCCGTGGTGCCGGAGCCGTTGTCGTCGAGCACCCGGACGGCGACGATCTTCGCCTTCTTGGCGACACCGTGCGCCGCGCCGGCGATGGTGCCCGCCACGTGCGTGCCGTGGCCGTTGCCGTCGTCGGCGGAGTCGTCGTTGTCCACGGCGTCGAAGCCGTGGGTGGCGCGGCCCTCGAAGTCCTTGTGGGAGATACGGACCCCGGTGTCGATGACGTACGCGGTCACGCCTTCACCGGCGCTGTCCGGGTAGTTGTACTTGCTGTCCCCGGCCGTGTCGGCCTGGTCCACCCGGTCGAGGCCCCAGGACGGCGGGTTGTCCTGGGTGGCGTTGATGGTGAACTTCTTGTTCTGGACGACCTTGGCGACGGCCGGGTCGGCGGCGAGGCGCTTGGCCTCCGTCTCGGTCAGACCGCTGGCGGAGAAGCCGTTGATGGCGGAGCTGTAGTTGCGCTGCAGCTTGCCGCCGTACTCCTTGGCCAGACCCTTCTTGTCGGTCTTCTCGTCCAGCATGACGATGTAGCTGCCGGCGACGGCGCCTTCGGCGTTCGCACCGTAGATCTTGCCTTCGGCCGGAGCGGCCGCCCCGGCGAAGGACGTGTTGAGAAGCGTGACGCCTGCTGCGGCGGCCACGGCGGTTATGGCGGCGGTGAGCTTGATCCTGCTCGCGCGCTTGTGAGTTGCCATGAAGAGGGGTCTCCTCGTCATCATTTTTGTGGGGGGATCGCCCCGCGGACGGAAGATCTCCGGGGGCTGGCTCGAAACCCTGACCGATTGACGCGCCCAGATCAAGGCCTTCATGCAGCTGTGACTCAGTCAACAAGGTTTCGTAATAAGAAATCGGCCATGCCGTCCCAAGTCGGGCCGGACCTTCGAACTCCCTTAGTTGTAAGGGGCTTCCATCGTTCTCGTCAGGGATGCGCACCGTCCCCGAGAAGGAGAGGACACCCGCCCCAAGTCACCGTCCGGCAGGACGAGACGACCTGAAGACGCCCATAGCTTCGAAGTGCGCGGCGGGCCTTTGCGCAGATTCCGCACACAGCCACCTCACGCGCGGATCACGGATATGGGCATTCCCGCACGCCATTCACACATTCGCTCACACATTCACCGACGAACGCGGTCGCACAACGAGGGGACATGCCTGTCATGGGGAGAGCAGGAAGCGGTCCGCGCGGTATCGCCGCGCGGGCCGGCGGCTGGAGCGCCCGGCACCGCTGGGCAGCCGTGGGGATCTGGGTACTGTTCGTGCTGCTCGCCATGGTGGCGGGTTCGGCCGCGGGCACCGTCGAACTCAAGGACAGCGAGCAGTTGTCCGGCGAGACCACGCAGGCGGCACGCATCACCGAGCAGGCCGGCATCGAGGAGCCCGCCTCGGAGAGCGTGCTCGTCCAGGCGAGGGACGGGTCCCTCACGTCGGACGACCCCGCCTTCCGCAAGGCCGTCGACGACGTCGTGCGGGCCGTCGAGGGAACGGGTGAGGTCACGGCCGTGACGACGCCCTACGAGACGAAGAGCATCTCGAGGGACGGCCGCAGCGCCCTGGTGCAGTTCGACGTGCGCGGCGACCCCGAGACCGCGAGCGAACGGATCGACCCCGTACTGAAGGCCGTCACGGACGTCCAGGACCGGCACCCGGAACTGCGGGTCGAGGAGCTCGGCAGCGCCAGCATGGGCAAGACGTTCGACGAGGCGTTCGGCGACGACTTCCGGCGGGCCGAGTTCTCCGCCGTGCCCGTCGCGCTGGGCATCCTGCTGATCGCCTTCGGAGCGCTGGTCGCCGCACTGCTGCCGGTGCTGCTCGCCATCACCGCGATCATGGCCACGATGGGCCTGATGGGCGTCGTCAGCCATGTGATGCCGATGAGCGAGACGGCCAACTCCGTGATGCTGCTCGTCGGTCTCGCCGTCGGCGTCGACTACTGCCTGTTCTATCTGCGGCGCGAACGCGAGGAGCGGGCCGCCGGACGCGACGGCCGCACCGCCATCATGATCGCGGCGGCCACCAGCGGCCGGGCCGTCGTCGTGTCGGGCGTGACGGTGTGCGTGGCCATGGCGGGCATGCTGTTCACCGGCATCGGGGAGTTCGAGTCGATGGGACTCGCCTCGCTGATCGTGGTGGCGGTGGCGATGGTCGGCTCGGTCACCGTACTGCCCGCGCTGCTCTCCCTGCTGGGCGAGCGGGTGGAGAAGGGCCGGCTGCCCTTCCTCAACCGCCGAAAGCGGGCCGCCGGTGCGCACGGCAGTGGTCACGGCGGTGCTCACGGCAGTGGTCGCAGTGCTCACAGCAGTGAGAGCCGGGTGTGGAGCCGGGTCCTCGGCGGTGTGCTCAAGCGGCCGCTGGTGTCCTTGATCGTCGCCGCGGGCGCGCTGGTCGCGATCGCCCTCCCCGCCCTCGGCATGAAGACCCAGAACTTCACCCTGGACCAGGAGTTCGGCGACTCGGTGCCGATCGTGGCGACGTACGAGCGGATCAACGAGGCCTTCCCCGGCGGCGCCGACCCGGCGCAGGTCGTCGTCAAGGCGGACGACATCGACTCCGTGCAGGTGAGGCAGGCCATCGCCGGCTTCCGTGAACGGGCCGTCAGCTCTGGCGCGTCCGAGGGGCCCGTGGAGGTCGTCACCCACAAGGCGCAGAACGTCGCCTTCGTGTCCGTCCCCCTGGTCGGCGGATCCGACCAGGACCGGGCGGAGAAGAGCCTCGAGAAGCTGCGGGACGAGGTGCGGCCCGCGACCCTCGGTCAGGTCGACGGCGTCGAGGCGCCGATCACCGGCCAGGTCGCGGGCTCGAAGGACTTCAACGACCAGCTGACCGGGGCGGTCGTGCCCGTGTTCGCGTTCGTCGTCCTCTTCGCCTTCGTCCTGATGCTGCTGTCCTTCCGCTCCCTGACGATCGCGATCACCTCGATCGTCCTCAACCTGCTGTCGGTGGGCGCGGCGTACGGCATCCTGACCGCCGTCTTCCAGCACGGCTGGGGCGCGTCGCTGGTCGGCGCGGAAGGCGTCGGCGCGATCATCGCGTGGCTGCCGCTGTTCCTGTTCGTGATCCTGTTCGGGCTCTCGATGGACTATCACGTCTTCGTGGTGTCACGGATCCGCGAGGCGAGGGCCAGGGGCCGCGACACCCGCGAGGCGATCACGCACGGCGTGGTGACCACGGCGGGCGTGGTGACGAGCGCGGCGGTCATCATGGTCGCGGTGTTCGCGATCTTCGGAACCCTGTCCATGCAGTCGATGAAGCAGATGGGCGTCGGCCTCGCGGCGGCGGTGCTGATCGACGCGACGGTCATCCGCGGGGTGCTGCTGCCCGCGATCATGGCGCTGCTGGGTGAGCGGAACTGGTACTTCCCGAAGTGGCTCCGCTGGCTCCCGGACATGACCCACGACGAGCCGCCGGCGCCTGGACCCTCCCGGGCGGAGGACGCGCGGGGGGCGGACCCGGTCCACGTCTGAGGCGGGCGGGGGGCGGGGACGGGTTGCGCCTGCGGCGGGCCTTTTCCCCACCCCGCCCCTTCCCGAAACCGGGGCAAGCCCCGGGCCCCGTACCGCCCTGCGGGCCCCGTGCCGCCCTGCGGGCCCCGTGCCGCGCTTCGCGCGGTGCCCTCAATCGCCGGGCGGGCTGACTTTGTCAGCCTCGCCGGCGATTGAGGCGCGGGGGTCCGGGGGCAGAGCCCCCGAAACACCGCGCGCAGCGCGGTACGGGTCCGGGCGGAGCCCGGTTACGGGAAGGGGCGGGTAGGGGAAACGGCCCCGCCCCGGCTACCGCACCGCCCCCGTCAGCTCCGCCTCGATCAGGTCCGCCGCCCGTCGTGTGCCCCCCTCCCCCGCCATCTCCGCGCGGATCGACGCGAGCCGCGCCGCGACCTCCGGGTCGGAGGTCAGCGACAGAACCGCCTCGCGCAACTCCTCCGCGGGCGCCTCCGTCGCGACGCGTCGCGCCACTCCCAGTCCCACCAGCATGTCGGCGTTGCCGAACTGGTCGACCGCCTGCGGCACCGCAACCATCGGGGTGCCGGTGGCCAGGCCCTCCTGGCTGCCGCCCGCGCCGGCGTGGGTGATGAACGCGTCCGCCTGTCGCAGGACCGACAACTGCGGTACCCAGGAGTGGACTTCGACGTTGCCGGGCAGCGCGCCGAGTTCGGACTCGTCCACGTGCCGGCCGATCTGGAGCACCATGTGCCAGCCGGGCAGGTCCCCGAAGGCCTTCACGCACTCGCGGTAGAAGGCGGGCTGCTTGGTGAAGGACGAGCCGAGGGACACGAGGAGGACCTTCTCCGCGTCCGCGGGGCGCTTCCACTCCCCCTGGCTCGCGCGGTCGCCCTGGCACGCGCCCACGAACGAGTACACCGACTCGTCCACCCGGTCGGCGTTCGGCTGGAGCGCCCGTGGGATGAGGACGATGCTGCGGCGCGGCCGGCCGACGAAGGTGTCGGGGTGCGTGGTGATCCCGTTCTCCGTGAGCCAGTCGGTGAAGCGCGCGTAGTACGCCTTGCCGCGCTCGGAGGCCCTGAGCTCCGCGGTCATCGGTTCGGCGACCTCCTCCTCGTATCCCTCCCAGGCGACGAGGTTGGGCGAGAGGGAGACGGCGGGCACGCCCCATCGGTGGGCGAGGACGATCGCCGGGTAGGAGGTGATGTCGTGGATGACGAGATCCGGCTTGTCCCCCGCGAACGCCTCGGCGAGCTGCGGCAGTACCTGGACGGCGTCGTTCAGGAAGGGCTCGATGTTGTCGATCAGTTCGGTGCCCCATGCCTCGGGCTCCTCCTCGGTGGGGAGGGTGGAGCGGTAGACGACGGGCTTCGCCCCCGTCTCGGCGATCCGGTCGGCGTACGACTCCGGGATCGCGTAGCTGACGCGGTGGCCGCGGGCGACGAGTTCCCGGATCACTTCCAGGCTCGGGTTCACATGGCCGGGAGCCGCGATGGAGAACATGGCGATGTGAGCACGCTGGGGTTCGGTCATGCGAGCCACAGTAAACGAGACGAGACGTCTCGTGCAACCCGGTAATGAATTCCGAAACATTCGAATACCGAATCCCGAGACTGACCGGAATACATACGATCCGACCACCCCCGCATCCCCGCTTTTCTGCAATGGCCAGCATCAATGCACCTCAGAGGCCATACCAAGCCTTTTGAGCCAGTTGAATGTTTCGAGAAGTTTCGAGAAATTTTCTGTTGACGGCGAATCAGGACCCTCGCATACTCTCCAGCGATCGCACCTCCCGCCGAGGCGGAATCAGAGCCTCGATGCGGACGCAAGGCACCACGACAGGTCCATCCCGCAAGGCACCACGACAGGTCCATCCACCTTGCCCGGGCGGCATTCCCGTTCACCGCCCGGTCTCTGGCAGAAGAGGTCGCAGTGATCAGCAGATCCGCACGCCGACGTGCCCGCACGGCACTTGTGATGGGAGCGGCGGCCGTCATGGCAGCCGCCGGCACCGTCGCCATGGAGGGCACCGCGTACGCCGCCGGCACACTCGGCGCGTCCGCGGCGGAGAAGGGCCGCTATTTCGGCACGGCCGTGGCCGCCAACCACCTGGGGGAGTCGCCCTACGTCTCCACCCTGAACACCGAGTTCAACTCGGTGACGCCCGAGAACGAAATGAAATGGGACGCGCTGGAGAAGTCCCGCAACTCCTTCAGCTACGGCCCGGCCGACCAGATCGTCAGCCACGCCCAGAGCCGGAACATGAAGGTCCGCGGTCACACGCTGGTCTGGCACTCCCAGCTGCCGAGCTGGGTGGGCTCGCTGAACGCGACCGAGCTGCGTTCCGCGATGAACAACCACATCACCCAGGTGATGCAGCACTACCGCGGCAAGATCCACTCCTGGGACGTGGTGAACGAGGCGTTCCAGGACGGCAGCAGCGGCGCCCGGCGCAGCTCGCCCTTCCAGGACAAGCTGGGCAACGGCTTCATCGAGGAGGCGTTCCGCACGGCCCGCGCCGCCGACCCCGCGGCGAAGCTCTGCTACAACGACTACAACACCGACGGCCAGAACGCGAAGAGCAATGCCGTCTACAACATGGTCAAGGACTTCAAGCAGCGCGGTGTCCCGATCGACTGCGTCGGCTTCCAGTCCCACTTCAACAGCGCCTCGCCGGTGCCCGGTGACTACCAGGCCAACCTCAAGCGCTTCGCCGACCTCGGCGTCGACGTGCAGATAACCGAGCTGGACATCGAGGGCTCCGGTTCGTCACAGGCCGACAGCTACAGCCGCGCCGTCAACGCCTGTCTGGCCGTCACCCGCTGCACCGGCATCACGGTGTGGGGCATCACCGACAAGTACTCGTGGCGCGCGAGCGGCACCCCGCTGCTCTTCGACGGCAACTACACCAAGAAGCCGGCGTACCACTCGGTGCTGGCCGCGCTCGGCGGCTCCGGAGGCACTCCTGGTCCCGGCACTCCCGGTGGAGCCACCTGCTCCGTCTCCTATCGGCAGACAGCCGCCTGGGGCGACCGCTTCAACGGTCAGGTCACGGTGACGGCCGGGAGTTCGCCGATCACCAACTGGTCCGTGAACGTGACCGTCGCCTCCGCCCAGGACATCGTGACCACCTGGAACGGCACCCCGACCTGGGACAGCAGCGGCAACGTGATGACCATGAGGCCGAACGGCAACGGCAACTTGGCGGCCGGCAGCTCCACGAGCTTCGGCTTCACCGTCATGACCAACGGCAACTGGAACGCGCCCACCCTGGGCGCCTGCACCGCCTCCTGACCCTCCCTCACCACGCCCGGCCGGCGCGGCGACCGTCCACCGGTCGCCGCGCCCAAAGTCGGGCCCGCACACGCATGCCGGGGGCCGCGCCCCATGCCGGCGGGGCATGTGGCAGGCCCGGACGGAACGGTGTGCCGAACCGCCGGGTGGGCCACGGTCTCAGCGCTGATATCGGGCCAGCACCAGATTCCCGTCCTTCACCAGCCGCTCCTTCAGCTCCTTCTCGTCGATCGCACCGCTGTAGAACTCCTGGTACGCGGGCGTCGCCACCTTGTCCTTCCACTCCGGATAGCCGCGCACCGACTGGGCCGGGGCCGACCGCAGATGCCGGGCGAGGTCCGCGCCGGTCGCCCAGCCGTCCTTCTCGGTGTGCAGGGCGGGGTCGCCGAGGGCCTGTGTGCCCGTCGGCAGCATCCAGTCGCCCTTGGCCAGCCGGACCATGTTCTGCGGGCGCAGCATGAAGTCGATGAACTGCGCCGCTTCCTTCTTGTGCGCGCTGTCCTGCGCGACGGAGAGCGTCTGCGGGCTGACTCCCTGGGCGGGCCCGCCCGGTCCGGCGGGCGCGGGCAGGACCGTCCAGCGGAAGCCCTCCGGTGCCTGCTGGGCGATCTGCTGCCGGTACGAGAAACCCAGCGGCACCATCGCGTACTTGCCGCCGAAGAAGCCGGGCAGGGTGTCCGACCCGCCCATGCCCAGGGTGCTGCGTGAGGCGCTCCTGTCGACGTTGACCTGGTCGTGGATCGTGCCGGGCACGACGCCGTCGCCGTCCCTGAAGTCGATGGTGACCTTGCCGTCCTGCCCCCGGTGGAACAGCCTGCCGCCCGCGGACAGCCCCAGGTTGAGCGTGACGGACACGGGCTCCTTGAGCGGCCAGGCGACGGCGTACTTCCCCTTGCCCATCGTCTTCGTCAGGTCCTTGGTGACCTGGCGGAACTCCTCCCAGCTCCAGGGCCGCTCGGCCGTGGGGAGCCGGACCCCGGACGTCTCGAGGATCTCGGTGTTGGCGATCAGCACCCGCGGTTCCTGGAGGAACGGGACGCCGTACACGCCGTCGCCGAACGTTGTCGTCTCCCAGCTCTGCCGCGGGATGTCCGCCCTCAGGCGCTCGGGCAGCAGCTCGGTCAGGTCCGCCAGATAGCCCCCGTAGGCGAAGTCGGCGAGGTCGTCGGAGGCGTCATGGATGATGTCGGGCGCCTCACCGCCCTCGAAGGAGGTGAGCAGCTGGTCGTGGACGCTGTCCCAGCTGCCCTGGACGTACTCGACCTGGACGTCGGGGTGGGCGGCGTTCCACTCCTCCACCAGTTCCTTGTTGGCGTCGACGGACTCCTTCTGCCAGGCCAGCGACTGGAAGCGGAGCCTGATCGTGCCGTCGTCGCGGGCCGGGCCGTCCGAGCAGCCCGTCATCAGCAGGGCGAGTGCGGCGGCGGCCGCGAGCAGCCGGCCCCGTGGTTTCCGTGTGCGCATCAGCTCTTCACCGCCCCGGCCAGCATGCCGCCCGTGATCCGCTTCTGGATGATCGCGAAGATGACGAGCGAGGGGATCGTCGCGAGGAACGCGACCGCGGCGAGCGGCCCCAGGTCGGCGACGCCCTCCGCGCCGAGGAAGTGGGTCAGCACGACCGGCAGGGTCTGCTTCTCCGGCGTCTTGAGCAGGACGAGCGCGAAGAAGAACTCGTTCCACGCGGTGATGAACGCGAACAGCGCGGTGGCGACGATGCCCGGCGCCAGCAGCGGCGCGGTGACCGACACCAGCGTACGGAGCCGGCTCGCACCGTCGACCGCCGCCGCCTCCTCCAACTCGCGAGGTACCGCCCGGACATAGCCGACGAGCATCCACAGCGCGAACGGCAGCGACCAGACGACGTACACCATGATCAGGCCGGACAGGGTGTTGATCAGCTGGAGGTTCTTCAGGACCAGGAAGAGCGGAATGATCACCAGGACGAACGGGAAGGCCTGGCTGACCACGACCCAGCCTGTCGCCGCCGTCGTGAGCCTGCCGCGGCGGCGGGCCATCGTGTACGCCATGGGGGTCGCGATCACGACGGCGATCAGCGCGGCGGTGAGGGCCGCGACCAGGCTGTTGCCGGCGGCCTGGAGAAGCGGCTGCTCGTCGAAGGCCTGCCGGAAGTTCGCCAGGGTCGGGTTCACCGGGATCCATGTGGGGTGCAGCGACCCGAGCTCGCGCGGCGGCTTGAACGCCGTGGAGATCAACCACAGGAACGGGAAGGCGAGGAAGACCAGATAGCCGAGGAGCGCGGCGTACTGTCCGGCGCGCCCCGCCCTGCCGGTACGCAGAGCCGTCATGCGTCCTCGCCTCCCTTGAGCCGTCCCACCAGGTAGAAGGCGAGCATCACCGAGATGAGCGCGACCATGACGCAGCCCATCGCCGCCGCGTACCCGAACTGGCCGTAGCGGAAGGCCTGTTCGTAGGCGAAGAGCATGGGCAGCCGGGTCCGGCCGCCCGGCCCGCCGCTCGTGAGCACGTACACCAGCGCGAAGGCGTTGAAGTTCCAGATGAAGTTCAGGGCGGTGACGGCGAGCGCGACCGGTCTGATCGCCGGCCAGGTGACGGTGCGGAACCGGCGCCAGGCGCCCGCGCCGTCGAGGGCGGCCGCCTCGTGCAGCTCGTGCGGGGTGTTCTGCAGTCCGGCGAGCAGGGCGACGGTGGTCTGCGGCATTCCGGCCCAGATCCCGACCACGATGACCGCCGGCAGGGCGGTGGCGAGGCCGGTGAGCCAGTCCTGTCCGCTGCCCAGGCCCAGATCCCGGAGGGTCTCGTTGAGGATGCCCGCGTCGGGGTTGTAGACGAGCCGCCACATGATGCCGACCACGACCTCGGGCATCGCCCACGGGACGATCGCCAGCGCCCGGGCGAGCCAGCGAAGCCGCAGCCGCTGGTCGAGCAGCAGGGCGAGACCGAGCGCGAGCAGGAACTGCGGGACGGTCACCCCGACCGCCCACAGCAGGCCGATCCGGAACGACTCCCAGAAGAGTGTGTCGTGGAGCAGATCCTGGAAGTTGAGCGTGCCGACCCACTCGGTGGGTTCGGTGCGCCCGGCCTGAGCGTCGGTGAAGGCCAGCGAGATGCCGTAGAGCAGCGGTCCCACGCTCAGCACCAGGATGGGGATCAGCGCGGGCAGTACGAGGAACCAGGCCCCGTGGTCCACCGTTCTCCCGGTGCTCCGGGCCGCCTTCCTCCCGGACCGCGCCGTTGCGGTCGCCGATATCACGTATTCGACTCCTTCGGGCGGCTGGTCATGGATTGTCCGGCCGCCCCGGCGGCCTCCGTCATCGTGCTGACGGGCCGTCGGTTCGTCAAGGCGACCTGCACGGATGCGAGACTTTGTCGGATTCACGACGGTGCTGGGAGAGGACGATGGACGAGACACGGGCACGCGAGGTGCTGACGGCAGCCGGTTTCCCGGCGGACGCGGCCTTGCTGGCGCTCGGCGAGAACGCCGTGTTCGCGGCGGACCGGACCGTGGTGAAGGTCGGCCGGGACGCCGAGACACTGCCGCGGGCCGAGCGGGAACTCGCGGTCGCCGGCTGGCTGGAGAGCGCCGGAGTGCCGGCGGTACGGGCCGCCGAGCGCGCGCCGAGGCTGGTCGACGGCCACCCGGTGACGGTGTGGCACCGCCTTCCCGACGCCGTACGGCCGGTGGGGCCGGCCGACCTCGCGGAACTGCTGCGCCTCTTCCACGCGCTCCCGGCCCCGTCCTTCGCGCTGCCCCGCCGGGAGCTGCTCGGCGGTGTCGAACGCTGGCTGCGGCTCGCGGGCGACGCGATCGATCCGGCCGACGCCGCGTACCTGCGGGAGCGCCGCGACGGGTTCGAAGCCGCCGCGGCCGGTCTCGTCCCGCACCTCACGCCGGGCCCGATCCACGGCGACGCGCTCCCCCGCAACGTCCTTGTGGGCCCGGACGGCCCGGTCCTCGTCGACCTCGAGACCGTCTCGTCGGACCTGCGCGAGCACGACCTGGTGGTCATGGCCCTGTCCCGCGACCGCTACGGCCTGCCCGCCGAGGCGTACGACGCGTTCACCGGCACCTACGGCTGGGACGTGCGGGAGTGGGAGGGCTGCGCCGTCCTGCGCGGCGCCCGTGAGACGGCCAGCTGCGCCTGGGTCGCCCAGCACGCTCCGGCGAACCCGCGGGCGCTGGCCGAATTCCGCCGCCGGGTGGCCTCCCTGCGCGACGACGACCCCGAGGTGCGCTGGTACCCGTTCTAGGGCCCCTCGTCGGAACGAGAGGCACCAGCCGACGAGAGGCCCTGGCCGACGACCGGCGCCGGCTCCCGCATCGGCCAGGAGGTGTCGATCACGGCGTCGGCGGTGCCCTTGCGGCGCAGGAAGCTCTGGAATCCGACAGCCCACTCCGCGTACCAGTCGATCTGCCGTTCGTGCAGCTCCGCCACGGTGAGGGAGGCGACCGTGGCGTGCCGCTCGGCTATCGCGCAGGCCACCAGGACCGCGGCGCGGGCGTCGGCGTCGGCGTGGTGGGCGCTGCCGAGCACCACGCCGTATTCGACGCAGACCGCTTCGAGGGTGCGCTTGCCCTTGCGGTAGCGGTCGACCGCCCGGTCGATGGTGTACGGATCGATGACGGGGCCGATCGGACGGCCGTCCAGCCGCTCACCGAGCGAGGGCAGGCCGTGCCGCCGCAACTCGGCCGCCAGCAGCGTCAGATCGAATGCGGCGTTGTACGCGACGACCGGGACGCCCTGCCGCCAGTGTGCGGTCAGCGTGCCGGCGATCTCCTCGACCACCTCGCGCGCGGGGCGGCCCTCCGCGGACGCCCGCTCGTTGCTGATGCCGTGGATCGCGGAAGCCTGCGCGGGAATGCTTATCCCCGGGTCGGCCATCCAGCCGTGGCTCCGCACCGGCTCGCCGGCCCGCAGCTCGACGACGGCCGCGGTGACGATGCGCGCGTCGAGCGGATCGGTCCCTGTCGTCTCCAGATCGAAGCCGACGAGCAGCTCGCGGTGCCAGGACATGGGTGCCCCCTTCTGTGTGGTGCGGTGGTGCTTCCCCCAGTTGACGACCACTCTCGCACGGGCCACTGACAGCCGGTTCGGACCGGGGCACTCAGGACACCGGGCGCGAATCGGCCCAGACCGACTCGAACTCCTCGCGATATGTCTGGAAGAGTCCGGTCTCGGCGTCATGCCCGGCGCGCACGACCGAACGCCCGCCGCCCCGCAGCACGAGCACCGGGGCCTCCATGCCGCGGGCCCGGCGGAGGTAGGACTGGACGACGGCGAGGCCGTCCGGCCCGTCGCCGTCGACGAGGTAGGCGGTGAAGCGGGGGGTCTCGTCGAAGACCTGGATCTCGAAGGCGCCCGGGTCCCTCAGCCGGGACCTGACGCGCCGCATGTGGAGGATGTTCATCTCCACCGTGCGGCTCAGCTCGCCCTTCTTCAGGCCGAGTTCACGCTCGCGGCGCTTGACGGCGCTGCTCGCCGGGTTCAGGAAGAGCAGCCGGACCCGGCAGCCCGACTCGGCCAGGCGGACGAGCCTTCGGCCGGAGAAGTTCTGGACCAGCAGGTTCAGCCCTATGCCGATCGCGTCGAGGCGGCGCGCCCCGCCGAAGAGGTCTTCCGCGGGCAGCTGGCGCTGGAGCCTGACGCGGTCGGGATGGACGGAGACGACGTCCGCGTAACGGTCGCCGACCAGGTCCTCGACCGCGTCGACGCGGAGCCGCTCGGCGGAGGGGACCCCGGCGCCGTTGCCGAGTATCTCCAGCAGCCGGGACGAGGCGCGCTCGGCCTGGGCGAGCACCGCCTCGTTGAGCGCGCGGTTGCGGGAGACGACGTTCCTGGCGACCTCGAGCTCGTCGAGCGCCAGCTCGACATCGCGCCGGTCGTCGAAGTACGGCTCGAAGCAGGGCCAGTGCTGGACCATCAGCTCGCGCAGCTGGGGCAGCGTGAGGAAGGACAGGACGTTGTCGTCCGCAGGGTCCAGCAGATAGCCCTTGCGGCGGGACACCTCCCGGACCGCGACGGCCCGCTGCACCCATTCCTGGCCGGCCGGGCCGGCCGCGGCGACGACCCAGTCGTCGCCGTGCACCGGCTCGTAGATGGGACGCAGCACGGCGGCCACCACCGCCCGCAGCCGCTGTTCCACCAGATTCAGCCAGATGTAGGCGCGCCCGGCCCGCTGGGCACGTGTGCGTACCTCACTCCAGGCGTCCGCGCCCCAGTCCAGTTCCGCCCCGATCTCCATGGGCCGCGCGAGCGAGACCGCTCCTGGCGGGACCTCGGCGGAGTCTCCCCCCTCGTGACCCGTGTCACCGGGGGGTAGCTCCAGCCCTCCCGAGCTCACCCACGCACCGCCTTCCCTGCCCCCTCGAACGATCAAGGAAGCCTACTCCGGCCGCGGGAGCCGGTGCAGCCGGATCCGTCGGCAGATTCCCCAACTCACGTAACAATGCGCCTGGTTCCCTTCGAAGCCGGCTTCCCGGAGTGAGGGGATTCATAGCGTTGACGTTCACCGGCCCCTCACAGAGCCGTGTCTATCCGGGCGGGGCGACCAGGTCGTCGGACCGGCCCGCGCGCCGCAGGGCCTCGGCGACGAAGCCTGTGGCCTTCAACTCCTCGACGACCTCCCGGAGGTAGGCGACGGTCTCGGGCCGGCGGGTCCTGGTGGTGCCGACCGCCTGCCCGATCTCCATGAACCTGCCGTCGACCAGCCGGAATCCGGGGTGGGCGGCGACGAACTCGGTCATCGGCTGCCTGATGCCGGCGGCGGCCTCCAGGCCCTGGGCGCGGAACTCGTCGATCCCGTCCTTCCCCCGGACGACGCTCGCGTGCCGGAGGGTGCGGGAGAGGAAGAGGTCGTAGGCGGATCCCTCCTTCACCCCGATCCGCACGCCGGGCCGGTCGACATCGGCGGCCGTGGTGAGCTCCGAGTCGCCGGGCACCGCAAACACACCTTCGATGAGTACATACGGTGCCGTGAAGGCGACCTCGGCCTCACGGGCCGGGTCGACGGCCAGGAAGCAGAGATCGGCGTGTCCCTCGGCCATGGCCTGGAACGACTTCCGGGCCGCGTCGAAGCAGAGCAGTTCCACCGGTACGCCGAGCCGGGCGCCGATCTCGCGTGCGAGGTCGACGGTGACTCCGGTCGGCTCGGCGGGCGTGCCCCGGGCCAGTACCGGGTTCCCCAGGTTGATGGAGGCCCGCAGCACGCCGCTCGGCGCGAGGTCCTGGACAACGGCAGCAGTCGCGGTCTTCATGGGCCGGAGTGTATTCCCGCCGCCGGCCGGGCCCGGCGGGGCCCCCGATCGGCTCATCTCCCCGCCTTTTTCGGTCCTTGTTCCGAGCGGTCACCCGGTAGGAGGGTACGAAGTCCTAGGAGCTTGCCCCACTTTGCGGGAGGATCTTGTCCGAGTAGCTCCCATTACCCGGATCAGAAATGGAAGAGTCGAATCTATGCAGGTCTGGCCGGGACAGGCGTATCCCCTCGGCGCGACGTACGACGGCGCCGGCACGAACTTCGCGGTGCACTCGGAGGCCGCACACCGGATCGAGCTGTGTCTGCTGCACGACGACGGTTCGGAGACGGCCGTCGAGCTGCGGGAGACCGATGCCTTTGTGCGGCACGCGTATCTCCCGGGCATCATGCCCGGGCAGCGCTACGGCTTCCGGGTCCACGGCCCGTACGAGCCGGCGCGCGGGCAGCGCTGCAACTCCGCGAAACTACTGCTCGATCCGTACGCGCGTGCGATCAGCGGCTCCATCGAGTGGAACGAGTCGGTCTACGGCTATCACTTCGGCCGGCCCGACTCGCGCAACGACCTCGACTCCGCACCGCACACCATGACGTCGGTGGTGGTCAACCCGTACTTCGACTGGGGTGACGACCGGCTGCCGCGCACCGACTACCACCGGACGGTGATCTACGAGGCCCATGTGAAGGGCCTGACCATGCTCCACCCCGAGCTGCCGCCCGAGCTCCGCGGCACCTACGCCGGGCTGGCGCACCCCGCCGTGATCTCCCACCTGACGGAACTGGGCGTCACCGCGCTCGAGTTGATGCCGGTGCACCAGTTCGTGAACGACCACCGGCTGGTCGACGCCGGGCTGAACAACTACTGGGGCTACAACACCATCGGCTTCTTCGCCCCCCACAACTCCTACGCCTCCTGGGGCGACCGCGGCGAGCAGGTCCTCGAGTTCAAGCAGGCCGTGCGCGCCCTGCACCAGGCGGGCATCGAAGTCATCCTCGACGTGGTCTACAACCACACCGCGGAAGGCAACCACCTGGGCCCCACGCTCTCCTTCCGCGGCCTGGACAACGAGTCGTACTACCGGCTCATGGAGGACGACCGCCGGTACTACATGGACACCACCGGCACCGGGAACTCGCTGCTGATGCGCAGTCCCCACGTGTTGCAGATGATCATGGATTCACTGCGCTACTGGGTGACCGAGATGCACGTCGACGGGTTCCGCTTCGACCTCGCCGCGACGCTCGCCCGCCAGTTCCACGAGGTGGACCGGCTGTCGTCGTTCTTCGACCTGGTCCAGCAGGACCCGGTGGTCAGCCAGGTGAAGCTGATCGCGGAGCCGTGGGACGTGGGCGAGGGCGGCTACCAGGTGGGGAACTTCCCGCCGCTGTGGACCGAGTGGAACGGCAAGTACCGCGACTGCGTGCGCGACCTGTGGCGTGGTGAGCCGCGTACGCTCGCCGAGTTCGCGTCCCGGCTGACCGGCTCCTCCGACCTGTACCAGGACGACGGGCGGCGCCCGCTGGCCTCGATCAACTTCACCACCTGCCACGACGGCTTCACCCTGCACGACCTGGTCTCCTACAACGACAAGCACAACGAGGCCAACGGCGAGAACAACCGCGACGGCGAGAGCCACAACCGGTCGTGGAACTGCGGCGCGGAGGGCGAGACCGACGACGAGGGTGTGCTGGAGCTGCGCGAGCGGCAGATGCGCAACTTCATCGCGACGCTGATGCTGTCGCAGGGTGTGCCGATGCTCAGCCACGGCGACGAGTTCGGGCGCACCCAGGGCGGCAACAACAATGCCTACTGCCAGGACAACGAGATCGCCTGGGTGCACTGGCCGGATCCGGGCGAGGACGAGGAGGGGTCGCTGCTGGCCTTCACCAAGACGATGGTGTGGCTGCGGCGCGACCACCCCGTCTTCCGGCGGCGGCGGTTCTTCCACGGCCGCCCGGTGGAGGGGACGCACGACGAGCTGACCGACATCGCCTGGTTCACCCCCCAGGGCGACGAGATGGTCGCAAGGGACTGGCAGGCCGCGCACGCCAAGGCCCTGTCCGTCTTCCTCAACGGCCACGCGATCTCCGAGCCGGGGCCGCGGGGCGAGCGGATCTCGGACGACTCGTTCCTGCTGATGTTCAACGCGAGCGCGGAGGAGCTGGACTTCACGGTGCCCGTGAGCCACGGCGAGGAGTGGCAGGTGGTGGTCGACACGGCGAGCAAGGTGGGGGTCCCGCCGGGCAACGGCCCGATGGTGTCGGCGGGCGACGAGCTGCGGCTGGTCGGCCGGAGCATGACGGTACTGCGACGACCGGCCTAGACAGGGAGCGAGGCGGCGGGCGGCTTCCGCGTCACGGCGGCGGCCGGGCTCGGCGTTACGGCGGCGCGCGGGCACGAGCACACCCGTGCCGCCGCCACCCCCGCCCATGGCGCCGAGCACGTCGCACGAGCGCCCGCCAGGCGGCACGCCCGCACGGGCCCGCAGTTCACCCGATCGGCCGACACCGCCCCCGGGGCCGGGCGCAGGAACCCCTCCGGCCGGGTACGTATGTTCGCATGACGCCCACCGCCACGTACCGGCTCCAGCTCCAGCCCGGTTACCCGTTCCCGGCCGCCGCCGCCGCCGTGCCGCACATAGCCGCGCTCGGCGTCTCCCATCTGCATCTGTCGCCGGTGCTGGAGGCGGTGCCCGGTTCCACGCACGGCTACGACGTGACCGACCACAGCCGGATCCGCGAGGAACTGGGCGGCGAGGCGGGCCTGAGGGAGCTGTCCCGTACGGCACGGGAACACGGCCTCGGGCTCGTCCTCGACATCGTCCCCAACCACATGGCCGCTGTGCCACGCCACAACCGGGCCCTCTGGGAGGTGCTGCGCGAGGGGCCGAGGTCGCCGTTCGCGCGCTGGTTCGACATCGACTGGGAGGCGGGTGACGGGAAGATCCTGCTCCCGGTGCTCGCGGGGCGCGTCGGCGACGAGATGGACAAGATGCACGTCGAGGGCGACGTCCTGCACTACGGGGAGCAGCGCTTCCCGCTGCGCGGGACGACCGGCCACCTGCCGCCGGCCGAACTGCTCGACGCCCAGTGGTACCGCCTCTGCTGGTGGCGGCTGGCCCGCACCGAGCTCAACTACCGCCGGTTCTTCACCGTCTCCGAGCTGATAGGCGTCCGCGTCGAGGACCCGGAGGTGTTCGACGCGACACACGCCAAGATCGTGGAACTGGTGCGTGACGGTGTGGTCGACGGCCTGCGGGTCGACCACCCGGACGGGGTCGCGGACCCGGAGGGATATCTGCGCCGGCTCGACGAGGCGACCGGCGGTGACTGCTGGATCGTCGTGGAGAAGATCCTCACCGGCGACGAACCGCTGCCGCCCGGCTGGGCCGTCGCCGGGACGACCGGGTACGACGCCCTGCGCCAGATCGACGGCCTGTTCACCGATCCGGCCGGAGCGGCCGAACTGGCCGCGGACCACCAGCAGTTCACCGAGGCGCCCGAGGAGCTCGGCGGCCGCTGGGAGGCGACACAGCGGCACGCCGCGTACGAGGTCGTGACCCGTGAACTGGCCGCGGAGACGGCGATACTCGTCCGCCTCGCCGGGCTGGTGTGCGCGGCCGAACCCCGCCTGCGCGACCACGCGCCCTGGGCGCTGCGGAAGGCGGTCCGGGAGCTGCTGGTCCGCGTTCCCGTCTACCGCCCGTACGGGGTGGGGGACGAGGAGGCACTGACCGAGGAGGCCGCGGCCGGCGCGAAGGAGACCTTCACCGTGCCGGAGGAGGCGGCGGCCGTGGACGTGGTCCGGGACCTGGCCCTCGGACGCCTCGGCGCGGGACCGGACCATGAGGCGTTCCGCGCCCGCTTCGCCCAGACCGCGTCGGCGCTGCGGGCGAAGTCGGTCGAGGACAAGGCGTTCTACCGTTACGGGCCGCTGCTCTCCGCGAACGAGGTCGGCGGCGACCCCGGTGATCCGGCGGTCCCTCCCGAGGCCTTCCACGCCTACTGCGCCGGGCTGGCCCGCGACCGGCCCGCGACCGGCACCGTCCTGACCACGCACGACACCAAGCGCAGCGCGGACGTCCGGGCGCGCATCGCGGTGCTCTCCGAATGCCCGGAGCGCTGGGCCGACTTCCTCGCGCAGATCACCGAGGAGGCGGAGGGCCTGCCCGGCGGCAGCGCGCCCGACCCGCAGGTGGCGTGGACGGTGTGGCAGACGGCGGTCGGTTTCACCGTGCCCGATGCCGGCCGCCTGGAGACGGCGCTGCTCAAGGCCGTGCGGGAGGCGGGACTGCGGACCAGCTGGACGGAGCCGGACGCGGCGTACGAGAAGGCGGTGTCCGCGTTCGTCGACGCGGGCCCGGCGGGACAGGCGCAGCACTCCGTCGCCCGGTTCGTCCACGAGCTGGCCCCCTACGCCCGGGCGAACGTGCTCGGCGCGACGCTGCTGCATCTGACGATGCCCGGAGTGCCGGACGTCTACCAGGGCTCCGAGCGTGAGTACCTGGCGCTGGTCGACCCGGACAACCGCCGCCCGGTGGAGTTCGGCGGTCCGCCCCCCGACGGGCTCGACGCGGAAAAGGAGGCCCTCACCAAGGCGGCCCTGCGGCTGCGCCGCTCCGCGCCCGAGGTGTTCGGCGCGTCCGCGACGTACACGCCGCTCGGCGCGGAGGGGCCGGCGGCGGACCACTGTGTGGCGTTCTGCCGCTCCGGCGAGGTGGTCACGGCGGTGACCCGCCTGTCGCTGCGGCTCGAACGCGAAGGCGGCTGGCGGGACACGGAACTGGCGCTGCCGGCGGGCCGGTGGGCGGACGTCCTGTCCCCGGAGCGGGAGTTCACCGGCGGCCCCGTCCGCGTGTCCGACCTGTTCACGCGCCGGCCGGTGGCGCTGCTGGTGCGGGAAGGCGGCGTGCGGTAGCGGTCCGCCGCGCTGGCTCGTCCCGCACCGCGCTCCAGCCCGTCAGCAGGTCGACGAACGCCTCCGCCGCACCCGTCGGTTCCACCCGTGAGAACACCGTCAGCGCCCGCCGCCACGGCGGGTCCGCGGGGAGGACCACACAGTCCTCCCCCACCGCCCCGCGGACCACGTGCAACGGTGCTGTCGCGACGCCCACCCCGGCCGCCGCCATCCGCACGGCGGAGGACGTGTGCTGCGTCCACACCGCCGTACGGGGCCGGAAGCCGGCCTTTCCGCAGGCCCGATCAAGGAACCGCATGCCTTCCACCTCAGGTTCCATCGCGCAGCGCACCCATGCGTGGTCCGCCAGTTCCTCGAGACGGACGGACGTGCGGCCCGCGAGGCTGTCGTCGAAGGGGACGACGAGAACGATCTCCTCCTCGTCGAACGGGACGACCGGACCCTGCCAGTGACGTGGCGCCGGCCCCACCGCCAGGTCTGCGGTGCCGCGTTCGATCTGCTCCTCCAGGGCCTCGGTCGTGCCGTATTCGTGCAGGACGAGCGCCACGCCGGGGTGTTCGCGCCGCCAGCGGGCGAACAGGTCGGGGAGCACGCCCACGGCGACCGCGTGGAGGGCCGCGATGTGCAGCTCGCCGCCCTCCGCCCCGGCCGCCGCCCTGGCCGCACGACGCGCCTGGGCGGCGCTGCGGACGGCGAGTTCGGCGTGCGGCAGGTAGGCCCGGCCCATCTGCGTCAGCCGGACTCCTCGTGGCAGCCGTTCCAGCAGCTCTCCGCCGACGGACCGCTCGAGCGCCTTGATCTGGTGCGACAGCGCGGGCTGTGTGACGTGCAGCAGTTCGGCGGCGCGGGTGAAGGAGGACTCCTCGACGACGGTGAGGAAGTACTCCATCTGCCGAAGGCTCACGCCGTCCTCCATGACCGCTGCGAAACGGGCGTCGCCGCGCACGGCCGCCACGCTCTCCCATAGACGCTGTGCATCGATGTCACAAGAACATTGCCTTGGACTCATGGCAAGGGCGGAACGGACAGTGGGAGCCATGACACAGACCCGTGAAACCGACGTGATCGTGATCGGCGGAGGGACCGGCGGCTATGCGACCGCGCTGCGGGCGGCGGCCCTCGGCCTGGAGGTCGTGCTCGCGGAGCGCGACAAGGTGGGTGGCACCTGCCTGCACCGCGGCTGCATCCCCAGCAAGGCGATGCTGCATGCCGCCGAACTGGTCGACGGGACGGCGGAGGCCAGGGAACGCTGGGGCGTCAAGGCGAGTGTCGAGTCCGTCGACTGGCAGGCGCTGGTGGCGACGAGGGACGACATCGTGTCCCGTAACCACCGGGGCGTGGTGGGCCGTCTGGCACACGCCCGGGTCGAAGTGCTGTCCGGCGGCGCCCGGTTGACGGGCAAGCGGAGCGTGCGGGTGGAGGGGCACGGGGAGGTGACCGCGCGCCGCGGCGTCGTGCTCGCGACCGGCTCCCGGCCGCGTACCCTGCCCGGTCTCGCACCGGACGGGCGGCGCGTGGTCACCAGCGACGACGCCCTGTTCGCGCCGGGGCTGCCCCGGTCGGTGCTGGTGCTCGGCGGCGGGGCGATCGGGGTCGAGTACGCGTCCTTCCACCGCTCCATGGGCGCGGCGGTGGTGCTCGTGGAGGCGGCGGAACGGCTGGTGCCGCTCGAGGACGCCGATGTGTCCCGCCATCTGACCCGTGGTCTGAAGAAGCGCGGCATCGAGGTGCAGACGGGCGCCCGGCTGCTGGAGACGGCCGTGCTGGAGGACGGGGTACGGGCGACGGTACGGACCGCACGCGGCGAGACGCGCACGGTGGAGGCGGAGCGGCTGCTGGTCGCGGTGGGACGGGAGCCGGTGACGGACGGCCTCGGACTGGCCGGCGCCGGTCTGAGCACGGACGCGCGGGGCCATGTCGCGCCCGCCGACTTGTCACGGCTGGAGACCGCGGTCCCCGGGATCCATGTGGTGGGTGACCTTCTGCCGCCGCCGTCGCTCGGTCTCGCGCACGCGTCGTTCGCGGAGGGCATGGTGGTGGCGGAGGCGCTCGCCGGTCTCCCCACACGGCCCGTCGACTACGCGGCCGTCCCCCGGGTCACGTACTCCTCGCCGCAGACCGCGTCCGTGGGGCTGGGCGAGGAGGAGGCGCGGGCCCGGGGCTTCGAGGTGGACGTCAACACGATGCCGCTGACGGCGGTGGCCAAGGGCATGGTGCACGCGCAGGGCGGGATGGTGAAGATCGTCGCCGAGCGGGGCGGCCGGGTGCTCGGTGTCCATCTCGTGGGCCCGCACGTCTCCGAGATGATCGCCGAGAGCCAGCTGATCGTCGGCTGGGACGCGGAACCTGCCGACGTCGCGGCCCACATCCATCCGCATCCGACGCTGTCGGAGGCTGTGGGCGAGGCTTTCCTGACGCTCGCGGGCCGCGGACTGCACCAGCAGTAGCTCCTCGTGGGGCGGCTGGGTCAGCGGGCGGTGAGGCGGTAGCTGACGCTGCCGAAGCCGACCATGTCCCCGTCGTTGACGACGATCGAACCGGTCACCCGGCGGCCGTTGACCGTGGTGCCGTTCGTCGAGCCGAGGTCGCGCAGGACCCACATCGTGCCCTGGTGGCTCAGTTCGGCGTGCAGGCGCGAGACGGTGTCGTGGCTGAGCCGCAGGCCGTTGGCGGGGTCGCGGCCGATCCGGAGGGGATGGGGGCCGGGCTCGGGCAGGAGCAGCGGCGGCAGCTTCTCCGCCTGCCAGGCGCGGCGCAGCCGGACGGAGAACGCGGAGACCTTGCCGACCGCGCGGTAGAGCCGGCGCGACCAGCGGCCCTTGTCGACCAGGTCGGCGGTGAGGGCGTCCAGTTCCTCGGTGCGGCGTGCGGCGAAGGCCAGTTCCATGCGGTGCACGAACGTCTCGTGCGACAGCCTGCCCTGGGCCGCGCCCTCTCTGAGCACGTCGAGGACACGCTCACGCTCGGCATCGGAGAGCCGGGCGGGGTACGTGTTGGACTCGAAAGAGGACGTCACGTTCCAGATTGTCGGCCCGAAGGCCCCGAGGTGTCCAGACGATGCGGTTTCCGAGGCCGCCCTGACCTGCACGGAAGCATCAATTCCGGCACAGTGGGGGCCCGGTCGGCCTCGTGCGCGCCCCCGAAAGCGCTGGACGGGCCTCCGGCCGGGCCTCTAATGTGACCGTTACGCCACAGACGAGGGAAGGAGGCGAGTGCCGTGTACATCACACCGTTCCCGCGCTCCCGCCCCGTCCGCCCGGCGTCCGCAGTCTGACCGGGAGCGCGCAAGCATCTCTTCCGGAGGACATCCTCATGACCGAGACGGTCATCCGCGCGCTCGGTGAGAGCGACGCGCATCTCTTCGACACCCTGCCCGACCCGCTCGGCGTGGGACGGGCCCTCTCCCGCGCGACGCACCGCCCCGACTGGAAGCGGGTGGCGCTGCGCGACGGCAAGGTGGTCGCCAGGGCCGCCTGGTGGGGCGGCCCCGACGACGAATCACCCGTCAACGTCAACTGGTTCGACATCGCGGAGGGAGAGGAGGAGGCGGGTGCCGAACTGCTGCGCACCTCCCCCTTCCAGGTCGAGTACGAACTGATCCTCCCGGCCGGCTGGCGCGACGACGCGGCCGCCCGCGCGGCGGGTGAGGCCCGCATGAGGGCCGCGAAGGCCGCCGGCATGGAGGTGCTGGTCGAGCGTTACCAGTACCGGTGGACGCCCGATTGCGGGCTTCCGGAGCGGCCCGGGCGGCTGGTGTTCCGTCCGGAGCCGGACGACGCCGTGTTCTTCGACGCGCTGCGCCGCATCCACTCCGTGACGCTGGACGCCCACGCGCTGCGGGCGGTCGCGGAAGGCGGCCTCGACAAGGCCGCGCAGGAGGAACTGGACTTCTTCAACTGGTGCCCGTCGCCCCGTGAATGGTGGCAGCTCGCCCGGACGCCGGACGGCGACCTGGTGGGCATCCACATCCCCGCACGCAACCCGTCGGGGCCGTGCGTCGGCTTCATCGGGGTGGTCCCGGAGCACCGCGGCCGCGGATACGCGTACGACCTGCTGGCGGAGTGCACGCACTTCCTGGCGGAACGGGGCGCCGAGTTCATCGCGGGCTCCACCGACCAGGGGAACGTCCCGATGGCCGCGAACTTCACCAAGGCCGGCCATCCGGTCGTCCAGGAACGGGTGCACTTCGTGCCCGCGCCCCGGAACTGACCAGGCGCCGCAGGGGTGTCCGCGAGGTGGGCGCCCCTGCGGGCCGGTCAGTGGTCCGGGTCGCGCTTCTGCGCGGCGATCATGTCCCGGTACCAGTGGTAGGACGCTTTCGGCGTGCGCCGCAGCGTCTCGTAGTCGATGTGGACGAGACCGAAGCGCCGGGACGCGCCCTCGACCCACTCGATGTTGTCGGTGAGCGACCAGGTGAAGTAGCCCCGGACGTCGGCCCCTTCGTGTATCGCCCGGTGCAGGGAGCGCAGATGGGCGTCGAGGAAGGCGATACGGCGCCGGTCGTCGAGGCCGTCGTAGGAGCAGCCGTTCTCTGTGATGATCACGGGCGGCAGCCGGTCGCCGTAGCGCCCGGTGAGTGACACGAGCAGTTCCCGCAGTCCGTCGGGGACGACGGGCCAGCCGAAGTCGGTGTGCTCCGCGGAGTCGATGTCCCGCAGCCCGAAGGGGAGTCCGGCGGGCATGCCGACGCCCGCGAAGCCGCCCGGGGCGTCGTCGGCGGGGGCGCCGACGAGCATCGGGTGGTAGTAGTTCACCCCGTAGAAGTCGAGCGGCTGGGCGATGACGGTGAGATCGTCGGCGACCGGACCGGGCATCAGTGCCGCGAAGTTCTCGTCGGGGTACGCGCCGGTGAGGAGCGGGTCGGCGAACAGCCGGTTGGTCACCGTGTCGTACAGCTCGGCGGCGAAGCGGTCCTCCTCGCTGTCCCCCGCGGTCCACACCGGCGAGTGGGAGACGGCGATCCCGACGCTCCGGGCTCCGGCGGCCCGCAGGGCCTGGACGGCGAGTCCGTGGGCGAGCAGTTGGTGGTGGGCGGCCGGCAGCGCGTCGAAGAGCAGTTGCTTCCCGGGGGCGTGCTCGCCGAGCGCGTAACCCAGGAGGGTGACCTCGGCGGGTTCGTTCAGGGTCATCCACAACGGCACGCGGTCGGCGAGCCGCTGCGCGACGGCGGAGGCGTAGTCGGCGAAGCGCAGGGCCGTGTCCCGGCGGAGCCAGCCGCCGGCCTCGTCGAGCGGGAGCGGGGTGTCCCAGTGGTAGAGGGTGGGCGCCGGGGTGATGCCGTGGGCGCAGAGTTCGTCGACGAGCCGGTCGTAGAAGTCGAGGCCCCGCGCGTTGACCGGGCCGCTGCCGCCGGGTACGACACGCGGCCAGCTCACCGAGAAGCGGAACGCGTCCGCTCCCAGCCCGGCGAGCAGGGCGACGTCCTCGCGGTAGCGCTCGTGGAAACCGGTGCCGCGGGCGGCGTCGGAGCCGTCCTTGATACGGCCCTGGGCGGCGAAGGCGTCCCAGCCGGACGGTCCCTTGCCGTCGGCGTCGGCCGCGCCTTCGGTCTGGAAGGCGGAGGCCGAGGCCCCCCACAGGAAGCCGGGCGGAAAGGCGGGCATCGGCTCCATCGGTTCCGGCGGTATCGACATGGTTCGTGACCTTAATGGCCCAAGCACACCGCCTGAAGACCTTGGTCTTGCCAGGATGTGGGAACAGAACATGGGTCGAGGGGCATCGACGACGAGGGGACGCCAGTGCTGCTGTTCGAGGTGTGGGCGCCGAACGCCGAGGAGCGGGTCACTCTGTGGCTGGAGGGTGCCGAGCACCCGATGGAGCGCGCGCAGGGGCGGGACGGATGGTGGGTCGCGGAGGCGCCGGCAGAGGACGGCGCCCGGTACGGGTTCCGTCTGGACGGCGGCCCCGTACGGCCGGACCCCCGCTCCCGCCGCCAGCCCGACGGCCCGGACGGTCCCAGCGCGGTCTTCGAACAGGACCGGTACCGCTGGCGGCGGGACTGGTCCGGGCGCGGACTGGAGGGCGCCGTCCTGTACGAGCTGCACATCGGCACGTACACCACCGAGGGGACGCTGGACGCCGCCGCGGACAGGCTGGGCGAACTGGCGGAGCTGGGCGTCACACATGTGGAACTGATGCCGCTGTGCTCCTTCCCCGGTGTCCACGGCTGGGGTTACGACGGGGTCTCTCCCTGGGCCGTCCACGAGCCCTACGGCGGTCCGGAGGCGCTCAAGCGCTTCGTCGACGCCGCGCACGGGCACGGTCTCGGCGTGGTCCTCGACGTGGTGCACAACCACCTGGGCCCGTCCGGCAACCATCTGCCCGCGTTCGGACCGTACTTCACCGACACCCACCACACCCCCTGGGGTTCCGCGGTCAATCTGGACGCCCCGGGCTCGGACGAGGTGCGCGCCTATCTGCTGGGCAGCGCGCTGGCCTGGCTGCGTGACTACCGTCTCGACGGGCTGCGGCTGGACGCGGTGCACGCGCTGGCCGACGACCGGGCGCTGACGTTCCTGGAGGAGCTGTCGGCCGCCGTCGACGGGCTCGCCGGGGACCTCGGCCGCCCGCTGTTCCTGATCGCCGAGTCGGACCGTTGCGACCCGCGCACGACGACGCCGCGCGCGCAGGGCGGCATCGGGCTGCACGCCCAGTGGAACGACGACTTCCACCACGCCCTGCACACGGCCCTGACGGGCGAGTCGCAGGGATATTACGCGGACTTCGCCCGTGCGCCGATGGCCGCGCTGGCGAAGACACTGACCCGTGGCTTCTTCCACGACGGCACGTACTCGGCCTTCCGCGGCCGGACCCACGGGCGGCCGGTCGACGTGGTCAACACTCCCGCGCACCGTTTCCTCGGTTACGCGCAGACGCACGACCAGATCGGCAACAGGGCGCTGGGAGACCGCCTTTCCGCCACCCTCTCCCCCGGTCTGCTGGCCTGCGCGGCGGTACTGGTGCTCACGGGCCCGTACACGCCCATGCTCTTCATGGGCGAGGAGTGGGGCGCCTCGACGCCCTGGCAGTACTTCACCGACCACACCGACCCGGAGCTGGCTGAAGCCGTACGGGCGGGCAGGCGGAGGGAGTTCGCGGCGCACGGCTGGTCGGCCGAGCAGGTGCCGGACCCGCAGGACCCGGCCACCCGGGAGCGTTCGTGCCTGGACCGGTCGGAGCGGGAGCGGGAGCCGCACGCCCGGCTCCTGGCGTGGTACCGCGAGCTGATCGCCATGCGACGCGCCCTGCCGGACCTGTCGGACCCGGACCTGGCGGCGGTGAAGGTCGCTTTCGACGAGCAGGCCCGCTGGCTGGCCTACCGGCGCGGCGATCTGCGGGTGGCGGTCAATCTCGCCAAGGAGACGGCCGCCGTCCCGCTGGGCGGCGGCGGCCGGATCGCGGCGGCGTGGGGCGACGTCGTCCCGCCGGAGGGGGACGGGATGCTGCACCTGCCGCCGCAGAGCTGCGCGGTACTCGCCGACTCCTGAAGGCCGTTGCCCACGACCGGGCCGCCGGGCCGCCGGCGTCCGGTCCGGGCGGCAGCGGCAGCGGCAGCGGCAGCGGCAGCGGGACCGTCAGCGCCGGCCGGAGCCGTACGCGTCGCGGCACAGGGCGGTGACGTCGGAGTGCGTCACACCGTCCGAGGCCTCGCACAGGCTGCGCATGTCGTAGCTCGTGCGGGGCCGCGGCGGCCGGGGGCGGGGCGCGGGGCGCTGCGTCCGCCGCTCGGGTACGGCGGCGCGGCGCTCGGGCCGGACGGGGACGGTACGCGCGGGGCCCGCGGCGGGGCGCCGCGGGCGCACCCGCCGGCCGGGTTCCTCCGCCGCCTTCCTGCCCTCCCCCTGCGCCTTCGCACCGCCCCGGTCGCCCGCCTTGTCCTCCGCCGGGTCCTTGGGGCCGGTGGAGGCCAGCGCCTCGCGCGCCGACGGCTGGACGACGCGGCTCGGCACGACGGGCGACGCCGAGCGTTCGCCGGCCGGGGCCAGGCTCGGCGCCGGCGCGGGCCGAGGAGCCGTCGGAACGGCCACACAGCCGCTCACACCGAGCAGGAGAAGAACGGCCGAGGCCAGGATCCGGGGAGTGCGCATCCGCCAACTCTGCCGGACGACACGCCTGTGACCTGCGCGGGCGTCCATGGAATCACCGACATGAGTGACCGGTCGACCGCGTGGTCGGCGCGGCTCAGTTCTCGTCGCCGGGGGGCCGTTCCTCCTTGGCGACGAGCCGCTCGAGCAGTTCCTGGAACTCCTCGCCGATCATGATCTGCAGACCTTCGCCGTCCTCGTCACGGTCGCTGAGCTGAGTGAGCGTGCCGCCGTGCCACCAGTAGACGTACGGGCTGATGGCACCGGGTGTGTCCTCGTAGCCCGTGGCGGCGAAGGCGGCCATCGCGTTGAGGGCGGGGAGCATGCCGGTGTCGTGGATGGCGTGGAAGGCGAGCTGGTGCCGGAAGGGCATGGCCACCAGGGCTCCGTCCGGGGTCAGCTCCTCGCCGGTGACCTGCCGTACCAGCGTCTCCAGTGCGAGGACCCGGCTCGCCGTGTAGAAGGAGTCGCCGAGCACGACCTCGAAGCGCATGCCCTCGGAGTCCTTCACGGTCTCGTGCGCCTCGATGGGCAGGCCGCGGAGGTTGTACAGCGCCTGGTCGCGCAGATAGGGCAGGTCGCCCAGGGGTTCGAGCGCCTCGTCGGTGAGCATCATGACGCTCTCGGGGAGGTCGAGCGCGAGGATCTCGTACAGGCCGGGGGCGACTGCGCGGGCGTACGCGAAGTTCCGCGGGTCGAGTCCCTCGGCGCCGACGACGCGGGGGTAGAGCTGGGCGCGGATCTGTTCGGCGGGCAGGGTCTCCAGCGCGGACGGCGCGTCCATGGTGCGCAGCACCATGCCGACATGCTGGTGAATCAGCTCGGGCCACACACGGGGCCCGCGTTCGTCGTTGTGGCACACGGCGGCGAGGTTGCCGAGGCCGAACTGCCGGCCGGCGCTGTCGGAGACCATGTCGGTGTAGACCGTCACCTCGAGGCCCTGCTCGGCGAACGCCTCGCGCACCTGGGCGCGGAACCTCGCCCCCTCGTCGGCGGAGAAGAAGGAGAACTCGGGGTCCCGGGGCGCATCGCGTCCGTCACGCTTCGGCCCTCGCCGGAACAACCCCACGTCAACGCCCTCCGCTCGCCTGTCACTGATTCGAGCGTACCGACCGCGGGTGAACTGCGGGGCCGCGCCTTTCGATCAGTTCATCGGCACGACGAGATCGGCCCGGTCCCGGCCGTGGCCGATCAGTCGCGCGTTGGGTTCGTCGGAGTCGTGGACCCAGCGCTCGGCGTGGGTGCGTTCCTTCCCGAAGCGCACATGCCGGTCGACCAGCCGGCGCAGCCGCTCGTTCTGGTCGAGCTCGAGGAACCACACCTCGTCGAGGAGAGGGCGGACCCGGGCCCACGGCCCTTCGTCGTGCAGCAGGTAGTTGCCTTCGGTGACGACGAGCGGGACGGCGGGGGCCACGGGGATGCTCCCGGCCACCGGCTCCTCCAGTGTCCGGTCGAAGGCGGGCGCGTAGACGACGGCGTCCGGATCGGGCTCGCGCAGCCTGCCGAGCAGCGCGGCGTATCCGGCGGCGTCGAAGGTGTCGGGGGCGCCCTTGCGGTGTTCACGGCCGAGGCGCCGCAGTTCACGCCGGGCGAGGTGGAAACCGTCCATGGGGACGAGGACGGCGAGGCCGTCGAGCGCTTCGACGAGCCGGCCGGCGAGGGTGGACTTCCCGGCGCCGGGCGCCCCGGCGATCCCGAGGAGCCGGCGGCGGCCCGGCGCCGCGAGGGACCGGGCGCGTTCGACGAGGTGGTGCGGCAGGGCGGGCATGCCGTCCATTGTCGCCGGTCATACGTATAACCTCGGTGCATGCAGAACATCGCCCTGATCACGCTCGTCGTCCGCGACTACGACGAGGCCATCGCCTTCTACACCGACGCGCTGGGCTTCCACCTGGTCGAGGACACCGACCGGGGGGACGGCAGCCGCTGGGTGGTCGTCCGCCCGGCGGGTTCCGGGGCCGGCACGGGCCTGCTGCTGGCCCGCGCCGGCGACGACGAGCAGCGCGCGAGCGTGGGCGCCCAGACCGGCGGCCGGGTGGGTTTCTTCCTGCACACGGACGACTTCGCGCGTGACCACGCCCGGATGACGGCGGCGGGTGTGCGCTTCCTCGAGGAACCGCGGCACGAGGCGTACGGCTCGGTGGCCGTCTTCGAGGACCTCTACGGCAACAAGTGGGACCTGCTTCAGCCGAGCTGACCGGGCCGCCCCGGCCGACGGCGGTCACCGTGGCCGACGCGTCCTCCCCCGGTACGCCTAGAGCGGCAGCGCGCACACCGCGACGGGTGACGTGAACGCCGGTCCCGCCGGGCGGAGTCCGCCCGTGCGCCGGTCGACATGAAAGACCGTCACCGTGCTCGAGCGCTGGTTCGCCGCGAACAGCAGCCCGCCCGACGGCGAGAGCGCGATGTGCCGGGGGAAGTCGCCCCCGACGGGGACGGTGTCGAGCGGGCGCAGGCGCGACCCGCCGGCCTCGACGGCGTACCGGGTCAGGCTGTTGTGCCCCCGGTTGGCGAGGTACGCGTACCTGCCGTCGCCGGTCACCACGAACTGGGCCGGATAACTGGTGCCGGGCCCGGTGCCGGTGGGCTGCGGCGCGCCCGGCCGGAGCCTGCCGGTCCGTGGGTCGTAGGCGCAGACCACGACGGTGTTGTCGAGTTCGTTCGCCACGTAGGCGTGCCGGCCCGAGGGATGGAAGGTGAGGTGGCGGGGGCCCGCACCGGGCCGCAGCGTCGTCCGCGACACCTCGGCGAGCGTGCCCGCCCGCGTGTCGAGGCGGTAGGTGTACACGGTGTCGTTGCCCAGGTCGACGGCGAGCACATGCCCGCCGTCGGGGCTGGTGACGATCTGGTGGGCGTGCGGCCCCTGTTGACCGGGTCCTGGCGGCGGATCGGCGTGGGTGATCAGCTCCGTGCGTTCACCCGGCGCGCCGGAGGCGGCGAGCGGGTGGACGGCGACGCTGCCGGAGCCGTAATGGGCGCTGAGCAGCCACCGTCCGGACGGGTGCACGGACAGATGGCACGGCGCGGACCCGCCGGTGGAGCGGCTGCCGAGCACCTGGTGGGCGCCGCCCTCGTCGAGCCGCACGGCGGTCACGGCACCGGCATCGCGTTCGTTCACCGCGTACAGGGTGCGGCCGGAGGGGTGGACGGCGAGGTACGAGGGGTCACCGACGCCTTCGACGACCCCGGTCCCGGTGATCTTGCCGCTCGTCTCGTCGTACGTGGCCGTCGCGATCCCTGAGCCGCCCCCTTCGGCGGAGGTGTACGTGCCGATGAACAGGGGGCGCGCCGTGCGGGGACGGGCCGTGGGAGTGGTGGCCACCCGCGCTCTGGGCCGCGGCGCGGACTCCTCGCCCTGCGAGCACGCCGCAAGCGCGCCGCCGGCGGCGAGCGCGCCCAGGCCGCCGAGGAAACGGCGCCGCCCTGTGTGCGCGGCGCCGCCCTTGACGGAGTCCCTGCCCGTGCCGAATCCATTGCCCGTGCCGGTGCTGATGCCCATGACAGGCAGGGTAGGGGCCGCTACCGGTCCGGCGGCGGGTTCAGCGGCGCTCTCCGGACCGTGTTCCCGCCTTCACCCGCTCCTTCTCCTCGTAGTCCTCCTCGTCGCCTTCGAGGTCCTCGTCCTCGTCCTCGTAGTCGGCGTCCTCGTCCTCGTACCGCCGGGGTCCGCCTTCCTCGTCCTCTTCCTCGTCGTCCTCTTCCTCGTCCCTGTCCTCGGCTTCGCCCTGGTCCTCGGCCTCGTCCTCGTAGTCGTAATCGCGGTCGTCGCGTTCCTCGTCCTCGCCGCCCTCGCGCTCCTCCTCCTCGCGCTCCAGTGCCTCTTCGTGGCTGACGACGACCTCACCGTCACGCACCTCGCCGCGCCAGCCCTCGGCCTCTTCGTCCGTGAGGGTCACATGGCGCTGGAAGTGCTTGAAGTCGAGCCGCAGGCGCCGTCCTTGGGCCCGCCAGAGATTGCCCGTCTTCTCGAAGAAGCCCGAGGGGTAGTACTCGACGACGAGCACGATGCGGGTCAGGGAGGGGGCCAGCTCGTGGAAGCTCACACATCCGCGGGTGCTCCCCTTCGCGCCCTCCGACGTCCACACGATCCGGTCGTCCGGTATCTGCTCCTGGACCGTCGCCGACCAGCCGCGGGTGGACGGACCCACCTTGACCTTCCAGTCGGAGGTGGTCTCGTCCTTCTTGGAGACGCTGCGCACGCCCTTGGTGAAGCCGCTGAACGCCTCGTACTGGGTCCAGTGGTCGTACGCGGTGCGGAGGGGCACGCCCACGTCGAGGGTCTCGACGATGTTCATGACCTTCGTGTCGCCGGACTTGCGTCCGCCGCCTCCGCCGCCTCCGAGCTTTTCCTTGACCTTGCCCACGACATTGTCCTTGGTGCTCTTGAGCTTGGCGCCGATGAGGGCCTTCATCATTCCGCCGACGGGCAGCCCGCCACCGTTCTCGGCGACGTCGAGAAGCTTGTCCGAGAGGCCTGCCACCTTGTCGCCGGCCGTGTCGGCCAGCCGTCCCGCGCGGGCGGTGGCGTAGCCGGCGAGCTCCTCGCGGAGCTGGTCCAGGCCGGAACCGGCCTGGCTCGCGGGTCGCTGATCCGTGCTGGTCATGGCCTTACCTCCGCCGTGTGCCGGACCTGGACGTCGCATCCGTGCCCGAGGGAGCTCTCCGGGCGGCTGCCTTCCCTGTCGTGGCGGCCTTCTTGGCCGGGGCCTTCTTGGCGGCGGCCTTCTTCGCGGGGGCGGTCATCGCGGAGGCCTTCTGCGCGGCCTTCCCGGCAGAGGCACCGCGGGACCGGCGCTCGCGCCGCGCACCCTCCTGCTCCTCCTCGGGCTCCTCCGCCCGGTCCTCCGCCTCCGCCTCGCGGTCCGCCCCGTCCTCCTCGTCACGCCCCTCCAGGCGCAGCGTGCGCTCGTGCAGCGCGTCGGCCAGTCCGGCCATCTTGCGGTCGGCGGTCGCTGCCAGCGCCTGGCGCCCGGCTTCCATGAGCTCGCCCCGCACCTGGTCGCCCAGCCCCGCGAGCTGCGGGGCGTCCTTGAGCGTCTTCATGCCCTGGGCCATCAATTTCTGCGGGTCGAGGCCGGCGCGGCGCCCGGCGAGGTAGGTGCCCACCGCGAAGGCCATACGGCCCTTCTTCGTACGGCCCAGGACGTAGCCACCTGCCACGGCGGCCGCGAGGGCCATTCGGTTGACGTCCTTCATGTGCTGCTCCCTGTGCGACAGGTCCTGGCCCGGTTGCTCGCTCCCCTGCTGGTGCCTCTCAACGTCCATGCCGGTGCGGGCCTGTTGGGGCCGGGGAGAGCCGGTAGGTCCACGAGTTCCACAGCGAACCTCGAATATGCCTATATGCTGAAATTGTACGTTTCTGTATGGCAAGCGGTCCTGTCGTGATGAGCGTGATGAGAAGGGGCGATGACTTCCTCAGATCCCGCCGGACGGCGTCCCAAGATCAAGGCGGCGAGCGTCATGCGCTCCGCGGCGGACCAGCTGGCGGAGCTGCTCGGCCGCCCGCCCGAGTCGGTATCGGCACTCAGACACACCGAGGACGGCGGCTGGGAGGCCGACGTGGAGGTGTTGGAGGTGGAGCGGATCCCCGACACCACGAGCGTGCTGGCCAGCTACCGGGTGACGCTCGACGAGGAGGGCGATCTGGTGGAGTACCGGCGCACCCGGCGCTACACCCGCGGTCAGATCGACCGACCGAACTGAACGAGCGACCGACCGACCGACCGAACTGAACGACCTTCGAAGGCCCGCCGCGGGCTTTGCGACGAAGGGAGACACCATGACGGTGGTACCGCAGGGCGGAGACGTTTCCCGGGGAGGCGGCGGCGGCTCCGGCACCCTCTACGACGTCCTCGACCTCATTCTCGACCGCGGACTGGTCATCGACGTGTTCGTGCGCGTGTCCCTGGTCGGCATCGAGATCCTGAAGATCGACGCCCGTGTCGTCGTGGCCAGCGTCGACACGTACCTGCGCTTCGCGGAGGCCTGCAACCGCCTCGATCTCGAGTCCGGCAGAAAGGCGCCCGCACAGCTGACCGACGTCGTCGGCGACACCCTCGAGAGCGGGGCGAAGGGCAAGTCGAAGGGGGCGCTCGGTGGCGCGATGGAGGCCGTGGCCGATTCCCTGACGGGCGGCGGCAAGAAGAGGCAGGCCGACGACGACCGCGCCGAGCTCGAGGAGGGGACGGACGCCGAGGAACGGGAACCCGTGGAAGAGCGCAGGTCCACCCGGCGGGCCTCCCGGCGGGAACGGGAAAGGTAAGGCGGGCGGGAGTGATCCCGCAGTGAGGAGCGACCATGGCCGTGTACGTCTACTCGATCACCGCCGAGGATCATCCGGTCCGTCTCGACGGCGTCGAGGGAGTCGGAGAGGAACCGGCCGAACTGCGCAAGGTGGTCGCCGGGTCGCTGTGCGCCGTCGTCAGCGACGCGCCGGACGGACTGCGCCCCAAGCGCCGCGACGTCATGGCGCACCAGGCCGTCCAGGAACGCCTCATGGCCGACGGTGCGGTGCTGCCCCTGCGCTTCGGGCTGACGGCCCCCGACGACGACGCGGTGCGGGACGCCCTGGAACAGGGATCGGCGCAGTACACGCAGCGTATCGAGGCGGTACGGGGGTGCGCCGAGTACAACCTCAAGGCGTCGCAGGACGAGGACGCGATCCTTCGCGAGATCCTGCTCGAGTCGGAGACGGCCCGGGAGCTGAACGACCGGATCCGCGGTGGTGACGCGACGCCCGATCTGCCGGTGCGGCTGGGCGAGTTGGTGGCGGGCGAGGTACAGGCGCGGCAGGAGGCGCTGGCCTCCGGCGTCATCGAGGCACTCCGTCCCCACAGCCGCGAGGTGAGCACCGCGCAGCCGACCGGTGACGACTTCCTCAATGTGTCCTTCCTGGTGGCCGAGGACCAGGAGGAGTTGTTCCTCGCCACCCACCTCAGTGTCACGAACCAGTTGGGCGAGGGTTACACGTTCCGGCTCAGCGGACCGCTCCCTCCCTACAGCTTCGTCTGAAGGGCTGATGCGCCATGGGTCTGTTCACCCAGATCGTCACTCTGCCGCTGGCACCGGTGCGGGGGGTCGTGTGGGTCGTGGACCGGGTGCGGGAGGCCGCGGAGGAGGAGTACTACGACCCCGCGCCCGTGCATCAGGCGCTGGCCGAGCTGGAGGCCCAGCTCACTTCGGGGGAGATCGACGAGGAGACGTTCGACCGGAGGGAGGACGAGCTGCTGGACCGCCTCGAAGAGATCATGGCGTACCGGGCCGACATCGGGCGGTGACGGCCGGCCGTGCCACCGGTCGGGCTCGCGGCCGGGGCCGCTGACAGCCGGGCTCCTGGTGCCGATCTCGGCAGCCGGACTTCTGGGCAGGGCCTCGGCAGCCGGGCCTCTGGACGGGAGGACGCCGTGCACCGCACGCACCGCGAAACGTGAGGTTCCGATCGTGACCGAACCACTCGCCAACCGGACCGGCTCCTACCCGTCCCGGGCGGCGCCGGCGTACGCCCAGGGCTCGTCCTCCTCCAATCTCGCCGACATCCTCGAACGGGTCCTCGACAAGGGCATCGTGATCGCCGGCGACATCCGGATCAATCTTCTCGACATCGAGCTGCTGACCATCAAACTGCGCCTGCTCGTCGCGTCCGTGGACAAGGCGAAGGAGATGGGGATCGACTGGTGGGAGCACGACCCGTCCCTGTCGTCCCGGGCGTCGCACGACGGCACGGAGCGGTCCCTCGCCGCGGAGAACCGGCGGCTGCGCGAGGAGATCGACGCGCTGCGGCGCGAAGGCTCGCTGCCCGGCCGGAACGAAGAGCCCCTGGAGACGCCGCGGCCCGCCGTGGAAGGCCGGGTGCTCGAGGAAGTCGGGGAAAGCCGGGAGCCCGAGGAGCGCCGGGAAGACAGGGTAGGCGGGGAAGACAAGCGGGCCCGGGGCCGCGGCGCGGGCAAGGAGCGCGGCGAACGCGGTGAGCGCCGGCAGCGGCCGGAACGTTCCGGACGCGATGAACGCCCCGCCGCCCGCGAGCGTCGCGAGAGCGTCGAACCCTCCGAACGGCCGGAACGCCCCGAACGGCCGGAACGCCCCGAACAGCCGGAACGCCCCGAACGGCCGGAACGCCCCGACCGGCCGGAACGCCCTGACCGCTCCGAACGCTCCGAACGCCGAGGAACTCGCGCCGATGACCGCTGAGGAAACGACTCCTGGGACGACCGCCGCCGAGGGCCTTCCGCACGGCGGCGATGCCGTCACCTACGTCTACGCCGTCGCCCGCGACTCGGTCGCGCTGCGGGAGGCCGCGGCGAAGCTGGCGGGCGTGGGCGGCGCCGCGGTGCGTGTCGTCGCGGGAACGGACGGCCACGGCGACAGCTCCGGCTCCGGCTCCGGCTCCGGCTCCGGCCAGGAAGGACCCGACGAGCCCGGGCAGGTGGCCTTCGTCGCGAGTTCGGTGAGCGCCCGGGACTTCGACGAGGACGCCCTGCGGCGCCATCTCGAGGACCTCGAGTGGCTGGAGGCGGTCGCGCGTGCCCATCACGCGGTGATCGAGACGCTCGCCGGAGCGACGACGGTGCTGCCGCTGCGGCTCGCGACCGTCTATCTCGACGACGACCGCGCCCGGGAGGCACTGGACGCCGGCCGCGCCGGATTCGTCCAGCTCCTGGCGCGACTCGAGGGACATGTCGAGTGGGGCGTCAAGATCTACGTGGACGCCCCCTCGGAGTCCCCCGGCCCGGACGCCGCTGCCACCGCACCGGCCCCCGGGACGGCCGACGCCGGCCTCGGTCCGGGGCGCTCGTACCTCCGCACCCGCAGGGTGCAGCGGAGCAGCCGCGAACGGGCGCACGAGGCGGCACGGACGGCGGCGGAACGGATCGAGGCCGCGGGCCACGCGTACGCCACCGACCGGGCACGCCACCGGGTCCAGCAGGGTGAACTGGCCGGCTCGAACGGCGAGAACGTCGTGAACGACGCCTATCTGCTGCGGGACGACCGTTCGGACGCGTTCCGGGCGGAGGTGGCGCGGGCGGCGGAGGACCTGCCCGGCGTACGGGTCGAGATCACCGGCCCGTGGGTGCCCTACTCCTTCACCACACCGCCCGACGACACGCTCGACGCGTCCGAGGCGTCCGGCGCGGCCGGCGCGGCCGGCGCGTCCGGTGCGGCCGGCGCGTCCGGTGCGTCGAGCGCCGAGGGCGGACCGTCGTGACCGGGCCCGTGACCCCCCGCTACGACGACCCGCTCCCGCAGCGGCAGGTCGCCCTGATCGACCTGCTGGACCGGCTGCTCAGCGGCGGGGCGGTGATCACCGGTGATGTGCTGCTCTCCATCGCCGACATCGATCTCGTGCGCGTCTCGCTGCGCGCGCTGATCGTGTCCGTCGACGCGGAGACCCGGCCGCTGTGGGCGGGGCCTGCACCGGAGGGCGGTCTCCCGGATGTCCGGTGACGCCCGCCCCGACCGGACGGACCGATCCGACCGGACGGACCGATCCGATCGGGCCGAGCGCCGGGCCGGCCCTCCCCCGCCCGCCCGACAGCGGCTCGACGAGGTCGCGGACGCGGCCTCCCGCGCCTTCCGGCTTCTTCCCGCCGCTCCGCAGGACGTTCCGGCGACCGCGAGCAGGCCGTCCACGCCGGCCCGGAGAATCCGTACCGACCCGGACACCGTCGAACGCGACCTGATGAAACTCGTCCTCACGCTCGTCGAGCTGCTGCGCCAGCTCATGGAGCGACAGGCACTGCACCGGGTCGACCAGGGCGATCTCACGGAGGAGGAGGAAGAGCGGCTGGGGTCGACGCTGCTCCTGCTGCACGACCGCATGACCGGCCTGTGTGCCCAGTACGGCCTGACCATGGACGATCTCAACCTCGATCTCGGTCCCCTCGGAACGCTGCTGCCGCCCGGCGACTCCGCCCGTCCGCCCGACTGACCTGCGGGGACCGGACCGTCGGCTCGGTCACCGGGCCGCCGCCGACTCCGGCAGGTCGAGCTCCACCCGCACGGTCTTCCCCACCGGTACGCGGTCCAGCACCTGCCACCGGTCCGCGAGCGCCGCGACGAGCACCAGCCCGCGGCCGGAGTCCGCCAGGTCCGGCGGCGCGGTGACGTGACGCGGGGGCCGGCGTTCGCCGCGCGTGTCGGACACCTCGATCCGCAGGGCGCCGGGGGTACGGGTGAGCCTCAACTCGAAGTCCCGCCCCGGCACGCGGCCGTGCGTCACGGCGTTCGCCGCCAGTTCCGCGACGACGAGCGCGGCCGCGTCGGACGCGTCCGAGCCGTGCGGGACGTCCCAGGCCTGGAGCTGGTGCAGGGCGAGGTGCCGGGCGAGCCGCGCGCCGAGCGGCGTGGAGCTGAAGCGCTGGGTGAACACACGTACGGTGCCCGCCTGTTGAGGCGTGATGGGTGGCTGCATACGCCCAACTTCGCTTCCGCGTACCGCGTTTCCCCAGATCAGACGCCCGTACGCTGAGCCAGCGTACGGGTACGGAGGGTGGACAGTACGGGTAACGGACCGTGACGATGGCCGCGTTGCGGAGTTGAACGGGCACGGCACACGTACGCGGGAGGTGGCCGCACATGACGGAGACGGCGGGCGGGGCGGGCGGATCGAACGGGTCCGCGGCGGAACCGGAGGTGTCCGACAGCCTGAAGGCGTTCGGCGAGGTGGTCAAGGCGTTCCGGAAGCGGGCGCGCCTGACGCAGGAGGAGTTCGCGCCACGGGTGCGGTACTCGCTCCCCACGGTCGCCTCCATCGAACAGGGCAGGCGCTTCCCGCCGGCGGACTTCGTGGACCGCGCGGAGGAGGTGCTCGACGCCTTCGGGACACTGAGGGGCGCGGCACGGCACCTGTCGCGCCGGCCGGGACTGGCGAGCTGGTTCCGGCAGTGGGCGGGGCTGGAGGCGGAGGCGGTGAGCCTCGATACCTACGAGTGCCGTCTTGTGCCAGGCCTGCTCCAGTCGGAGCTGTACGCCCGGACGGTGTTCGCGCAAAGTGTGCCGCCCTTGACAGACGAACAGTTGGAGGCACAGGTCTGCGCGCGTACGAGCCGACAGCATCTGTTCCGCGAGAAACCCAACGTGCCGTTCAGCTTCATCATCGAGGAAGCGGTGATCACCCGCGGTTTGGGCGGAAAGGAAGTGACCCGCAGCGCGCTCGCACACATGCTGGACCACGCCCGTCTGCGTAACGTCGAAATCCAGGTAATGCCTGCCCAGCAGTCCCAACACGCAGGACTCGACGGTCCGATGCAATTTCTCGAGACTCCGGACCACAAGTGGCTGGCTTACTCGGAGGGGCAGCAATCTGGCCAGCTCATCGCAGACCCGAAACAGGTCAGCATCCTGCTTCAGCGGTATGCAAAACTGCGCTCGCAGGCTCTCACCCCCGCAGATTCCGTAGGCCTGCTGGAGCGATTGCGAGGAGCGGTATGAGCATCCCCGAACTGGCCTGGTTCAAGAGCAGTTACAGCGGCACCCAGGGCGACTCCTGCGTCGAAGTCGCCCTGTCCTGGCACAAGTCCCGCTACAGCAGCGGCGACGGCGACGACTGCGTCGAGGTCGCCGCCTGCCCCACCACCGTCCACGTCCGGGACTCCAAGGTCGCCGACGGCGCCCAGCTCGCACTCTCCCCCGGCTCCTGGACGGGCTTCGTCGCGTTCGCCGCACAGGACTGACCGCGCTGCCGGACACCGCTGTCAGTGGTGCCTCCTATCGTGGTGGTCGTAGGGAGATCACGGCACAGCACCACGGGGGAACCATGTCCGCGACCACCAGCATCAGTGTGCCCGCGCACGCGCTCCATCCGTCCGTCACACACGAGGCGACCAGGCTCCGGCTGACCGGCCCCGGTCTGCCCGCGGACCACGGGCTGATGCGCTTCGCCCCACTGGCCCGGGCGGGCGCGGTGCCCGTGCCGGATCTGCTGGCCGAGGGAGCGGACCGGGCCGAGCTCGATCCGTACATCGCGGGCCTTGTGCTGATCGGCCATCTTCAGAGTGAAGACGACGACGCCCAGGAGATCGTCCTTGACGGCGCCACGGGCCGCGTCTTCACCATGTATCTCTTCGAGGACTCACCCCGTCTGATCGACGTGATCCCGCTCGCCCCGTCGGTCGACGCGCTGGCCCGGTTCCTCGCGCACGTGGACGACTTCCGGGCTTTGCGGGGCCGGTTCGCCGTTCTCGCCGGCCGGACCGGGCGAGACGTGGTGGCGGAGGCCGAGCGGTTGCTGACGGCCGGTTTCACGGAGGAGGACTGGGGCGACGGCGACTGGGGCAGCGCGGGACCGCGATCCGGCTGGGACCACGAGATCCCGGCGGTGTGGCGCATCGCCTCGGCGATACGGCCGCTGTCCCTGATCGCCCGGCCGGGGCGGGGCCTGCTGCTGGACCTGCCGGACGGGCTGCTGGACGAGGAGTTCGGGGCGGAGGAGATGGTCCGCGTCGAGGCCGCCGAGCTGCCCGACGCCCTGACCCACGAGCCGACGCGCCGGTTCCTCACCGAGGTGGGGCTCCCGAAGGTGGAGCTCATGTTCGGCCTCTGGGGCGAAGAGGACCTGCTGCAGACGCTGGACGGGACGGACCGGCTGATCAGCCTCGGCAGCCTCGTCCACGACTTCGAGGTCGTGATCGACGGCCGCACGGGCCTGCTCTCGTACCACGAGTACGGCGCCGACACGACGACTCCGGTGAACGCCGACATATCGACGCTGGCGTTCACGGTCTGGATGTACAGCCGGGAACAACGGCTCGACCGGGAGCACGACTTCACTCAGGACTTCTACCACCAGCTCGCCGACACCATGATCGAGGTCCTCGCGTCGGTCGACCCGGTGGCCTGCCTGCCGGCGAAGGACGCCGACGACTACCGCTACTGGCCGGAGGTGTTCCACGACGAGGCGGGCGGCGTCCTCTGACCCGGCTCTCCGGCCTGGCCCGTCACGTCCTCACGTCCTCACGCCCTCACGCCCTCACGCCCTCATGTCAGGCGGAAGACCGGGCCCTTGGGCGTGAACGGCAAAGAGGCTCCCTGCGGGATCAGGAAGGCATGCTCGCGGCGGATGCGCAGTGTGTCGCACCAGCCGTCGGTGATGACCAGGACCGGTGCGCTCGCCGGGAAGTCGCCGGCCCGGTGGAGCAGGTCGATGCCCGGCTGAAGCACCGTCCCGCCGCGTCCCCGGACCCGTACCCGGCCGGCGATCTCCACCGGCGGCACGTATCCGGCGTCGTACGCCGCCGCGTCGCAGAAGACGACGCGGGCGGCCGGCACGTCGCGGGCCTCCGCGTACGAGGCGATGGCGCCGAGCGCCTTGCCGAGCAGCGTGCTGTTCATCGAGCCGGAGGTGTCGAGGACGACGCCGAAGGTGCAGCGGGGGACCTCTTCCTGCGGGAAGTACCGCCCGGCGCGCGGGATGTCGGGGGTGGAGGCCTGCCGCCGGGCGGGGCGGGCGTAGGAGCGAACCGGCTCGGGCCGGGGCACGTACTCGTCGAACCAGCGGGCGAGCCGCGCGTCCCACGGCACCGGAGGATGGGCCAGCGCGCGGATCTCCTGGACCAGCCCGGCGGGCAGCAGACCGCGCTCGCCGTACTGGTGCAGGTCGAAGCCCTGGACGAGACCGCGCCGGTAGAAGTCGTCCAGGTCGGCGTAGGGGCGGGAGGCCGCGTGCGGCAGCGGGTCGCCGAGGATGTCACCCACGCCCTTGCCCCGCAGGGTCGCGAGTCTGCGGCGGCGGCGCAGATCGGTGGCGATGCGGTCGTAGACCTCCTCCACCGACAGGTCCTTCAGCGCCGGGTCGTACAGCAGCCCCTCGGGCATCTCGCCGACGCGCATCTCCACCAGCCAGCCGTTGACGACGAAGTCGGCGGCGACGTTGAAGAGCAACGGGTCGCGCATGCCCCGGCGTTCACCGTGGCGCAGGGCGGCGTGCAGCATCTCGTGGGCGAGGATGAACCGCCATTGCTCGTCGGTGAAGGTCCGCAGCGGATTGATGTAGATCTCGCCCGCGGCGGAGCTCACGGCGGCGACGGAGATGTCCTGGGCACGGGCGAGTTCGGCGTCCGCGACGACGGTGAGGCCGGCCGCGATCCCGCCGAGCAGCGGGTAGGAGGAGACGAACCAGTTCAGCGCCCGGTCCCAGGGCCGCTGCGGCAGGCGCTCGCCGGTGACCCGGTCGCGCCGGCCGCCCGCCACGTCCATGGCGGCGGAGACGCTGCGGGTGAGCGCGTGCGCGAAGGCGGTCTCCCAGTCGGGCACGGCGGTGTTGTCCCATGCCCGCCAGGTGGTCAGGACCTGGTCGGGGTGCTCGCCCGCGGTGCCGCAGTGCAGGTAGGCGGCGGGGATGCCGTCGCGGCGCCAGCGTGCCGCGAGCAGTTCCTCGTCGCCGCCCGGGTACGTCTCGGGGGCGTCTCCGGGAGGGCTGCCCACCGGGAAGGTGAGCAGGAAGCGGTTGACGACCGTGCAACGGGCCGCCAGGTCGTAGCGGTCGGGCTGCTCGCGCAGCCTGTCCTTGGCCGCCGGCACATGGCCGAAGCCGAGGTGCAGCAGGCAGTGCGCGAGCGTCCACGCCCAGTCCTCGGGACGCGCCCGCTTGGTGGGGTGGACATGGACGACGCCGTTCGAGTCGACGGCCGCGAGTCCGCCGGCCGGGGTGGCGGCGCACTTGCCCTGCCGGCAGAAGTCCGCCTCGACAGCGGCGAAGGCCGGGTTGCGCTTGACCAGGGCCAGCCCCGCCGCGAACGCCTCGGCGGCGGGGTCGGGCTTGTCGCCCTTCTTGGCGGCGCCCCTCTTCCCTGCGGCGCCCTTCTTCCCCGTGGCGGCCTTCATCGCCGGGCCTCGACCAGCCGCGGCATGTCGCGGGCGGCCTCGACGAGGAACCAGGCGGGCAGCACCGGCTGCCCGTCGGCGTCGTCGGCGATGACGGTCTGGGCGACCTCGACGGAGATCTCCGCAAGCTGCACCAGCAGCGACTTCGCCCGGTAGGCGGTCTGCCGCAGCGAGGGCGACACATGCTCCTTCTGCCGGGGGAGCTCCCTGACCAGCCGCCCGCGGAACGCCTCCGCCAGGTAGTAGAGCAGGTCCCGGTCCTCCAGCCGCGAGGGCCACGAGGCGTCGCCCTTGAGGATCGCCTCGATGCCGAAGGTGTGGCGCACGATCTTCGCGTAGCCGCAGAAGGAGACGGCGTGCGCGGGCGTGAGCGTGCCGTGGACGACGACCTTGAGGGTGTTCTCGTCGATGCCCGGTCCGAAGGAGTGCAGCGCGTCGGACAGCATGTGCCAGGAGCGCGGCGTGGAGAAGGGCTCCTCCGTCTTCGGCGGTGCCGACCAGAGGTGGTCGGGCCGGTCGGTGAGATAGTCGGTCACCCACGGGTGGATGCCGTGCTCGCCGGCCCACACCAGCCAGTCCGCCGCCGACGCCTGAAGATGGACGTGCGTGAGCCGGTTGACCAGCGCGGACGCGATCGGCCTCGCCAGCGCGTTGTCGGTGGCCCGGTTGCCGGCCCCGATGACGATGGACCCGGCGGGCAGTTCGTACGACCCGATCCGGCGGTCCAGGATCAGGGAGTAGAAGGCCTTCTGGACGTCGGGGCTCGCGGCGTTGAGCTCGTCAAGGAACAGGCAGTACGGCTCGTCCCGCGCGATGGCCTCCGGCGGGCAGAACACGGATCGCCCGTCACGGATCTGGGGCACCCCGATCAGGTCCTCCGGGGCGAGCTGCGTCCCGAGCAGGCTCACGCACTCCAGCCCCAGCGAGTCGGCGAACCGCCGCACCAACGACGACTTGCCGATCCCGGGCGCGCCCCAGAGGAACACGGGCCGCACGGTGGCGAGTCCGAGCAGCAGTTCGGGAATCTGGGCGGGGGTGACGGTGACGGCTGCCTGCACGCGGAGGTGTTCCTTCGGGGCTCGGGAGATCGGGCCCGCCCAGTGTGAGCGGCCCCGCCGCCTCGCCGCAGCCCAATTTCGCCCGCGTGCCCGCCCGGCCGTGCGCCACGTGCCCCCTCGGGACGGCTCATGCCTGCCGTTCCGCGACCGCGGAGGCCGGCTGGGCGGGGTCTGCCCCCGGGACGCGCCGTGGGAGCAGGAACGGCGTGGCCAGGAGGAGAAGACCGGCGGTCGCGATCGCCGTGCGAGGGCTCGTGACGGCGGCCAGCAGGCCCCACAGTCCGGTCAGGGCCGCGATGGTGGCCTTGCTGGTGACCGACCACGCGGACAGGGTGCGCGCCACCCGGTCCGACGGGGTCCGTTCGAGCCGGCACGTGGCGAACACCGGGTTGAAGACGCCCATGCAGGCGATCAGGCCGAACTCGACGGTCATCACGAGCACGAGCCCCGCGACGCCGGGGCCGACGAAGGCCAACCCGACCGACCAGAACGCTCGTAGCGTCCCGGCGGTGAGCAGGACCCGGTGCTGCCCGAACCGCGCGACGAGTCCAGGGGCCAGCCGGGAGCCGATCAGACCACCGACGCAGGGCACCGCGAAGGCCAGGCCGTACTGCCACGGCGTGAAACCGAGACCGCCGAGCATGAGGACGGCGAGCAGTGGCGAGGTCGCCATGATCAGGGCGTTGACGAGGGTGCTGTTGAAGAACAGCAGGCGCAGTACCGGGTCGGACAGGATGTGACGCCATCCGGCGAACAGGTCGGCGCCACGCAGCCGTGGCGATGCGTCGGTGCGCGCGGGTCGCGGTTCGCCGCCGCCGATCGCACGGATGCCCATGGCCGAGAGCAGGTAGCTGACCGCGTTGGCCGCCAGGGACGTCACCGGGCCGAACAGGCCGATCACCGCCCCGCCGAGCGGCGGTCCGACGATGGTGGCGGTCCATGTGGTGGCTTCCAGCCGCCCGTTGGCGACGAGCAGGTCCCGGGGCCGTACCAGCGCCTTCAGACATGCGCCGCCGGCCGCGTTGAACGTGATGTCCGCCGCGGCGGCGACGACCGACACGACGAGGAGCTGGGCGAGACTCAGCGCGCCGAGCACGTAGGCGACGGGGATGCTCATCAGGGCCGTGAACCGGAGCAGGTCCATGGCGATCATCACCGGCCGCTTGCGGCGGAACTCCACCCACGGCCCGAGCGGCACCGCGACGGCCACGCCCACCGCCAGTCCGGCGGCCGCCAGCAGCGACACCTGGGTGGGCCCGGCGTCCAGGGCCAGGATCGCGATCAGTGCGAAGGCGTCGAACGCCAGCCACGTGCCGAACGTGCTGACCCCGTACGCCGCCCACAGCCACCCGAACCCTCTCCCCAGCGACTGCCGCCCGGCCCGCATGCCCCGCTCCCCCGCTCCTTCGTCGCTTCGGCGGAGCCCCTGTCCGTCGGTCGCCCACGCATCCACGACGCAGGTCGGCACCGTGTCGCCGGACCGCCGTGCCGACGCCGCGCAGGCGTCGGCGATCTCCCCCCACGTTCCGCCGTGGCAGGGTACCCGTCTGATGCGAAGTGACATCGGGCGCGAACACTGCGCCACGGTGGTGGCGGACGCCCTCGGCTGTGTCGACAAGCGGGTGTACCCGCGGAGCGGCCTGCCCCGCCGGCGTAGCGAAGCCGGGGCTCAGGCGACGCGGTCCGTGGCCGGGTGCCGGGTGAAGTCCATGTGCCAGTTGGTGATCCAGGCCATCGTGCTCAAGGCCGGCCGCTGGTACACCGTCGCCCGTGCCGGCGGTGACCTGCGCACCTACCGGATCGGGCAGATCGTCGCCCTGGAGCCGCTGGACGAGGTGTTCGATCCACCGGACCGTTTCGACCTGGCTCGTCACTGGCAGGCCCATACGGCGCGCCTGCAGGAGCGGCTGTGGCAGGGCGAAGCGGAGATACGCATCTCGCCGGCCGGCATCGCCCGGCTCAAGGACGTCGCGGCGCAGGCGGTGCTCGAAGGAGTGGGCCGGGGAAAGCCGGAGCCCGGCGGCTGGTACCGGGCCGTCATCCCCGTCGAGAGCCTCGAGCACGCGGAGTCCGAGCTGCTGCGGCTGGGCCCGCAGGTGGAGGTGCTCGCACCCCCGGAGCTTCGGGAGGGCGTCGCCGCCTCCGCCCGGGCCCTGGCGACGCTCTACGACTGACGTCACACGGTCGCCTGAGGGCGCCCCGCTCTGGGCCGGCGCCGAGCCGCCGGTGTCTGTCACGGCCGTACGGCTCACTGGTCGCGGCGGTGCACCGTCACCACCGCCACCGCGGCCGCCGCGAGCGCCCAGAGCGCGTACACCGTCCACGCCCCGCCGGCCGTCCACGGGTAGGGGACCGCACCGGGGTCGTACTGGCTGTCGCCGAGGCGCATCCAGGCCACGTAGGGCGTGGCGTGGGCGAGGACGGCCGACCAGTGGCGGTCCTCGCCGAGGACCAGGGGAAGCAGCAGCAGGACCAGGACGCTGCCCACGACCGCGCCCGCGCCGTGCCGGATCAGCGTGCCGAGCGCGGCGCCGACGAGTGCGGCCACCGGGGCCAGCAGCGCCGAGGCGACGACCAGACGCGGTGCGCCCGGGTGGTCGAGGGAGACGCCGGCGTCCTCGGTGGACAGGATCGCCTGGGTGGCGGCGAACGACACCGCGGCGACGACCGCGCCGAAGACGGTCATGACCGCCGCTACGACACAGACCTTGGCCGCCATCACCGACCGGCGGGCGGGGACGGCCGCGAACGTGGTGCGGATGAGCCCGGTGCTGTACTCGCCGGTGACGGCGAGCGCGCCGAACGCGCCGGTCGCGAGCATCATCACCGTGCCCGCGTCGGTGGTGAAGGCGTGCATCAGCGGGATGCCGTCGGCGATGAACTTCTCCGCGTACCCCGCCTCGTCCGGCCAGTACCGGACGTTGTCCCAGGCCTTGCCCGCGTTGAACGCGAGGACCGCCAGCGCGGCGACCAGCAGGCTCCAGCCGGTGGAGCGCAGCGACCACAGTTTGAGCCACTCGGCGGCGGCGAGATCGAGGAAGCGGGCGCGGGGTTCGGCCGTGTGCGGTGCGAGGGCGGTGGTCATCGGGTCTCTCCTGCCGCGTACTCGACGCTGTCGGCGGTGAGTTCCATGAAGGCGTCCTCCAGTGACGCACCGCGCGTGGTGATCTCGTGCAGCAGGATCCGGTGGTCGAGGGCGAGTTCACCGATGCGTGCCGCCGGCACCCCGGCGACGGTGAGCACGTCGCCGTCCACGCGGACGGTCGCTCCCTCGCCGGTGAGCAGGGCCGCCAGCCGGTCGCCGTCCGGGGTGCGGACGGTGACGCCGGCGCCACTCCCCCGTGCGGCGAAGTCGGTGAGGCTCTCGGCGGCGATGAGCTCGCCCCGGCCGATGACGACCAGTTCGTCGGCGGTGTGCTCCATCTCGGACATCAGGTGGCTGGAGACGAACACCGTGCGTCCTTCTCCGGCGAGTTCCCGGAAGAGCCCGCGCACCCACTTCACGCCTTCGGGGTCGAGCCCGTTGAGCGGCTCGTCGAAGAGCAGCACCGGCGGATCGCCGAGCAACGCCGCGGCGATCCCGAGCCGTTGCCGCATCCCGAGGGAGTAGCCGCCGATCCGCCGCCGCGCGGCGCCGGCGAGTCCGACCTGTTCCAGGACCGTCCCGACCCGTGCGCGCGGGATGCGGTTGGACCGGGCGAGCGCCGTCAGATGGGCGGCCGCGCTGCGCCCGCCGTGCACCTGGCCGGCGTCGAGCAGCGCGCCCACGTGCCGCAGTCCCCGCCGTCTGTCCCGGAAGGGCAGGCCGTCGACGGTGACCGTGCCGGTGGTGGGGGCGTGCAGGCCCAGCACCATCCGCAACGTGGTGCTCTTGCCGGAGCCGTTGGGGCCGAGGAACCCGGTGACCCGGCCCGGACGCACGGTGAACGTCAGGTCCTTCACGGCCGTCGTCCCGCCGTAACGCTTCGTCAGTTCGTTGACTTCGATCATGCGCCCTACGCTCCCTGGACCGGACCGTTTCCGGCATCGGACCGGGGCGGGCATTCGCGGCGGCGCCGCGTCGACCGTGGTTGTACACCCACGGTCCGATTCCGGGTCGTAGGGCTTCCGTCTACGATCACGCCATGTCCGCGACACCGCGTTCCCTGTTGTCCGAGGGCACTTGGCCCCCTAAGCCGTGGTGGAACGCGCCGCCCGGCGTCTGGACGGCACTGGCCTGGTGCGCGGGCCTGGTCTTCACGTTCCTGGTCCGGCTCCGGCTGCCAGGCGAGGAGGAGCCCCTGGTGCTGGCCGGAGTGGTCTTCTACCGCTGGGACGGCCTGACCTTCCTCGCGCTGGCGACTGCCTTGGCACTGGACGGCAGCCGTCTGCTGAGCCGCCGGCCGCTCGCCGCGGTCGGCCGGCTGCTGGCCGCGGCGGTGCTGGGGACGATTCCGCTGAGCGTGGGCGAGATCCCACTGGCCCAGTTCCTGGCCGTCGACGTCGCGTTGTACTTCGTCGCTGCCGCCCGGTCGCGCCGGACCGGTCGTATCGCCGTCACCACGGCGCTCGCGGTGCTGGCCGGCTTTCTGGCCACGCGGTGGCTGAGCGGCTGGAACACGGGCACCTCCGCCGAGCTGGCGGTGGCCCTGACGGCTGTCGTCGCCTGGCTCATGGGCACGTCCGCGCACGAGTCCCGGGCCCACGCGGAGCAATTGCGCGAGCGCAGCACGGCCCAGGCGGTCTCCGACGAACGGCTGCGCATCGCACGGGAGTTGCACGACATGGTCGCGCACAGCATCGGCATCATCGCCCTCCAGGCGGGCGCGGCCCGGCGCGTCATCGACAGCCGGCCCGAGCAGGCCAGGGAGGCGCTGGGCGAGGTGGAGACCACCAGCCGGGAGACGCTGGCGGGACTGCGGCGGATGCTCGGCGCGCTCCGGGAGGCGGAGGTCGTCGAGGCCGGCCGGCGGGAGGGGCCGGCCGGTACGCCGGGGCTCGCGGACCTGGACGGGCTGGCGGCCGCCACCACGGCAGCGGGCGTCCGGGTCGAGGTGCGCAGGGTGGGCGATCAGCGGCCGCTGCCGCCGGAGGTCGACCTGTCGGCGTACCGCATCGTCCAGGAGTCGGTGACGAATGTGGTGCGCCACGCGGGCACCCGCTCCTGCCGGGTGACCCTCGAGCAGCGGGACGACGAGCTGTCGATCGAGGTCGTCGACGACGGCCGGGGCCACGGCGCGACGGCGGACACCGGGTACGGCCTCGTCGGCATGCGGGAGCGGGTGGGCCTGCTGCACGGCGACTTCTCCGCCGGCCCGCGCCCCGAAGGCGGTTTCCGGGTCGCCGCCCGGCTGCCCGTGCCGGCAGGTGTGCGATGAGCATCAGGGTCGTACTCGCCGACGATCAGCCCCTGGTCCGCGCGGCGCTGCGGATGGTGATCACCGAGGCGGAGGGCATCGAGGTGGTCGGCGAGGCCCGTGACGGCGCGGAGGCCGTCGCACTGGCCGCGGAGCTGCGCCCCGACGTGGTCGTCATGGACATCCGGATGCCCGGCACGGACGGCATCGAGGCGACACGTCGGATCGTCGAGCGGCTCGACGGGACGCATGTGATCGTCCTGACGACGTTCGACGACGACGATTGCGTGTACGGCGCGCTGCGCGCCGGGGCGGCGGGCTTCCTGGTCAAGGACATGGCTCTGGACGACATCCTCGCGGCGGTGCGGGTGGTGGCCGCCGGCGACGGTCTCATCGCCCCCGCCGTGACCCGCCGGCTGATCCGCGAGTTCGCCGGGCGCCCCGCGGGCACCGGGACCGGGCGGGAGCTCACCGGCATCACCGACCGCGAACGGGAGGTGCTGACGCTGGTGGGGAGCGGGCTGTCCAACACGGAGATCGCCGAGACGCTGTTCATCAGCGTCGCCACCGCCAAGACCTACGTGACCCGTCTGCTCTCCAAGCTCGACGCCAGGGACCGGGTGCGGCTGGTCATCATCGCGTACGAGACGGGTCTGGTGTCGGCGTCCGGATGAGCCCGGCCCGTCGATGGGAGGGGCGGATGTGCATCCGGGTGGCCCCGGATGCCAGGATGAAATAATGGCCAACAACGTTTTCTTCGACATCACCATCAACGACAAGCCCGCGGGCCGGATCGTCTTCGAACTCTTCGACGACGTGGTGCCCCGTACCGCCAAGAACTTCCGTGAGCTCGCCACCGGCGAGCACGGCTACGGCTACGAGGGCTCCTCGTTCCACCGCGTCATCCCCGACTTCATGCTCCAGGGCGGCGACTTCACCGCCGGCAACGGCACGGGTGGCCGCAGCATCTACGGCGAGAAGTTCGCCGACGAGAACTTCCAGCTCAAGCACACCAAGCCCGGCCAGCTCTCCATGGCCAACGCGGGACCGAACACCAACGGCTCGCAGTTCTTCATCACGACCATCGTCACCGACTGGCTCGACAACAAGCACGTCGTGTTCGGCGAGGTCGTCGAGGGCATGGACGTCGTGAAGAAGATCGAGGGCCTGGGCTCTCGCTCCGGCACCCCCTCGGCGAAGGTCACCATCGCCAAGTCGGGTGTCGTCGGGGGCTGACCCTTCCGGATACGCGACAGGGCCCGTCGGCGTGTGCCGACGGGCCCTGTGCCGTTCACCTCACGACTCGTCCGGCTCCAGACGCAGTGAGATCGAGTTGATGCAGTACCGCTGGTCGGTCGGGGTCGGGTAGCCCTCGCCCTCGAAGACGTGGCCCAGGTGGGAGCCGCACCGCGCGCAGCGCACCTCGGTGCGGACCATGCCGTGGGAGGTGTCGGAGACCAGCTCGACCGCGTCCGTGTCCTTCGGGTCGTAGAAGGACGGCCAGCCGCAGTGGGACTCGAACTTGGTGTCGGAGCGGAACAGCTCCGCACCGCAGGCCCGGCACGAGTAGACGCCCGCCGTCCTGGTGTCCGTGTACTCACCGACGAAGGCGGGCTCGGTCCCTGCCTGGCGCAGCACCGCGTACTCGCCCGGGGTCAGTTCCGCACGCCACTGCTCGTCCGGCTTCTCGACGTCGTACGCCATGAAACGCGCCTCCTCAGCTCGACAGGCGGGCCAGGATGTCCGGACCGAGGTCCGTGACGTCGCCCGCGCCCATGGTGAGAACGAGATCGCCGGGCTTCGCCATTCCCGCGATCACCTCGGGGACGGCCGTCCTGTCGCTGACGGCCGTGACGTCCGCGCCGGCGGCGCGCGCCGCGTCGGTGATCAGCTCGCTGGTGATGCCGGGGATCGGGTCCTCACGGGCGGGATAGATGTCGAGGACGACCGAGGCGTCCGCGAGGGCCAGCGCCTGCCCCATCTCGGTGCCCAGCTCCTGGGTGCGCGAGAAGAGGTGGGGCTGGAAGACGACCAGCAGCCGTGATCCGGACGCCGCGCCGCGCATCGCCTCGAGGTCCGCGGTCATCTCCGTCGGGTGGTGCGCGTACGAGTCGATGACCTGGACGCCCGCGGCCTCGCCCTTGAGCTGCAGGCGGCGCTTGACGCCGGTGTACGCGCCGATCGCGGAGGCCAGGTTGTGCGCCGGGATGCCGAGGGCGACACCGGCGGCGAGTGCGGCCACCGCGTTGAGCGCGTAGTGGCGGCCGGGGACGGAGACCGTGAAGGTGAGCAGGCGGCCGTCCAGCAGGACGGTGACCTCGCTGGTCAGCCCGCGCGGGGTGATCTTGTGGACGCGGACGTCCGCGTCCTCCGACTCGCCGTAGGTGACGATCTTCACCGAGGAGCGGTCGCGGACCTTGGCCGTGAGTTCGACCGCTCCGGCCTGGTCGGCGGAGATCACCAGCGTGCCGCCGGGGACGATCTTGCCGGCGAAGGTCTCGAAGGATTCGTAGATCTCGTCCATCGAGGCGTAGTTGGCGTGGTGGTCCAGCTCCACGTTGAGGACGATCGCGACCTCGGGGTCGTACTTCTGGAAGCTGCGGTCGCTCTCGTCCGCCTCCGCCACGAAGATGTCGCCGTCGCCGTGCCGCGCGTTGGTGCCGGGCCCGTCGAGGTCGCCGCCGATCGCGTACGAGGGGTCGAGTCCCAGCTCGGTCAGGGCGACGGCGAGCATCGAGGTCGTGGTGGTCTTGCCGTGGGTGCCCGCGACGGCGATCGAGCGCAGGCCGGTCATCAGGGAGGCGAGCGCGTCGGAGCGGTGCACGACCGGCACGGACAGCTCGGCCGCGCGCACCAGCTCCGGGTTGTCGGCGCGGATGGCGCTGGAGACGACGACGCTGGTGGCGTCGTCGGCGAGGTGCTCCGCCGCGTGCCCGATGTGCACGGTGACGCCGAGGGCGCGCAGGGCCTCGGCGGTCGCCGACTCCTTGGCGTCGCTGCCGGCGACCTTCGCGCCGCGCCGGGCGAGGATCTTGGCGATGCCCGACATGCCGGCTCCGCCGATGCCGATGAAGTGCGGGCGTTCCATCGCGCCAGGGACGGCGGGTGCCATGGTCTTCTCTCCCCAAGATGTACGACTACGTGCGGCTGCCCACCCTATTGCCTGCGGCCCTCCGCTCCGGACCCGCTCGCCGCTCACTCGCTGTGCGCGAAGAGCTTCAGCACCGGCACGCCCACCTTGTGCCGGGCTCTGGAGGCCCAGTCGCGGTGGAAGAACTCCTCCACGTAGTGCGGCTCGGTCAGGACGATCACCTCGTCGGCGTCCGCCTCGTCGACCACCGACTTCAGCTTGTCCAGCGGGTGGTCCTCCACCAGGTGGCCGACCGCCTCGCAGCCGGCCGCGCGCAGGGCGGCCACCGAGTGTTCCAGTGAGCGCTGCGCGGGCGCCTTGGCCTCCGCGCCCTCGGGCTCCTCGCCCTCCCGTACCGCGTCCTTCAGGTCGCCGATCGCCACGTCGTCGATGGCGCGCAGCAGGACGTCGGCCTGATCACCACGCGGCTGCATCAGCACGATGAAGGAGGAGCCTTCCTCTCCGTGCAGCGTGGTGACGAATTCCACGTCCTCCGACGTCAGGGGCTTCTCGATCATCAATACGCTTGTGAACACCTCAGGAGCCCTTCTGCGGAAACTGCGGAAACCGTCCTTCCCCGTGCCCACACGGGGTGCGCAATCAAGTGTGCCCGCCGGACGCTAAGCGGAACGGGAGATTCCGCTAATTGCCCGAAGTCGCCTTCGAAGCCACCTCGGAAAGCACCGGCTCAGAGCCGCCGGTACCGCGTGAAAAGGAAGCCCGCCTCCTCCAATACGGAATCCAGTGCGAACCGCGCGGGATCGGGCAGCAGCGGTCCCCCGGCGATGCGCTGGGCGTCCCCCACCGTCATCGTCGGTGACACCGTCAGGCACAGCTCATCCAGTACCCCGGCGGCGGCGAACTGACCCAGCATCCTCGGGCCGCCCTCCGTCAGCAGGCGCACGAGGCCGCGCTCCGCGAGCGCGTGCACCGCCCTGGCCGGTTCCACACCCGGCCCGTCCCCCGCGACGACGACCTCCGCTCCGGCCCGCTCCGCCTCCCGGACGCGCTCCGGCGAGGCCGCGGCTCCGGTGAGCAGCAGCGTCGGCACCAGCGGCTCGGTGAACAGCGGCAGCGAGAAGTCGAGATTCAGCGAGGCGCTGACCACGGCGATCACCGGAGCCGGGCCCTGACCGGCGGCGGCCCTGCGCGCGGCGAAGGCGTCACGGGCGCGGGCGGGCCGGTAGCCCTCCATGCGCACCGTCTCCGCCCCCACCACCACGGCGTCGGCCAGGCCCCGGAGGGTGCCGAAGATCCGCATGTCGGCGTCGGAGGAGATCGGCTGCGAGCGGCCGTCGTGCTGGGCCGCACCGTCGAGGGAGGAGACCATGTTCGCGCGCAGCCACACGCCGGCACCGGCGCTCCGCGCCTCGGCCGGTCCCGCTCCGGGGCTGCCGTGGACATCCCCCTCGCCGCCCGCGGCAGGGCCCCGCTCGGGGTACGCGTAGGCGTCGGCGAGGTCGTCCAGCGACCACTCCCGGTCGCCGGCTGCGGTTGTCTGGTCGGTCACAGGGAACAGGCGTCGCATACGGTGCAGTCTGGCACGCGGACCCGCCCCGGCCGGGGCACCCGGGGCCCCGGCCACGATCCGCGGAGCAGGCCCTTAGAGTTGGTTACTGTGCCGACCAGCCCGATAACCGAAGCCGTTCCCCTGTCGCTGTGCGCCCGCGAGCCGCACGTCCCGGCCGACCGCCTGGTCGCCGAGATGGTGCCGCCGCCGCGCTTCGACTCGGTCCGCTTCGAGACGTACGTGCCCGACCCGAACCAGCCCAGCCAGACCGAGGCGGTCAAGGTGCTGGGCGACTTCGCCGCGGGCCTCGGCACGGCGCACCCCGCCGGCGGCGGGAAGCGGCGCTGGTTCGCCAGGAAGGCCGCGGCGGCCCCGGCCGGCCCCCGCGGCGTCTACCTCGACGGCGGGTACGGCGTCGGCAAGACGCACCTGCTCGCGTCGCTGTGGCACGCCACCCCGGCGGACCCCTCGCTCAAGGCGTTCGGCACGTTCGTCGAACTGACCAACCTGGTCGGGGCGCTCGGCTTCCAGCAGACCGTGCGGACCCTGAGCGGGCACCGGCTGCTGTGCATCGACGAATTCGAACTGGACGACCCGGGCGACACGGTCCTCGTCTCCACGCTGCTCGGCAGGCTCGTCGACGCCGGCGTGGCGCTGGCGGCGACCTCCAACACGCTGCCCGGCAAGCTCGGCGAGGGACGCTTCGCTGCCGCCGACTTCCTCCGGGAGATCCAGGGCCTGTCCGCGCACTTCCGCCCGCTGCGGATCGACGGCGAGGACTACCGTCACCGCGGGCTGCCGGAAGCCCCTCCCCCGTACTCGGACGAGCAGGTCACGAAGGCCGCGTACGCCACGAAGGACGCGTCCCTCGACGACTTCCCGAATCTGCTGGAGCACCTCGCGAAGGTGCACCCCAGCCGCTACGGAGCCATGACCGACGGCCTGCGCGCCGTGTGCCTCACGGACGTCCGGCCCGTGCCCGACCAGTCGACCGCACTGCGGCTGGTCGTGCTCGCCGACCGGCTCTACGACCGGGAGGTGCCGGTGCTCGCCTCCGGCCTGCCGTTCGACAAGCTCTTCAGTGACGAGATGCTGAACGGCGGCTACCGGAAGAAGTACTTCCGGGCGATCTCCCGGCTCACCGCGCTGGCACGCGACGCGAAGGCCTTGGTGGCGCAGTAGGTTTGGGCTCGTAACCCGATCTGAAGGGAACCATCATGGCCACCACGCGTAAGGCTCACAACGTCTGGGAAGGCAGCCTCCTCAAGGGCAAGGGCGTCGTCACCCTGGACTCCTCCGGCATCGGCGAGTACCCGGTCAGCTGGGCCGCCCGGACCGAGCCCGCCGAGAGCGGCCGGACCAGCCCGGAGGAACTGATCGCGGCCGCGCACTCCAGCTGCTTCAACATGGCCTTCTCGCACGCCCTCGACGGCGACGGCCACCCGCCGACCCGCCTGGAGACCAGCGCCGAGGTGACCTTCCAGCCGGGTGAGGGCATCACCGGCATCCACCTCACCGTCGAGGGCGAGGTCCCCGGCCTCGACGAGGCCGCCTTCGTCAAGGCCGCCGAGGAAGCCAAGGCGAAGTGCCCGGTCAGCCAGGCCCTGACCGGCACGACGATCACCCTCTCGGCGTCGCTCGTCTAACACACCGACACCTCGAGGCACAGGGGCCCGCACGGTTACATGTCGGGTTTTCTGCGTGATACACACGTGCGGGTCACCTGTCCTCCCCCATCGCCTACGGCACGGGGGTGCCCCCAACAGGGAGTTGCCTCATGTCCGCAACACGACGTCAAGTCCTGGCCGGCACCGGCGCGGTCGGCGCCGGGATCCTCTTCAGCGGTGCGTTCTCCGAGCTCTTCGCCGGCACCGCGGTCGCCCGTGGACACTCCGGATACGGCCCGCTCGTCCCCGACCCCGACGGTCTGCTCGATCTGCCCAGAGGCTTCCGCTACAAGGTCCTGTCCCGTGAGGGCGAACCGATGCTCTCCGGCGAGGGACGCGTCCCCGGCAACCACGACGGCATGGCCGCGTTCGCCGGCCGCCGCGGACGGATCCACCTCGTCCGCAACCACGAGAACCGGCACACCGGCAGGATCGGCGTGCCCACCGTCGAGGGCCTGACCTACGACCCCGCCGCCAAGGGCGGCTGCACCGTGCTCGAACTGGACAGCCGGGGCGACGTCCGCTCCGAGCGCGTCGCCATCGCCGGCACCGCGGTCAACTGCGCGGGCGGGCCCACGCCTTGGAACACCTGGCTGACCTGCGAGGAGAACGAGGACCGGGCCGGCACCAACGGCTACACCAAGGACCACGGCTTCATCTTCGAGGTCGACGGCGCCGATCCGCACCGCACCGGCGCCGTGCCGCTCACGGCGATGGGCCGCTTCCAGCACGAGGCGATCGCGGTCGACCCGTGGACCGGGATCGTGTACGAGACGGAGGACGCCTTCCAGCGCCCCTTCGGCCTCTTCTACCGCTTCCTGCCGAACAAGCCGCTGGGCGGCACCGGTTCGCTCCGCGCCGGCGGCGCACTCGAGGCGATGCGGGTGCCCGGCGTGCCGGACCTGTCGCAGATCCAGGAGACCGGCGCGTCGTTCGACGGGGTCGAATGGGTGCCCGTGCCGGACAGCCAGGCGAAGGAAACACCCATCAGGCTCCAGGACTTCGGGCCGAAGGGCATCACCCACGCGCAGAAGCTGGAAGGCTGCTACTGGGGCGGGCGGTCGGTGTACTTCGTGTCCAGCTACGCCCGCAGCTCGGAGGGGTCCGCCGGAGACCACTTCGGTCAGGTGTGGAAGTACGAACCGCACCGGCGGCGCCTCACCCTGGTCATCGTCTTCGGCCCCGACACGGACATCCAACTGCCCGGCGAGTCCCCCGACAACATCTGCCTGGCACCCAGCGGCGGCCTGATGGTGTGCGAGGACGGCGGCGGCGAGCAGCATGTGTACGGCGTCACCCGGCGCGGCAACGTCTACCCGGCGGCCAGGAACGCGCAGAACACCGGAACGCCGGAAGACCCCGAGTACGGCGAGTTCGCCGGCGTCACGTTCTCGCCGGACGGCGAAACGATGTACCTCAACTGCTACGCGCCCGGCACGACGTTCGCGGTAACCGGACCGTGGTCCTGAGCGGCACGGCCCCCGGTCCCGCGCGGCGCTGAGGCCCGCCGGAATCAGTCCGGTGGCGGCAAGGGCTGTTCGGTCCACAGGACCTTGCCGCCGCCGGTGTAGCGGGTGCCCCAGTTGCCGGCGAGCTCCGAGACGATGAACAGTCCCCGCCCGCCCTCGTCGACGGTGCGGGCGTGACGCAGGTGCGGGGAGACCGAACTGGCGTCGTGCACCTCGCAGGTGAGGGTGTCGCTCCGGATGATCCGCAGCCGCAGCGGCGGGGTGCCGTAGCGCACGGCGTTGGTCACCAGTTCGCTGACGATCAGCTCGGTGCCGAAGATCGTCTCCTCGCCGATGTCCCAGGCGGCGAGGAGATCACGGGCGAAGGTCCTGGCGAGAGCGGGTGCCGTCGGCTCGTGCGGCAGTTCCAGCTCGGCCACATGGTCCGCGACGACACTGCCCGTACGCGCGAGGAGGAGTGCGATCCCTTCGGGGCCCGCGTCCGCGGGCAGGGTGTAGGCGACGGCGTCGCAGAGTTCGGCAAGTTCGTGGTCCGGGTGGGCGAGGGCCTTCCTGGCGGGCCACGCGAGGGCCCCGTCGTGATCGAGCCCGCCGGTGTAGAGGGCGAGCACGCTGCCCTCTTCGAGGGTGACGGCGGTGACCGGGCACGGTGCGGTGTCGAAGGAGCCCAGTATCGGTCCCTCGGCCACGTCGGGTGTCGACGCGCTGCCGTCCGGGCGGACCACGAGCGGCGCCGGGTGTCCGGCGCGGGCGACGGCGCAGACGCGGGTGAAGGGGTCGTACACGGCGTAGGTGCAGGTGGCCGTCAACGGCTGCCGATGCAGCGGGTCCCCCGGCGGCAGCGCCGCGCGTTCCCTGGCCAGCCGGTTGGCGGTGTCGTTGAGCCTGGCCAGCAGCTCGTCGGGCTCGAGGTCCAGCGCGGCCAGCGCGTTGATGACCATACGCAACTGGCCCATCGCCGCCGCGGCCTGGATGCCCTCCCCGCTGACGTCGCCGACGACCAGCGCCGTCCGGGCGCCGGACAGGCCGATGGTGTCGAACCAGCAGCCGCTCTTGTGCCCGGACAGGTACAGGTGCGCGGTCTCGACGGCCGGTCCCGCGGCGGTCCTCGGCGGCAGCAGCCGGCGTTGGACGGTGGAGGCGACGGTGTGGTCGTACTCGTACCTGCGGGCGTTGTCGATGCTGAGCGCGGTGTGGGCGGCCAGGCTGAGCACCAGGGTCCGGTCCGCCTCCTCGAAGGGCTCGGCGTCCTCGCACCGGTAGAGGGTGACCAGCCCGAGCGGGGCGCCGCGCACCGACAGCGGCGCCACGATCATGGAACGCGCGCCGGACGCGCGGATCGCCCGGGCCAGGCCGGGGTCGGCCCTCAGCCAGGGCGCGTCCCGGTCGAGGGCGACGAGCCGCGGCTGGAAGTCGGCGAGCACCCTGCCGTACGGCGTGAGATCGGGCAGACCCCGCACGTCGCCCACGGGACGCGCCGGCACCGCGGCCTCGTCGCAGCTGCGGAAGGCGGCGCGCCGGAGGGGCACGTCCCGGTCCGGCGGACCGGCGAGGGGGACGGTGCCGCGCAGCACGTCGTCCAGCACGTCCACCACGGCGATGTCCGCGTACGCCGGTACGACAGCGCCGGCGAACGCCTCCGCCGTCGCCGTCACGTCCAGCGTCCGGCCCACGGCCTCCCGCACCGAGGCGAGGGCGGCCTTGCGCCTGCGGGCCTTCTCACGCTGGGTGACATCCGCCATGCAGGCCAGCACCCGCCCGAGTGAACGCCCGCGGGAGTCCTCGAGGCGGTAGGCCTCCATGTGGAAGCGACGCGCGGGGCCCTCCTCGTCGACGCGGCGCCCACGGAACACCTGGTCCGTCGCCGGCCTGCCGCTGATCAGGACTTCCCGGAGCAGACTCTCCGCCGTGTGCGGCTCGTCGAGCCGGTAGACCTCGGTGAACGGCCGGCCCAGGAAGGCGCCCGCGACGTCCGCCGCCGCGTCCGGGCCGTCGGCCCGGACCACGGTCAGCTGGTCGTCGAGCACATGGAGGGCTCCCGCGGATCGGGCGAACAGCACCTCGAGAAGGGCCGCCGCAAGGTCGTTCTCCGCGGGCGGGGCGTGGTTCGGGGCGTCGGTGTCCGACACGGTTTCACCACCTTCGGACGCTGCTCACGACAGCGCGGCCTGCTGGTGCGGGTCCGGTCCACGCCAAGCTAAGCGCAATCACCGGGCCGAGCACCTTTTCCCCTGCCCCTTCCAGCATGCTCCGTCGCCGCGGGAGCGGTCACGGCGCCAGGAGAAAGCCGGGCGCCGGCCAGGGGTGATCACGCAGAGCGATCGAACGGTGATTACTCGACGACGATCTCGACCGGCAGGTTCCCGCGGGTGGCCTTCGAGTACGGGCAGTACGCGTGGGTCTTCTTCAGCAGCTCCTGGCCGGCCTCGCCCTGGAGGTGGTCGGGGAGCTCGACCCGCATGATCACGGACAGACCGAAACCGCCGTCGGTGTCCTTGCCGATGCTGACCTCCGCCGTCACGGAGGCGTCCTTGACGTCGATCTTCTCCTGGCGGCCTATGGCGCCCATGGCGCTGGCGAAGCAGGCGGCGTACCCGGCGGCGAAGAGCTGCTCGGGGTTGGTGCCCTGCCCGTTGCCGCCGAGGGCCGCGGGGAAGGCGAGCGGGAGGTCGATCTGGCCGTCGGAGCTGACGGCACGGCCCTCGCGGCCGTTGGCGGTGGCGACAGCGGTGTAGATGGCGTCCATGGAGTGCATCCCTCTTCGTCGTGGTCGGGAACCGATGACCCAAATCAAAGCACACAATTAAATTGAGCACAACTTAATTGGTCGCGGCTTGGTAGGGTGGGGGCATGGAGAAGAAGACACTGGCGGACGTCCCGGACGAGGACTTCCTCCGCCTCGAACACCAGATCTGCTTCTCGCTGCATGCCGCGTCCCGGGCGTTCAACGGCGTGTACCGCACGGTCCTGAAGGACCTCGGCCTCACGTACCCGCAGTACCTGGTGATGCTCGTCCTGTGGGAACACGGCGAACTGCCCGTCAAGGAGATCGGCGAACACCTGCGCCTGGACTCCGGCACGCTGTCCCCCCTGCTGAAACGCCTCGAATCATCGGGCTACGTGGAACGCCGGCGCAGCACGGAGGACGAACGCTCGGTGACGGCCCGGCCGACGGAGGCGGGGCGCGCGCTGCGCGAGAAGGCGCTCGGCATGCCGCGGCGGATCGCGGAGGCGACGGGGCTGACGCCGGCGCGGATCCGCGCGTTGCGCGAGGAGCTGGACGCCCTGACCCGAACGCTGGACGCGGCACCGCACTGACGCCTGCGCCGGGCGCGTGACCGGGGGCTCCGCCCCCGGACCCCCGCGCCTCAATCTCCCCCTACGGCCT
>NZ_JBFAQK010000032.1:0-72274 GCF_040677245.1 Streptomyces kurssanovii
AGCGGGTTGTTCTGGTCCATGAACTGCGACAGCTGGCTGGTGCCGAAGAACTCCTTGATGGAGGCGACGACGGACGGTTGTCCGTCGCGCCACCGGAAGGGGTGAATGCACGTAACTTTCGCAGCCGGGGGGCGTTCTGTCGCGCTACGCTGCGACTCGCCTACAGACGGTCAGGCTACGGCCAGCACGTGAGAGGGGTGGCTCAATCGCCGGGGTGCACCCAGGGGTTGGCCCGGCACTTGACGCCGCCGACGTCCAGCGTCTTGGTCTGCTGTTGCATCACGGGCGCGAGCGCGCCCGGCGTGGTGCAGTTCACGTGGTTGTAGCCGAGGCGGTGCCCGACCTCGTGGTTGATGAGCATCTGGCGATACGCCAGCATCGCGTCGTCGCCGTAGGTCTCCGCGCCCTGCGCCCACCGGAACGCGTTGATCATCACGCGCTCGGTCGAGGCGGAGTCGCAGGAGACGTTGTCCACCGTCGTGTCGAGCCCGGACTTCGCGCACCAGACGGCGGTCGTCCCGGGACTGGCCAGCGTTATGACGAATTCGGCCTCGCCCGACGAGATCCGCTCGAAGGTCATGGCCCCGCCGTGCGCCCAGCTGCGGTCGTCGTTCAGTGTCTCCTGCACGGCCCTCGCGAAGAGGCCGGCGTCCAGCCCGAGGCCCTTCTCGACGTCGATGCGGTACTTGACCTTGCGGCCCTTGCCGGGCGCCTTGTCGAAGCCGGGAACGGCCTCGAAGTCACCGGAGGCCTTGAGCTCCGGGTCGATCGGGAACTGCCGCGTCATGAGCTGCTGGTAGGTCGGGGCCGCGGCCGGCGGTTTCGCGGCCTGGGGCGGGGTGGCCCTGCCCTCCGAGCGGTCGGGCCGCTGCTGCGCCCCCCGCTCCTCGCCGGACGCCTGCGAGCCGATCTCGCCCGTCCGGTCCGTCGCGACCTGCCCGGCCACCACCACGGCGAGCACGGTGGTCACCGCGGCGGCCGCGATCCCCGTGAACGTACGGCCCTTGCCGCCCTTGGCCGGCGGTTCCCCGGCCGGAGCGGCGTCCGGGTCGGGAACACCCTCGGCCTCGGTGTCCGCCGCGATCTCGGGCGGCCGCCCGTACCCCGGGTCCCAGTCGGTGACGGAGTCATAGGGGTGGTCGGACGAGTACCGGTCAGGGCGCGGCGGGCGCGGGTCAGGGGCCTGGTCGAAGGCCTCGACGTACTCCCGGCGCGGGCCCGGTATACGCGGCCCGCCGGTCATGGTGCGCGGCTGAGGCGACTGGACGCGCTGCGCGCCCTGTGCCGGCGGGGCGCCCTGCCAGTCCCCCCACCCGCCGCCCGGCTCACGGTGCTCCGGGTGCCCGCCGCGGGCGGGCGGCGTCCCGTGATCGCCGCCGTGACCAGGAGCGTTCCACCCGGGACCGGCACCCTGTCCGGCCGCGAGCCTGCGTCGGCCGTTCCCGGGTACGGCGGTCACGGCCTCCCGTTCACCGGAGTCCGGTCCACCGTCCGTGCCGGTGCGGGCTCCCTTCGGCAGGGGGCCCTTACGGCTGTGTCGTCCCACGCCCCGGATCAGCTCCTACCGCAGTCGTCGAGCAGCTCCCGGAAGGCCTGGGCGACCGCTTCCGGGTACTCCATCATCGCAACGTGCCCGGCGTCCGGGAGCGTCAGCATCCGGGAACCCCGGAACGCCACTGCCGCCTTGCGCGCCATACGGTACGAGATGAGCTGGTCCTTGCGCCCGTAGACGAGGAGGGTCGGGGCGAGCACACGTTCCGCCTGGCGCCACAGCCCCTGCTGTCCGCCGAGGGTGTAGGCGTCCACGATCCCCCGCGCCGACCTGGTCATCGCGTCCCAGAAGTAGGGGAGGCCCATCCGCCGTTCCATCTCCTCGACGGCGTGGCGGAGGGCTTCGTCCGTCACCCGTGAGGGGTCTCCGTAACAGAGCGCCAGTACCCCGCGCGTGCGGCGTTCGGCGGTCCAGTCCTTGGTCATCCGCGCGAAGAGCCCGGTGACTCCCGGCACCGCGAGCAAGGCGGTCGGCACGGCGGAGCGCTGCACGCGAAGCTCGGGAAGGGCGGGCGAGACAAGGGTCAGGGTGCGCACCAGGTCGGGCCTGACGGCCGCGACGCGGGTGCAGACGGCACCGCCGAGGGAGTTGCCCAGCAGATGGACGGGGCCGCGGGCGCTCGCGTCGAGGAAACGGATCACCGCCCTGGCGTGACCGGTGACCGAGTAGTTGCCGTCGTCCGGCGGCGGGGAGTCCCCGAAGCCGGGCAGGTCGATCGCCTCGCCGTCCACGACGTCCTCGAGCCGCGCCATCAGCGCCGACCAGTTCTGCGAGGAGCCGCCCAGCCCGTGCACGTACAGCGCGGGCGCCAGCCCGGCGCGCGCCGGAGGCCTGGAGCGGACCGTCAGGGTGAGCCCGGGAAGGGACACGGAACGGAGCTTCTCGCCATCGGCGACGTGCACCGTCGCGACCTTCGGGGCCATCGCGGCACTGAGGGCGCGGGCTCCCGGCAGCTCGGTCGAAGACATGCGGCAATGTTACGAGACGATCACGCGGTGCTTGATGTGTTCGGCGTCACACATCACTCGCGTCCTACCGGGCACCCGGACCTCGTCACCGAATCACCACGTAGCGACATGAATCAGTACCTCATAGGCTCGTACCAAAAGCGCGCTCTCCATCGAAAGCGGTGCCGCATGTCAGTCGATCCGACCGATCCCGAGACCTTCGAGGAAGACGACAACCAGAACAGCGGGACGCGTGCGGAAGAGGTCCCCGAGGCCGATGCCGCCGAGCAGCACACCGACGTGCGCGCCGAGCGCGACGACCCGATGAACCACGTCGACCCGGCCGCCGCGAACGAGGCGGACGCCGTCGAACAGACCCGTGTGGTCAAGCTCGACGAGGACGACTACCGGTGACCTGCCGCCCGTTGCCCCGGTATGTCCGGGCAAGGTGCGGGAACCGGCAGCTTCCGAGACCGTCCGGTCCGTGAAATCCTGCGTCCGCACGACGCACAGCCGGGTTACCCAAAAGTACGATGGCGGGCGCGGCGCACAGCGCGCGCGGAGTCCCGCGCCGGGCCGGACAATTCTTGTTCGAAGAAATGTCCGCCCGAACTGTGCTTGTCAGAACTGTGCTTGTTCTTACATTGGGAGGCGGCGTGACAGCCATCGAGCAGACAGAGGCGGCGCGCCCGCGGGGCACGCGCCTGCCACGCCGAGCCCGTAGAAACCAGCTCCTGGGCGCCGCCCAGGAAGTTTTCGTGGCTCAGGGCTACCACTCGGCGGCGATGGACGACATCGCCGAGCGTGCCGGAGTCAGCAAGCCCGTGCTCTACCAGCACTTCCCGGGCAAGCTCGAGCTCTACCTCGCGCTGCTGGACCAGCACTGCGAGTCGCTGCTCCAGGCCGTCCGCGGTGCGCTCGCCTCGACGACGGACAACAAGCTCCGCGTCGCCGCCACCATGGACGCCTACTTCGCCTACGTCGAGGACGAGGGCGGCGCCTTCCGGCTGGTCTTCGAGTCGGACCTGACCAACGAGCCCGCCGTCCGTGAGCGTGTGGACCGGGTGTCGTTGCAGTGCGCCGAGGCCATCTCCGACGTGATCGCGGAGGACACGGGCCTGTCCAAGGACGAGTCGATGCTGCTGGCGGTGGGTCTGGGCGGCGTCTCCCAGGTCGTCGCCCGGTACTGGCTCTCCAGCGGCTCGGCCATCCCGCGCGACACCGCGGTGCAGCTGCTCACGTCGCTGGCCTGGCGCGGTATCGCGGGCTTCCCGCTGCACGGCACCGACCAGCAGCACTGAGACCGGGCCCCCGGCCGGGGGGCCCGGCGTCCGGCTGTTCGCTCCTGGCGTTTCCGGGCGGCGCCTGACGGCTGCCGGCTTGGGGCTAATGTGTGCTGCGTACGGCGCGGCTGACCGCGCAACGCACTGACCGTTCGGAGGGACATAGCCGTGGAGGTCAAGATCGGCGTGCAGCACGCGCCCCGGGAGCTCGTTCTGGAGAGCGGGGAGTCCGCCGAGGAGGTCGAGCGCGTCGTGGCAGAAGCGCTGGCCGGCAAGTCGCAGCTGCTCAGCCTCACGGACGAGAAGGGCCGCAGGGTCCTGGTGCCGGTCGACAGGCTCGCCTATGTCGACATCGGCGAGTCCACGACGCGGCGCGTGGGGTTCGGCGCGCTGTAGCGCGACGGCGGCGCACGCCACGGGCGGTGTCCGGGCGAGCGTGGTGAAGCATTTCGGAAGAGGGCCCGGCGGGACGACCGCCGGGCCCTCTTCCGCTGCTCAGGGCTGCTCCGAACCGCCGGTAGGAGGGTTGCGTTCCGTGCACGCCGGGTAGTACGGGCTACGACCGTCCCAGACCCCCCGCCCGGCGTCCGTGAGGAGATCAGCAGTGCTCTTGGAATCGCTCGGTTCTGTCCTGCTCGGGCTCGCACTCTCCTGGGCGGCGGTCCACCACCTCGGTGACCGGCTCCCCTCCCGCAGGGCGGTCTTCGCCACCGGCGCGGTGGGGGCGCTCTTCGGCGCGTACGTGACGCATGTGGCCCTCGGGCCCGGTCACTTCCTCGCGACCTTGCTGGGGGCCGTGGCGATCGGGGCGGTGCTGCTCTCGCTTCTGATCCGCCCGTCCACCCGCAGACTGCGCCGCGCGTTCCCTTTCTGAGCCCGCACGACGTCCGGCCGCCCCGAGGACGGCCGGAGGACGAGCCCGGCGACGAACCGGACGACGGACCGGACGGACGACCAAGCGACGAACCGGGCGGACGACCGGGCGACGGGCCGGACCCTGGCGGCGATGCCGGGACGCAAGGCCCCGGGAAACGCGTCTTAGGCCCTTTCCCGAAGCATGTCCCCCGGGCCGGCGAAAGCCGTTCCTATGCCGCCAGACCCAGGGCGGCCATGCGCTTGGTGTGCGCCTTGGTGATCCGGGAGAACATCTCTCCGACGGCCGCCAGGTCGAAGCCGTCCGCCACACCGCCCACGAGCATCGTGGACAGCGCGTCCCGCTCCGCCACGACACGCTGCGCCTGGGACAGGGCCTCGCCCATCAGCCGCCGCGCCCACAGGGCCAGCCGGCCGCCGACCCGCGGGTCGGCCTCGATCGCCGCGCGGACCTTCTCCACGGCGAAGTTCCCGTGGCCGGTGTCGTCGAGCACGGCGAGCACCAGGGCGCGGGTGTCGCTGTCCAGCCGGGCGGCCACCTCGCGGTAGAAGTCGCTGGCGATCGAGTCGCCCACGTAGGCCTTGACCAGGCCCTCCAGCCAGTCGGACGGCGCGGTCAGCCGGTGGAAGTCGTCCAGGGCCTGGGCGAACGGCTCCATCGCGGCCGTCGGCTCGGCGTCGATGGCCGTGAGCCGGTCGCGCAGCCGCTCGAAGTGGTGGAACTCGGCGGAGGCCATCTTCGCCAGCTCGGCCTTGTCGCCGAGCGACGGCGCCAGCTTGGCGTCCTCCGCGAGCCGCTCGAATGCCGCCAGCTCGCCGTAGGCGAGTGCCCCGAGCAGGTCCACGACGGCGGCACGATACTGCGGTTCCGCGGACGCCGCAGCCCAGTCCTGGGCGGCGATCCCGGTGTGACCGGTGGATTCAGTGGCGTTGTCAGGCGTCTCCATGAACGGCACAATAGCCCGCCCGCCACGCAGGGGAAGGGCCTGGTCAGCCATGCCGGGAACACAGTTCTCGTGAATTCACCCAACACACATGCGCGAATCCGGGGTACAGTGGTAATGCGCCTGCTGAGCGTCAGAGTATTTCTGTGTCCTCGGTAGGCCGTCTGATGAATGAGGATGCCCGGTCGGTGGCCCGATCGGCTCCGACCCCGACCGCCCTCCACGTGGATCATGCGCACAGTTGCGCAGGACCGCAGATGAGGGGCCCCCTCAGCGGTACGAGCGCTCGAGCGACGGCAGTGGTCCCGCGCCATCCGGCCAATCCACGGCCGGTCCAGTACCCAGGTGCGGTACGACCCCCAGCGTTCGCCTCGCGCCGCGTCTCACAGAAGAGGCAACACCCTGACTACGCAGACTTTCCGGGATCTCGGGATCCTCCCCGAGACCGCCGAAGCCCTCGAGGCCGTCGGCATCGTTTCCCCCTTCCCCATCCAGGAGATGACGCTCCCCGTCGCGCTCTCCGGCTCCGACGTCATCGGCCAGGCCAAGACCGGCACCGGCAAGACCCTCGGATTCGGCCTGCCGCTGCTGGAGCGCGTCACCGTCCCCGCGGACGTCGAGGCCGGCCGGGCGAAGCCCGAGCAGCTGACCGACGCCCCCCAGGCACTGGTCGTCGTCCCCACCCGCGAGCTGTGCACCCAGGTCACCAACGACCTGCTGACCGCCGGCAAGGTCCGTAACGTCCGTGTGCTCGCCATCTACGGCGGCCGGGCGTACGAGCCCCAGGTCGAGGCGCTCAAGAAGGGCGTCGACGTGATCGTCGGCACGCCCGGGCGTCTGCTGGACCTGGCGGGCCAGCGGAAGCTCGACCTCTCGCACGTGCGCGCCCTGGTCCTCGACGAGGCCGACGAGATGCTCGACCTGGGCTTCCTGCCGGACGTCGAGAAGATCATCCAGCAGCTGCCGGCCAAGCGCCAGACCATGCTGTTCTCCGCGACCATGCCGGGCGCCGTCATCGGTCTCGCCCGCCGCTACATGTCGCAGCCCACGCACATCAGCGCCACCTCGCCCGACGACGAGGGCGCGACCGTCCGCAACACCACCCAGCGCGTCTACCGCGCGCACTCCATGGACAAGCCCGAGATGGTCTCGCGCATCCTGCAGGCCGAAGGCCGCGGGCTCGCGATGATCTTCTGCCGTACGAAGCGGACCGCGGCGGACATCGCCGACCAGCTCGCACGTCGCGGCTTCGCCTCCGGAGCCGTCCACGGCGACCTGGGCCAGGGCGCCCGTGAGCAGGCGCTGCGCGCGTTCCGCAACGGCAAGGTGGACGTGCTCGTGTGCACCGACGTCGCCGCGCGGGGCATCGACGTCGAGGGCGTCACGCACGTCATCAACTACCAGTCGCCCGAGGACGAGAAGACCTACCTCCACCGCATCGGCCGCACGGGCCGCGCGGGAGCGTCCGGCACCGCCGTGACGCTGGTCGACTGGGACGACATCCCGCGCTGGCAGCTCATCAACAAGGCGCTGGACCTGGGCTTCCCGGACCCGCCGGAGACGTACTCCACGTCGCCGCACCTGTTCGAGGAGCTGTCCATCCCGGCCGGCACCAAGGGCGTCCTGCCGCGCGCCGAGCGCACGCGCGCCGGTCTGTCCGCGGAAGAGGTCGAGGACCTCGGCGAGACCGGCGGCCGCGGCCGCCGTGCCGCGTCGGCCCCGGCAGTCCGCGAGGAGCGTCCGGCCCGTACGCGCACGCCGCGTCAGCGTCGCCGCACCCGCGGCGGGGAGACGACGGCCGAGACGGCCGTTGTCGAGGCAGTCGTTCCCGATCAGGCCGCCGGCGAAGCGTCCGCGGAGCCGCGCACGCCGCGCCGCCGCCGTCGCACCCGGGTGGGCGCGCAGGCGTCCGCGGAGGCGACGGCCGTCGTGGAGACGGTCGAACAGGCCGCTCCCGTCGTCGAGGCGGAGGCGGAGGCGGAGTCCAAGCCGCGCCGCCGCCGTACGCGCGGTGCCGCGCAGGCTGTCGTCGCCGAGGCCGAGGCGGTCGTCGCGGTCGCGGAGACCGCGGCCGAGCCCGAGCCCGAGGCCAAGCCCCGTCGCCGCTCCCGTGCCGCGAAGGCGGTCGACGCTGTCGACACCGTCGAAGCCGGCACCGGGACGGTCGAGGCGGAGGCGGTCGTCGAGACCAAGCCGCGCCGGACCCGGACGCGTGCGGTCAAGGCGGTCGACACCGCCGAAGCCCCCGCGACCGAGGCGAAGCCCCGGCGGACGCGTGCGGCCAAGGCCGGCGACACCGCCGAGGCGGCCGTGACCGTCGAGGCGGACACCGAGACGAAGCCGCGCCGTACCCGCGCCCGCAAGACCGCCGACCCGGTCGAGGCCGACAAGACCCTCGAGGCCGACACCGAGGCCAAGCCCCGCCGGACCCGCGCCCGCAAGGCCGCGGAGCCCAAGGTGGCGGTGGCGGCAGAGACCGCGGTGGAGCCGGAGGCGAAGCCGCGTCGGACGCGCACGCGCAAGGCTGTGGCGCAGCCGGAGAGCTGACGCCCACGCAACTCATCACGGCCCGGCCCCGGTAAGGGGCCGGGCCGTTGTGTTTCCCGCGCCCCGCCCCTTCCCGGGTCCTGGCCCCCGCCGGGGAGCCGGTATCGCCCTCGGTATCTCCTCCGACGGACCACCGGCACCACCCCGAGCCGGGAGCTGTGGCCTCGCCGGTGTTCGGGGCCCGGGTCCGGGAAGGGGGCGGGGTGGCGGAACACGCCCCGCGCAACGGCCCCGCCCGCCCCCGAACCGCCTCCCCCGCGTTAGCCTCGTCCGCATGAGCCGGCCGCCCACCTTCGTTCCGCCCGCCTGCGCGCTTCCCCGTGCGCTCTCCACCTCGCGCGGCGCGTTCGCCGTGCTCGACGCGCGGCCGTCCGGCGACGTGCGCGGCACCGCGCTGCTGCTGCCCGGGTACACGGGCAGCAAGGAGGACTTCATCGCGCTGCTCGAGCCGCTGACGGCGGCCGGCTATCGCGCCGTGGCGGTCGACGGCCGCGGCCAGTACGAGACGGCCGGCTCTGCCGATCAAGTCGCCTATGCCCAGGACGAGTTGGCCCGGGACGTGCTGGCCCAGGCGGCGGCACTGGGCGGTCCGCTGCACCTCGTGGGGCACTCGCTCGGCGGCCAGATCGCCCGCGCCGCCGTCCTCATGGACGCCTCACCGTTCGTGACGCTGACGCTGATGTCGTCCGGTCCGGCGCAGATCAGTCCGGCCCAGCAGCAGCGGGTGAAGCTGCTGAGCGACGCGCTCGCGGTGATGCCGATGGACCAGGTGTGGGAGGCGATCCTCGCCTTCGACGCGCCGGAGGACGCGGCTGAGGAAGCCACGGAGGACCGTGAGGATCTGCGGCGGCGATGGCTGCTGCACAACCCGGCCCAGCTCCTCGCTACGGGGCGGCAGTTGATGACAGAACCGGACAGGGTCGCCGAACTCGCCGCCGTACGGCCGCCGCACACGCATGTGCTGTCGGGCGAACGTGACGACACCTGGCCGGTGCCGCTGCTGGACGCGATGGCGGAGCGGCTGGGCGCGCACCGGACGGTGGTGGCCGGCGCGGAGCACTCCCCGAACACCGACCGGCCGGCGGAGACCGCCGCGGCGCTCGTCCGGTTCTGGGATCAGCACTGAGGCCGGACCCGGGGACCGGTCACCGGTTCCGGACGGTTCCCGGAGCAGCCGTCAGAACTGGGCCTGGAGGTGCTGCCAGAAGCCGTCACGCAGCGCACGCCGGAGCAGCGCGTGCCCGCGCAGCGAGCGCTGGAGCCGCCGTTCCGCCTCGATGAGCAGGTCCTGGTCGACGGAGCCGGGCAGGTAGGGGTGACCCGGAAGCAGTTCGGCCAGCTCCGCGCGACCGCGCTCGACCAGCCAGGTCGCGGCGATCTGCGCGCCCACGAAACGCACCTCGTCACGCGAGGGCGGCGGTGAGCCCTCGTTCTCGTAGGTGGTCACCGGCCTGCGGGTGATGTAGGGACGGCAGAAGTCGAGGTCGAACGTGCGCTGGCTGTCGACCTCCCACAGCAGCGGCTCCGCCTGGTTGCGGCCCTCCCCCGCCTCGATGCCCCACAGGTGGACCCGCGCGCCGTATCCCTGGGCCGCCTCGACCGCGGAGACCAGGTCCTCGTCGCCGCCGACGAGCGCCGCGTCGCTGATGGCGCGGTGCCGGGCGAGGGACTCCAGGTCGGTGCGGATGAGGGAGTCGACGCCCTTCTGCTGGTTGTTGGCGTTGAGGTTGCCGAGGCGCACCTTGACGTCGGGCAGCTCCGCGATGGCCTGCTGCTCGGAGGTGTGGATACGGCGCCGGGCGCCGTCGTACCAGTAGACCCGCAGCAGCCGGCTGTCGGCGAAGATCGTGCGCGCCTTGTCGATGAAGGCTTCGATCAGCCCTTCGGCGTCGAGGTCGAAGGAGCGCCGGTCCTCCGTGCCCGCCACCAGCAACCCGGCCGCAGCATAGACGTAACCGGCGTCGACGAAGATGGCATGGGTGGAGGGAGTCTTCGCGACCTCGGCGAGCATCCGCTGCAGGAGCTCATTGGTGCGCTCCAGGCGGCCGGCGATCTGGTTGATCTCTGCGTCGTTCATACGGAGCTCATTGTCCGTGTCCGGAGCGCTACCCGCCAGTAGTTAGGCATCCGAAAAATTTCCTTAGCGTAGGGAATGTTTGCAGGATGCATCCCGTTGGCACCTGTGTACACAGACGGAGGCATCCGTCTGCCAGCCACTCAGTTCTCCTGCAGGAGGATCAGACGAAGGGAGAAGCGCTTGCGCTTCGAGATCATGCGACTGGACGACATCGACGGCACGGCTGTCGACAGTACGGTCGTGGACGCCGCCTCCGTCAATCGGATCGTGCAGCAGGCCGCCTACACCGGCCAGCGCATCTACATCCGGCCCGCCGACACCGACGCTGCTTCATAACGCCTGACCAGCTCGACGACGCACGACGCCCCCGTACGGACGAACCGTACGGGGGCGTGCTGCGTCCCGCCCGGGCGGTCAGGCGCCCTGGATCACCTGGGTGACGCCGTTGATGATCTGCTGCACGGCGATCGCGGAGAGCATCATGCCGGCGAGCCGGGTCACCAGGACCACGCCACCGTCCTTGATCAGGCGGATGATCACCAGCGAGTAGCGCATGGTCAGCCAGAGCACGACATGCATGGCGACGATCGCCGCCCACACGGAGGCCTGCTCCCCCGCCCCGTCCGCGTGCTGCACGGCGAGGATCACGGAGACGATCGCGCCGGGCCCCGCCAGCAGCGGCATGCCCAGCGGTACCAGCGCCACATTGACGTCCTTGGTCTGCTTGGGCTCGTCGGTCTTGCCGGTGAGCAGGTCCAGGGCGATCAGCAGCAGGAGCAGGCCGCCGGCGATCATCAGCGCGGGGACGGAGACATGCAGATAGTCGAGGATCTGCTGACCGAGGATGCCGAAGACGGTGATCACGCCGAAGGCGACGGCCACGGCCTGCCACGCCATCCGGCGCTGCACCTTGGTGGCGCGCCCGGAGGTGAGGGCGAGAAAGATCGGCGTGATCCCGGGGGGATCCATGATGACGAAGAGGGTCAGGAACAGGGAGCCGAAAACGGCAGCGTCGAACACAGTGAGGGCCTTGCGGGAGAGGGTCGTACGAGGTGGGCAAGCGGGGGTGAGGGCGCGTCCCGCGTGATCGAGGACGTCAGGACGGCCGGGGGCGGGAACGCCCTAGGAAACGGCTCCGCCCGTGCCCGGCACCGGGAAAGCCCCGGTGGCGCGGCGGGTGATCTCGCCGTAGATCTCGGGATCGGTGGTGTATTCGCCGAGACGGCAGGTCTTGCGGCTGCCGTGGTAGTCGCTGGAGCCGGTCGTCAGCAGCCCGAGGTCCTGGGCGAGGCCGCGCAGCCGGGCGCGGGTCTCCTCGTCGTGGTCCATGTGGTCGACCTCGATGCCGTCGAGGCCGCACGCGGCGAGCTCCGCGACGGCGGCCTCCGGAACCACGCGGCCGCGCTTCACGGCGAGCGGGTGGGCGAAGACGGTGACGCCGCCGGCGGCCTTGACCAGACGGATCGCCGTGAAGGGATCGAGCTCGTGCTTCTCCACGTACGCCCGGCCGCCGTCGGCCAGCCACTGGGGCGTGAAGGCGTCGGAGACGGAGGGCACCACGCCCAGCTCGACGAGCGCCTCGGCGATGTGGGGCCGTCCGACGGAGCCGTCCCCGGCGATACGGGCGACCTGCTCCCACTCGACGGGCACGCCGAGGTCCTGGAGCTTGCCGACCATCGCCCGGGCGCGCGGCACGCGGTCGTCGCGCACGAGCTCCCGCTCGCGCAGCAGGTCGGGCTCCTCGGGGTCGAAGAGGTACGCCAGCATGTGGAGGCCGATGCCGTCGAGGCGGCAGGAGAGCTCGGCTCCGGTGACGAGAGTCACTCCCGCCGGGACGGCCGCGGCCGCCTCCGCGTGGCCGCGAGTGGTGTCGTGGTCCGTGAGCGCGACGACGTCCAGACCGGCGGCAGCGGCGTTGCGCACCAGCTCGGCCGGGGTGTCCGTGCCGTCCGAGGCCGTGGAGTGGGTGTGCAGGTCGATGCGCACGACGCGTGACTCCGGGGCTCGGGGCGGGACAGGGGACACCTCAGGATAACTGCCGCACAAGCGCGCCCCGGCCCCCGGCAGAGCTCCCCCCGGCCGCCCGGGGAGACGGCCCGCTACGAGAGGAGTCTCGGCGACAGGGCCCCGCACGGCAGCAGTTCGACCTCCGCGCCCGCGTCCCGCAGGTCCGTGAGCACCAGCTCGTCGTACATCAGCAGTCCTGACTGCTCCGGCCAGACCACGGCCCAGAGCCAGAGGCCCCGCGCTTCGCCGGCGAAGACCGCCCGGTCGTCCGGGGCGCCCTTGACGTGCCACAGCGGGGTGGGCCGGCCGGCGGCGAGCACCTTGGCCTGCGGCGGTCTGTCCACCTCGATGTGCGGCCCGGGATCCGGCCCGTCGATACCGGCGTAACGGGAACCGAGGCCGACGCCCAGCTCCTCGGCGATCAACAGCAGCTCTCCGATGCCGCCGAGCGGCCCGGGCCCGGAACACGCGACGGCCGTCGCCCGGCCGCCGCTGCGATCGTCGCCCGCATAGGCGACGCCGGTGTAGAGCCAGCCGACCGGGAGCGGCCAGGGCATCCACACGGGGACCTGCGCGCGGTGCACGACGACACCGAGGGCCTCGACACTGGGCGGGATCACCGGCTGCAGCGGGTGCACGGCGCCGTGCACATCGCACTGCCAGGAGTCGGCAAAGAGACCGGGCGCCCTCACCCGGCCACCGCACTTCGGGCAACTGGGTTCGCCCCTCATAAGGGTCAACGGTCCTCTCCGGTGGACGCCGCGTCAAGGACGATCACCCGTCCGGAGCGCGCCTGTGGCCCGGTGGAAATAAATGTACAGATCACCTATCAGGCCATGTGACGTCCTGCCGGTGCCCAACGGCCCGGCCGGGCGGAAGTCACCCGATCGGAGCAACGACCCGCGCTCCGAGCGAGCCGGACGGACGAGGTGCGGCGCGCGCCCCGAGGGATGAACTGAAACCGCGTCACACGCCCGCCTCTCCGCCAACCTCCCTGAACCCGCCGGGTGGTTCAGTCCAGCGGCACGGACCGGCGCAGCGGATCGCGCAGGTCCGTCCCGTGCGTCAGCCAGCGTTCCTGGAGTTCCGCCGCACCGTGCACCCGCTTCCACGCCGCCTCGTTCGACGTCATGGGCAGCAGTGGGAGGAAGCGCACCGGGTCCATCGGGTCACCGAGCTCGAGGTCCTCCACCAGCCCGCCCGGCTCCGCGACGAGCACGGAGCTGAACGGCGCGGAGGGCCACAGGGCGTCCCCCACGTCGAGAGAGGCGCCCGGCGCCACGACCACGCCCTCCACCTGCGGGGACGCGGCCAGCACCGCGAGCGGACGCAGCACCTTGTCGGTGTCCGCCAGGCCGGCCCGCACGGTCAGCACCAGCTCGGCGCGGGGGCCCTTCACCGGATCGGCGAGGGCGGCGGTGGGGTCGGTCATCGGGTGGGCGGACATGCCGAGAGTGGCGTAGCGCACGATGTCCTTGTCACCGTCACGGTCCCGGAAACGCAGCACCTCGATGCGGTCGGTGCCCAGGAAGGTCACCGCGGCGCGGGCGTCCGGTTCCCCGAGGGCGCTGCGCAGCCGGGCTTCGACAAGAGCAAGAACGTCTTCCATGTCGCGAGCATAAAACGCGTAAGGAGCGGGCAAACACAGGGATTGACCCGTAGTCGGCTGATAGGCTTGGCCGCTGGTCGGGACGGACACAGAAGTGTTGCCTTCAAGTCCTGACGACACGTCGTCCCTCACGGGGGACCGGCCGGAGGAGGTGAGGCTGCGGTGGATCGAAGTCGATCGTGCAGTACCAGCAGCTCTTCCGCACGGCACCGTTCCCTTCGCCGGTCCTGACCCGACGAACCGGATTTCGGTGTACTGAGGCCTTTCCCGCACGGGGCCCCACGGCTTTTCGCACGACGGAAGAGCGCGAGCACTTCGTTTTTGCCTGTCTGTAGCGAACGCCGTCACCGCGCTCCCGCGGTGCCGCCCGCTTTGCGGACGTACGACTCACGTCCCCATTCCGGGCTGTGCCACGCCACCGCCGACGGCCTCTCCGTGAAGGAGCCAGCCATGTCGATGATCCGTGACCTGCGCGCAGCGGTCCGCCCCTCGCTGCGCAAGAGCAGCACCCCGTACAGCGGCTACGACACCACCCGTGACCCCTCCGCCTCCAGCGCGGTCGTCGACTGCGCCGTCTACCGTGACGGCCGGCGCCTGGAGAGCACCGCGTGCCTGACACCCCACGAGGCGATGCTGCGGGTGCGGGAGGGCGGCGGCTTCGCCTGGATCGGACTGCACGAGCCGACGGAGGCCGAATTCGCCGGTATCGCCGCGGAGTTCGGGCTCCACCCGCTGGCCGTCGAGGACGCCGTCCACGCCCACCAGCGGCCCAAGCTGGAGCGGTACGACGACACCCTGTTCACCGTCTTCAAGACGATCCACTACGTCGAGCACGCGGAGCTGACCGCCACCAGCGAGGTCGTGGAGACCGGTGAGGTGATGTGCTTCACCGGCCGGGACTTCGTCATCACGGTGCGGCACGGCGGCAAGGGCTCGCTGCGCGCGCTGCGGCACGGGCTGCAGAAGGACGCCGAGCTGCTCGCCAAGGGCCCGTCGGCGGTGCTGCACGCCATCGCCGACCATGTCGTCGACGGCTACATCGCGGTCGCGGAGGCCGTGCAGGACGACATCGACGAGGTGGAGATCGACGTCTTCTCGGCGCCCGCCAAGGGCAGCCCGCGCGGCGGCGACGCGGGGCGGATCTACCAGCTCAAGCGCGAGGTGCTGGAGTTCAAGCGCGCCGTCTCGCCGCTGCTGCGTCCGATGCAGCTGCTGAGCGAGCGGCCCATGCGGCTCGTGGACCCCGACATCCAGAAGTACTTCCGCGACGTCGCCGACCACCTCGCACGGGTACAGGAGGAGGTCATCGGCTTCGACGAGCTGCTGAACTCCATCCTCCAGGCCAACCTGGCCCAGGCGACCGTCGCCCAGAACGAGGACATGCGCAAGATCACCTCATGGGCGGCGATCATCGCCGTCCCCACGGCGGTCTGCGGGATCTACGGCATGAACTTCGATCACATGCCGGAGCTGAGGTGGAAGTACGGCTACCCCCTGGTACTCACGGGCATCGCGGTGGTCTGTTTCGCCATCCACCGCACGCTCAAGCGCAACGGCTGGCTGTAGTACGGGAGCCGGTGGATAGGCTGCCCGCATGACATCGCATCTGCTCGGCCGGGCGCTCGTCGAGGAGGCCACCAAGAAGTCGGGCCTCATCTGGGTGCGTGGCGACGGCCCCGCGCGTGCCCTGTGGCACGTCTGGCACGAGGGAGCCGCGTACATCGTCGGCGACGGGCCCGGCGAGCAGCCGCTGCCGGGTCTCGTGGACGGCGCGGAGGCGGAGGTCACCGTCCGCAGCAAGGACAAGGGCGGCAGGCTCGTCGCCTGGTCGGCCCGGGTGAGCGAACTCGCCCCGCACTCACAGGCGTGGGATGCCGCCGTAGGCGAGCTCAAGGGCAAGCGGCTGAACGCGCCGGACGCGGAACGGATGACCGAGCGCTGGGCGCGTGAATGCCGGGTGCTGCGCCTCGAGCCGCGGGACGCGGTCACCGACCTGCCCGACGGCTCGCTGGCGGCCGCGCCGCTGCCGACCGCCGCGACGACCCGCCGGCCTGCTCCGGCGGCACTGCCGAGGCTGCTGCTGAAGCGGCGCAAGCGCCGCGGCTGATCCGTCCGCTCAGGTCCAGGACCTGAGCGGCGATCACGCCCCGCGGGCCGAGCGTCAAAGAGCTCCGCGCGAAGGTCAGGAGCTCTGCTCGGAGGTCAGGAGCTCTGCTCGGAGGACTTCGGGAGCTGCTTGCCGTAGTCGACCGTCTCGTCCTTCGAGGGTTCCGCCAGCGGGAAGTCCTTGTCCCAGTCGCCCAGCGTGAGCACTCCCGCGCCGCCGGCCCGGGTGAACTGCAGGGGGTACGGCTTGCCCTCCAGCGACACGTCGAGGACACCGCCCCGGCCGCCCTCGCCGGCCGTGACCTTGATGGTGCGCACCCCGCCGACGCGGGTCCGGTCGCCCTTGCTGAGCTTGCCCTCCATCCCGAGCAGCCCGTCGAGCAGCACGTCCATGTCGGTGAAGCCGCGGAACTGCTTGTACGAAGGGTCGCCCTTGGGGACCTTCACGTACTTGTCGGCGAGCTTCTTCGCCGCCTCGAGGTCCGAGTCGCTCGGCTCCTTCTCCTCGTCACCGTCGGCGTGGCTCCAGAATCCGGCGTCGGCCTTGAGGAAGAGGGTGTCGCCGATCCTCATCAGCTCGAAGGCGTTCTCCTTGGACGTGAGCGAGCCGGTGCCGCCGTCGTGCTTGAGCCGCATGTTCAGCTTGTAGGTCCCGCCCTTGCTGACGAGGGTGCCCGAGAGGCGGACGGAGGCCGCGGCGTCGGCCGCCGTCCGCGCCTTGGTCTCGATCTCCTCCGCCGACAGCTTCCCGATCCCGTTCGTCCCCGCGTCGGGATCCTCACCGCACGCACCGAGGGCCATGGTCAGCCCGGCACACAGCACCGCGGAGAGCCCGGCACGGCGCACTCGGCCGGCCGGAGGGAGGGGAGTCACAAGCGCACTGCCTCTCATCTGTGGGGAATGGCAGACCGCAGCGTACCCGTGCCCGGTGCACGGGTAAGCAGGCAGCCGTACGGCCGTCGGCCAGGAGCGTCCCGGATCGGTACCGGCTAGCCTGAAACGGTCCGGAACCAGCATTCCGGCGCAGAAGTGACCGGCTGTGGAGGAGGGGCGAACATGGCGGCAGGCGCCCCGCGGGTCTTCGTCTCGCACCTCGCCGGCGTGCCCGTCTTCGACCCCAACGGTGACCAGGTGGGGCGCGTACGCGACCTGGTCGCGATGCTGCGCGTCGGCCGCCGCCCGCCGCGGCTGCTGGGCCTGGTGGTCGAGGTGATCAGCCGCCGCCGGATCTTCCTCCCCATGACGCGGGTGACGGGCATCGAGTCGGGCCAGGTCATCACCACCGGTGTCCTCAACGTCCGCCGCTTCGAGCAGCGTCCCACCGAGCGGCTGGTGCTGGGCGAGCTCCTGGACCGGCGGGTACGTCTCGTGGAGAGCGGCGAGGAGGTCACCGTGCTCGACGTGGCGATCCAGCAGCTGCCGGCCCGCCGCGACTGGGAGATCGACAAGGTCTTCGTGCGCCGGGGCAAGGGCGGGGCGCTGCGCCGCAAGGGCGAGACGCTGACCCTCGAGTGGTCCGCCGTCACCGGCTTCTCGCTCGAGGAGCACGGACAGGGCGCGGAGAACCTGCTGGCCACCTTCGAGCAGCTGCGTCCGGCCGACCTTGCCAATGTGCTGCACCATCTGTCGCCCAAGCGGCGTGCCGAGGTGGCCGCGGCGCTCGACGACGACCGGCTCGCCGATGTGCTGGAGGAACTGCCCGACGACGACCAGGTGGAGATCCTCGGCAAGCTCAAGGAGGAACGGGCGGCCGACGTCCTGGAGGCCATGGACCCGGACGACGCCGCCGACCTGCTGTCCGAGCTGCCGGAGGCGGACAAGGAACGGCTGCTGACCCTGATGCGGCCCGACGACGCCGCGGACGTACGGCGGCTGATGGCGTACGAGGAGCGCACCGCGGGCGGTCTGATGACGACCGAGCCGATCGTGCTGCGCCCCGACGCCACGGTGGCCGACGCGCTGGCACGGGTGCGCCAGCAGGACCTCTCCCCCGCGCTCGCGGCTCAGGTGTACGTGTGCCGGCCGCCCGACGAGACGCCGACGGGGAAGTACCTGGGGACGGTGCACTTCCAGCGGCTGCTGCGGGACCCGCCGTTCGCTCTGGTCAGCTCGATCGTGGACAGCGACCTGCCGCCGCTGTCGCCGGACACCCCGCTGCGGACCGTCACCCAGCACCTCGCCGCCTACAACATGGTGGCGGCGCCGGTCGTCGACGAGGGCGGGTCGTTGCTGGGCGCCGTGACGGTCGACGACGTACTGGACCACCTGCTGCCGGACGACTGGCGCGAGACCGAGTTCGAGGAATCCGCCCATGGGTAGCGGCGAGACGGGGCCGCCCGACCGGTTCGAGCAGCAGGGCCGCATGCCGGCGGGAGCGAGCGCCGCCCCGCGGACCCGGGTGCGGCTCGACCTGCCGCGGGCACCGCGCCGCAGTCTGCTGCCCGACTACGACCCGGAGGCCTTCGGGCGTCTCTCCGAGAAGATCGCACGGTTCCTCGGGACGGGCCGCTTCCTCGTCTGGATGACCCTGACGATCATCGCCTGGGTGGTGTGGAACGTCAGCGCCCCCGCCCAGCTGCGCTTCGACGAGTACCCGTTCATCTTCCTGACCCTCGCGCTGTCGCTCCAGGCGTCGTACGCGGCGCCGCTGATCCTGCTGGCGCAGAACCGGCAGGACGACCGCGACCGGGTCAATCTGGAGCAGGACCGCAAGCAGAACGAGCGCTCGATCGCGGACACGGAGTACCTGACCCGGGAGGTCGCGGCGCTGCGGATGGGCCTCGGCGAGGTGCCGACGCGGGACTGGATCCGCTCCGAGCTGGAGGATCTGGTGCGGGCGATGGACGAGCAGCGGGTCCCGTCCCCGCACGAGCGCGCACGCGGTAGTGACGAAGACGACCGCTGACGACCTTTCCGCAGGCGGTGGCCGGAGCCGTACCATCTCCGTATGGCTACGGAAGACGCGGTGCTTGAGGCACTGGCGACGGTGAACGACCCCGAGATCAACCGACCGATCACCGACCTGGGCATGGTGAAGTCGGTCGACATCGGGGACGACGGCACGGTCGCCGTCACGGTGTACCTCACCGTCTCGGGCTGCCCGATGCGCGAGACGATCACCAAGAACGTGACCGAGGCGGTCGCACGCGTCGAAGGCGTCTCGCGGGTCGAGGTCACGCTGGACGTGATGAGCGACGAGCAGCGCAAGGACCTCGCGGCGTCGCTGCGGGGCACCACCGCCGAGCGCGAGGTGCCGTTCGCCAAGCCGGGTTCGCTGACGCGTGTGTACGCGGTGGCGTCCGGAAAGGGCGGCGTCGGCAAGTCGTCCGTGACCGTGAACCTGGCGGCGGCCATGGCGGCGGACGGGCTGAAGGTCGGCGTCGTCGACGCGGACATCTACGGTCACAGCGTGCCGCGCATGCTGGGTGCGGACGGGCGTCCGACCCAGGTCGAGAACATGATCATGCCGCCGTCCGCGAACGGCGTGAAGGTCATCTCCATCGGCATGTTCACGCCCGGCAACGCGCCCGTGGTGTGGCGCGGCCCGATGCTCCACCGGGCGCTGCAGCAGTTCCTCGCCGACGTGTACTGGGGCGACCTGGACGTCCTGCTGCTCGACCTCCCGCCGGGCACGGGCGACATCGCGATCTCCGTCGCCCAGCTCGTCCCCAACGCGGAGATCCTCGTCGTCACCACTCCGCAGCAGGCCGCCGCCGAGGTGGCCGAGCGGGCCGGTTCCATCGCGGTGCAGACGCACCAGAAGATCGTGGGTGTCGTCGAGAACATGTCGGGCCTGCCGTGCCCGCACTGCGACGAGATGGTCGACGTCTTCGGCAGCGGCGGCGGCCAGCGGGTCGCCGAGGGCCTGACGAGGACGACCGGCGCGACGGTGCCGGTGCTGGGCTCGATCCCGATCGACGTACGGCTCCGCGAGGGCGGCGACGAGGGCAAGCCGGTCGTCATCACCGACCCGGACTCCCCCGCGGGTTCGGCGCTGCGCGCGATCGCGGGCAAGCTCGGGGGCCGTCAGCGCGGCCTGTCGGGCATGTCGCTGGGCATCACACCCCGCAACAAGTTCTGACCGGAGGGGCACTCGCCCTCACCGGCACCGAGGGCGCCGCTCGCTCGAGCGGCGCCCTCGGTCCGTCTTCGGGTCCGTACGGCCCGTGGGGCACGTACGGCGGTCGTCCCGCCCAGTGGGTCAGCGCACGTACGCGGCCGGGTTGGCGACCACCGCGAACCCCAGGCCGTACGCGCTCATCCCGCGCCCGTACGCGCCGATGTGGACTCCCGCCCCGGTCGTGCCGGCCAGCACCCAGCCGAACTCCGACTCGCGGTAGTGGAAGGACGTCGGCACCCCGTCCACCGGCAGCGAGAGGGTCGACCACTCGGGGCCGGTCAGATCGTCCGCCAGCTCGAACGCGGTCTCCGTCTGCTGGTCGAGCCAGTCGTCACGCAGCGAGTGGTCGAGCTTCTCCGGCCAGGTGTGGGCCAGCAGGCCGGAGCCGGCCAGCCAGGCGGCCGAGGAGACCGTGGTGGCCTCCAGCACGCCCGTGCCGTCGCCGGTGCGCCTGACCGGGTTCGCCGCGACGGTCACCACGACGGCGAAACGCTCCTTCTCGGTGCCTGCCGTCTCGGACCGTATCGTCGGCTCGTCGCCGTGACCGATCGCGCCGTGCTGGACCGTCCCGTCGGCGGCGGTGCCCACCTGCATCAGGCGCCGGGGGCCGGTGAAGGCCTCGTCCAGCGCGTACCAGGGGAAGGCGGCGTTCTTGAATCCCTCCGCCGCACGCCGGGCAGCCGTGTCCCCCTGCGCCGTGCGGGATCTGTAGCCGCTCTGGTCCGGCGTTTCCCCAGCCGTCCCCTGCTGCTCCGTCACCCGGCTCGTCGTCGACATGTACCCGGCCGCCTCTCCGTCTTTCACACCTGCAGCGGACCCGCCCCCCTCGGGCGTCCTCACTGCCGGACAGATGGAGAATAGCCACCCTGTCCCCGCTCGCAGGGATTGACAGTCCTCAGGTGGCGTCTGCGTCGAACGGCGGGCGGTCGTCGCGGGCGGGCTTCTCGCCCTTCTTGAGCAGGTCGGGGCCGCCTGAGGAGGAACCGTTCACCGCGGCGGGCACGGAACCGTCCGACACACCGGAATGCTCCGTTCCGTTGACGGCGTCGGCGACCTCGTTGATCTCCTTCTTGAGATCGAAGCTGCTGCGGAGCTCCTTGAGATCCTTCAGATCCTCGTTCTCCGCGAGCTGCTTGCGGATGAACGCCTTCGGGTTCAGGTCCTCGAACTCGAAGTCCTTGAACTCGGGCCCGAGCTCGCTGCGGATGTCCTCCTTCGCGCTCTCGGAGAACGCGCGGACCTTCCGGATGAAGCGGCTGGCGTCCTGGATGACCTTCGGCAGCTTGTCCGGGCCGAAGATGAGCACGGCGAGAACCACGAGCGCCACCAGCTCCAGTGCGCCTATGTCATTGAACACCTTGCTGCTCCTCGTGTTCTCCGTGCCCGCTGCGTGGCCCGTGCCCGCCACGGTCCGCGGACCGGCCGGAATCCGGGTCCGGTCCACGGTACCCGGCGAAACTGTCGGCCCGGTACCTTCCGGGCAGCGCCGAGATGGTCATGAGCTGTCCGCGGAGCCGAGCACGAGCGTCACCGTCCGCTCGTCCCCGCCGCGACGCAGCGTCAGCTCCAGCTCGTCACCCGGGCGGTGCGCGCGGATCTTCACGATCAGCTCCTCGCCGCTGTGCACCCGCCGGCCGTCGACCTCGGTGATGACATCGCCCGGCCTGACGCCCGCCTCGGCGGCGGGACCGTCCGGCGTGACGGCGGGGGAGCCGTCCTGGCCCTTGTCACCGACGCGGGCCCCGTCACCGGCGAACTTCATGTCGAGGCTGACCCCGATCACCGGATGCGTGGCCTTGCCGGTGTTGATCAGCTCCTCCGCGACGCGCTTGCCCTGGTTGATGGGAATCGCGAAGCCGAGCCCGATGGAGCCCGCCTGGGCCCCGTCGGTGCCGGCACCGGTGTCCGCGGCACGGATGGCGCTGTTGATCCCGATGACCTGGGCCTTGCCGTCCACGAGCGGGCCGCCCGAATTGCCGGGGTTTATCGGTGCGTCGGTCTGCAGGGCGTCGACGTAGCTGATGTCGCTGCCGTCGCCCTTGTCGCCGCCGGCGGTGATCGGCCGCTCCTTGGCGCTGATGATTCCCGAGGTGACCGTGTTCTGGAGGTCGAACGGTGCACCGATGGCGACGACGGGGTCGCCGACCCGGACGTTGTCGGAGTTGCCCAGCGGCAGCGGCTTCAGGCCGCTGACCCCGGTCACCTTGACCACGGCCAGGTCGTAGCCGCTGTCCTTGCCGACGAGGGTGGCCTTGGCCGTCTCGCCGCCGCTGAAGGTGATCGAGATGTCGCCGGAGGCGCCGGCCGGGTCGACGACATGGTGGTTGGTGAGGATGTGGCCCTGTTCGTCGAGCACGAAGCCGGTGCCGGTGCCCTGTTCCGCGTCGCCGCTGACGTGCAGGGTGACGACGCTCGGCAGGGCGCTCGCGGCGATGCCGGCGACGCTGTCGGGGGCCCGGTCGGCGCTCTCCCGGCCGGCCTGCGGAAGCTCGATCCGGGTCACACCGCCGTTGCGCTCCACATAGGCGCCGATCACACCGCCGGTACCGCCCGCGACGAGCGCCACGACGAGGGCACCGATCAGCAGCGGGCCGCGCCGGCGCCTGCGGGGGGCGGCCGGCTCCCCCGGGTGGGTGAGCGGCGCTCCCGGCGCGCTCCACGGGTCGTACTGGAGCCAGACGGAGGACAGCGGCTGCGGTCGCTCCGGGGCGGAAGGCGGACCGGCCAGGGTGGGCGGGGCCGGCGGCGCCGCCGGGTCGGGCTGTGGATGCGGCGGGTGCGGAAGCGAGGGCTGGTGCTGCTGGTCCGGGTGGGGTTGCGGATGCGGATGCGCGTAGCCGCCGCTCCCGGTGCCTGCCGTCGCGTACTGGGCGGGCAGCGGCGTGCCGTGGGCCGGTGTCGCCACCGGGCGCTGCACGGGAGGGGCGGGCGCCCAGGGGCCGGGTCCGCCGTACGGCGGGGTGCCGTACGGATCGGGGTCGTGCAGCGGCTGGGGCCTCGGGGTCGCGGCGACCGCCGCGGCGGCCGGCGTGGGCACCGTGACGTCGACCGGCTCAGGCACCTCCACGGACGCCGGGGCGGGCACCGTGGCCTCCACCGGCCCGGACAGCTCGGAGGACGCGGGCGCGGGCACCGTGGCCTGCCCGGGCACCTCCAAGGACGCCGGCGCGGGCGTCCCGGCGGGCGCCTGGTCCGTCACCTGGTCCGGCTGCGCGTGCGTCCGGGCGTCCGCCCGGTCCGTTTCCGGGGACGGTGACGCGTCCGCCGATGAAGCGTCCCGGGCCCCGGGAGCCTCTTCCGGCGCGTGCGCCTCCTGCCCGGAGGGGACCGCGCGCCCCTTGTCGGGGCGGCTCCACCACTTCGCCTTGGGTCCGGTGGGCTTCCCGTCGTCCATGCTCTCCCCGCAAACTGCCGGCCGCTGCGGCGCCCCCGCGGGCACCCGCTGAGATTCAACCAGGTTTGCGAATCCGTGCGCAGGGTCCTGGTCGGGTCCTGCTCAGGTGCCCGGTGCCGGTCAGTGCGAAGGCGGCGGGACAGGCTGCGACGGGGCAGCCAGATGCCTGGGCACCGGAGTGGCCACAGGACCGATCGCCGGGGCGGCGGCCAACTGCAGAGGTGCTGCCGTCGGACGTATCAGCGGCGTCGTCGAGGAGGCGTGGGCCAGCGGCGAGACACCGAGGTGACGGTTGAGCGCCTGACCCGCGGGCTCGCCGGGCACCGCGGCGATCACCGGCCCGGAGCCGGGCCTGGTCTGGCCGCTCCCGCCCCGGCGCCGGTCGCCCTCCGTGCCGCGGAACGCGGTGGCACCGCCACCGGATCCCGGGGTCGTGGTGTTCGCGGCGGTCGTCGGCGCCGCGGTGCGCAGCGGTGTCACCTTGTTGCCGCCGCCCTGCCCGCGCGCACCGGAGTCACCGGAGGCGTCGAGCGGAACGGCACCGCCCAGGGCGATGGCGGCGAAGGACACGGCGCTGGCCGCCGCGAAGGCGAACCGCCTGCCGCGCCACGGCGAGCGCTCAGCTTCCGCGCGGCCGACCTCGTGGATCCGGAAGCCGCTGCCGCCACCGGGCAGAACGGCCGCGTGGGCCCCGCCGGGGACGTAGCCGAACGTCTCCCCGCGAGGGTCGCGCGGTCTTCCCGCGGACGGGTTCAGCGCTCCGAACACCCCGCCGGCGGCACGTCCGCCGCCGAAGGGGCCGGGCTCGTCGTCGTCGCCGGGTGCGCCGGGGCCCGCGGGCAGCCCCTGGAGCCGCGCGAGCAGCCCCTCGGAGAGCGGCGGCGGTGCGGCCTGGGCAAAGACGTTCTTGAGGCGGCGCTGAGCATCGGCCTCGGCCTTGCATCTCGGACACGTCGCCAGGTGCGCGAGGACCCGGTCCCGGGCATCGTGCTCCAGCTCACCGTCGACGAGTGCGGCCAGCCGGTCCCCGAGATGCTGTTCCGCAGGAGTCGGACCTGTGCCGCTCACGCCGGTCCACCCTCCCCCGCCAGGCCCACGGCACCCGCCAGTGAGCGCTGCTGTTCGGCACGCGCCTCCGGTGAACGGTGCTGCAGTGCCTTGCGCAGGTGGGAGCGGCCGCGGTGGATGCGGCTGCGGACGGTGCCGAGCTTCACGCCCAGGGTCGCGGCGATCTCCTCGTACGACAGGCCCTCGATGTCACAGAGCACCACGGCGGCGCGGAACTCGGGCGCGAGGGTGTCCAGCGCATGCTGCACGTCCGCGTCGAAGTGGCTGTCGTTGAAGACCTGCTGCGGCGACGGCTCCCGGCTGGGGAGACGCTCCGCCGCGTCGTCGCCGAGGGCGTCGAAGCGGATCCGCTGCTTGCGGCGGACCATGTCCAGGAAGAGGTTCGTGGTGATCCGGTGGAGCCAGCCCTCGAAGGTGCCGGGCGTGTACGTCGACAGGGAGCGGAAGACACGGACGAAGACCTCTTGCGTGAGGTCCTCCGCGTCGTGCTGGTTACCCGTCAGGCGGTACGCGAGGCGGTAGACCCGTGCGCTGTGCGTGCTGACGATCTCCTCCCACGTGGGAGGGGTCCAGGCCTGCGATTCCGCATCCGATGCGAAGGTCGCCGTGGTGACGGAGTCGGAGGGCGTAGAACGGTCAGCAGTGTTGGTCACGGATTTCGGCTCACCCACCGACCTGAGAAGGCGCCTCAGCACTCCTCCCCGATCCGCAGGTGCAGCCGCACCTCCCCTGTCGGCTCTGGTGGTGTCCAGCGGAGCCCCTACCATAGCCACCTCGCCCGTTAGCTCCGGATAAGAATCTTTACGTGGATTTGGAACCGGCATCCGGGCCCGCGTCCACGCGCTTCCCTCTGCCTCAACAACGACCGGTCCCATCTGCGGGTTCCCGGGTCCAGCGGATACAGTCAGCGTCGCGCCAACTACGGGGACAGGAGAGGGTCATCACCGCCAACCAGCAGACGAGCTGGGCGTTCGCCGACGCCTTTGTCGCCGAGGACGACGCTCTGCGCTGGGCCCGGGACCGGGCCCGGGAGTCAGGGCTGCCCTCGGTGTCCCCGGGCACCGGCGCCGCCCTGCGACTGCTGGCCGCGACCGCCGACGCGAAAGCGGTGGCCGAGATCGGGACCGGGACGGGAGTCTCGGGCATCTACCTGCTGCACGGCATGCGCCCGGACGGCGTCCTGACCACGGTGGACCTCGAGCCGGAACGCCAGCAGTTCGCCCGGGAGGCCTTCCGCGCGGCCGGCTTCGCCGGGAACCGCGCCCGCTTCATCCCCGGCCGCGCGCTCGACGTCCTGCCGCGGCTCGCGGACGGCGGATACGACCTCGTGTTCTGCGACGGCGACCGCACCGAGTCCCTCGACTACCTCGCTGAATCGTTGCGCCTGCTGAGGCCGGGCGGACTCGTCTGCTTCGAGGGCGTGTTCGCCGACGGCCGTACGGTCGACTCCGCCGCTCAGCCGGCGGAGGTCCTCCGGGTGCGTGAGCTGCTGCGGGCGGTCCGCGAGAGCCATGAACTCCTGCCGACGCTGCTGCCGGTGGGCGACGGACTCCTCTGCGCGGTCCGCCGCGCCTGAGCCGGCACCCGGCGAGGTTTTCCGGAGCTCCGCCTCCGTACCCCCGCGCCCGGGGAACGGGGGCCGGGTCCGCCGCACCCCCTGGAACATACGTGCCGGGTCCGCCGCACCCCCTGGAACACGTACCGCCCCCGAAAACACGTACCGCCCCCGAAACACACACTGCCCCGGCACGAACCGTGCCGGGGCAGTGGAAAATCAGGGCGCGTCAGCCGACGACCTTCTTCAGGGCGTCACCGAGTGCATCGGCTTCGTCCGGAGTCAGTTCGACGACAAGCCGACCGCCGCCTTCGAGCGGAACGCGCATGACGATGCCCCGCCCCTCCTTTGTCACCTCGAGCGGGCCGTCGCCCGTCCGCGGCTTCATGGCCGCCATGCTCGTTCCCCTTCCTGAAACCAGCTCATCGCAGCCGGCGGCCCCGTGAGAGGTGCTGTGTCACCGGCATCGAACACATTGCTTCCAGGTCATTATCCCGCATGGCGGGACCCAAAGACCAACATCAGTCGGCATCGCTTGCGCAACGCGCTCTCTCAAAACCACCCAATTCGGCGATGTGCCTGCGATACTTCGCCGCCGCTCCCCAGGCGCCCCACGGAGTTTGTTTGACGCAGGTCACATGTGCACACCCGATGATCTCCGTCATGCTGGCCTCGACACTGCCGTCAGAACCACCAAAGGGGACCCGCCATGGCCGACTCCGTGCTGTACGACGTGAACGACGGACTCGCGACGATCACGATCAACCGGCCCGAGGCCATGAACGCGATGAACGTCGACGCTAAGGTCGCTCTGCGCGACGCCGTGCAGGCCGCGGCCGCCGACACGGCGGTACGCGCGGTGCTGCTGACCGCGACCGGGAAGGCCTTCTGCGTCGGGCAGGACCTCAAGGAGCACGTGTCTCTCCTCGCGGCCGACCGTGAGTCCGGCAGCGGCGGGACCATGAGCACCGTGCGCGAGCACTACAACCCGATCGTCCGGGCGCTGACCGGGATGCAGAAGCCGGTCGTCGCCGGGGTCAACGGCGTGGCCGCCGGCGCCGGCCTCGGGTTCGCGCTGGCCGCCGACTACCGGGTCGTCGCCGACACGGCCAAGTTCACGACCTCCTTCGCCGGTGTGGCGCTCACCGCCGACTCCGGCGTGTCCTGGACGCTGCCGCGCCTGATCGGGCAGAGCCGCGCCGCCGACCTGCTGCTCTTCCCCCGCTCGTTCTCCGCGCAGGAGGCGTACGACTGGGGCATCGCGAACAAGCTAGTCCCGGCGGACGAGCTGGCCGCGGAGGCCGCCGCCGTGGCCCGCGCGCTGGCCGACGGGCCCACGCTCGCCTACGCAGCGCTGAAGGAGTCGATGGCCTACGGCGCGGACCGTTCGCTGAGCGAGGCGCTGGACAAGGAGGAGGAGCTGCAGGCGAAGGCGGGCGCCTCCGAGGACCACGCGATCGCGGTGCAGGCGTTCCTGGCCAAGGAGACACCCAAGTACCTCGGCCGCTGAGCCCGTCCGGCCTGCGTGGCGTCAGCGGCCGCCGCCGCGCGCCACGCAGTCGGCGAGGTGATCGTCGACGAGCCCGCAGGCCTGCATCAGGGCGTACGCGGTCGTCGGGCCCACGAAGCGCAGGCCGCGCTTCTTGAGCGCCTTGGCCAGAGCGGTGGACTCGTCGGTGACGGCCGGCACGTCGGCGATCGTGCGGGGTGCGGACCGCGCCGGGCCGGGCGCGAACGACCAGATCAGGTCGTCGAGCTCGCCGGCGGGCCAGTCGGCGAGCACCCGCGCGTTGGCCAGGGTCGCCCGGATCTTGGCGCGGTTGCGGATGATGCCGGGGTCGGCGAGCAGGCGCTCCTCGTCGGCCTCGGTGAAGGCGGCCACCGAGGAGATCTTGAAGCCGTCGAAGGCGCTGCGGAAGCCTTCCCTGCGGCGCAGGATCGTGATCCAGGACAGCCCGGACTGGAAGGCCTCGAGGCAGAGCCTTTCGAACAGGGCGTCGTCGCCGTGGACCGGGCGGCCCCACTCCTCGTCGTGGTACGTGACGTAGTCGGCGGTGGACAGCCCCCAGGGGCACCGGAGCCCGCCGTCCGGTCCGGGCACGGCGGCGCCGGTCACCACGGTCACCGGCCCGGCTCCTCTCCGGGCTTGGTGAACATGTCCTGCCTGCCCACCGCGGTGGCCTGGGCCCCGGCGAGCGCGGACTCCAGGTCGGCGATGCGCGCGTCCCGCTCGGCGAGCTCCGCGCCGAGGCGGCCGAGCACCTCGTCCACGTCCGCCATCCGGTAGCCGCGCAGGCCGACGGGGAGGCGGAGGGCTTCGACGTCGGCACGGCCGACGGGGCGCCCGGGCGGCAGCGGGTCCACCAGCTGCTCCGGAGGGGCCTCCGGCAGTGCCGCGCTGTCACTGCCGCCGACCACCGCGAGCGTGACCGCCGCGATGACCACGACCATCGCGATCAGCAAGAACCAGAACACGATCGACCCTCTCCCCGAACTTCCCGTACGTCCCCGGGGAACTTACCCGAGCGGAAAACCGTCCACCGCTGATCGTGCCACGGGGCACCGACAGCTAGGGTCGCAGGCGAACGACCTGAGGAGGAAACAGCGGATGCTGCGGCTGGGACGGCGCGAGTTCGACGCGCACGAGCCGGTGATCATGGCGATCGTGAACCGGACGCCCGACTCCTTCTACGACCAGGGCGCGACGTTCCGGGACGAACCCGCCCTGTCCCGCGTCGAGCAGGCGGTGGCCGAGGGCGCCGCCATCATCGACATCGGCGGGGTGAAGGCCGGACCCGGCGAGGAGGTGTCCGCCGAGGAGGAGGCGCGGCGCACGGTCGGCTTCGTCGCCGAGGTGCGGCGACGCCACCCGGACGTGGTGATCAGCGTCGACACCTGGCGCCACGACGTGGGCGCGGCGGTCTGCGAGGCGGGCGCCGATGTGCTGAACGACGCGTGGGGCGGCGTGGACCCGAAGCTGGCGGAGGTCGCCGCGCGGTACGGGGCCGGTCTGGTGTGCACCCACGCGGGCGGCGCCGAACCGCGCACGCGTCCGCACCGGGTGGCGTACGACGACGTCATGGCGGACATCCTCCGCGTGACGCTCGCGCTGGCGGAGCGGGCGGTCGGGCTCGGCGTCCGCCGGGACGGGATCATGATCGATCCCGGTCATGACTTCGGCAAGAACACCCGGCACAGCCTGGAGGCGACCCGCCGGCTCGGGGAGATGACGGAGACCGGCTGGCCGGTGCTGGTGTCCTTGTCGAACAAGGACTTCGTCGGCGAGACCCTCGACAAGCCGGTCAAGGAGCGGGTGCTGGGCACCCTGGCGACCACGGCGGTGTCCGCCTGGCTGGGCGCGCAGGTCTACCGCGTGCACGAGGTGGCGGAGACCAAGCAGGTCCTGGACATGGTGGCCTCGATCGCGGGCCACCGCCCGCCGGCGGTCGCCCGTCGCGGTCTCGCCTGAGAGCCCCGGCCGGAGGCACGACCGGAGCCGGACGCGCACGAGGCCCGGTCGGGGACGGCGCGGCCAGGGGACGGCCCCGGACGCTCGTCCGGGGCCCCCGCAGCGGCTGCGTGCGGCTACCTGCCCGTCTCCTTGGAGACCATGGCCACCGCCTCCTCCACGTCGTCCGTGACGTGGAAGAGCAGCAGGTCCTTCTCCGATGCCTTGCCCTGGGCGATGACGGTGTCGCGCAGCCAGTCGACCAGGCCGCTCCAGTAGTCCGTACCGAAGAGCACGATCGGAAAGCGCGTCACCTTGCGGGTCTGGACGAGGGTCAGCGCCTCGAACAGTTCGTCCAGCGTGCCGAGTCCGCCCGGCAGCACCACGAAGCCCTGCGCGTACTTCACGAACATCGTCTTGCGGACGAAGAAGTAGCGGAAGTTCACCCCGATGTCGACGTGCGGGTTGATGCCCTGCTCGAAGGGCAGCTCGATGCCGAGGCCGACCGAGATCCCCTTGGCCTCGCTCGCGCCCTTGTTCGCGGCCTCCATGACTCCGGGACCGCCGCCGGTGATCACCGCGAAGCCCGCCTTGGCCAGCGCCCTGCCGAGCTCGACGCCCACCTCGTACTCGGGTGTGCCGGCCGGGGTACGGGCGGAACCGAAGACGCTGATGGCACTGGGCAGTTCGGCGAGGGCGCCGAAGCCCTCGACGAACTCGGACTGGATGCGCATGACCCGCCACGGGTCGGTGTGCACCCACTGGGAGTCGCCCTCGGTGTCGAGCAGCCGCTGATCGGTGGTGCCCGGCCGGATCTGTTCCCTGCGGCGCAGTACCGGTCCCAGCCGCTGCTCCTCCAGCGCCCGCAATCCCTCGGGGTTGCTCATGACCTGCTCCCTCCGCCGAACATCATCTGCTTTGGCTCAGGGTAGGTCGGCCGACGTGACGAATGGCGAAATCGGGGCGATCCACCAGGATGCGATGTCAGGAAGTGAGCCACTCACGCAGCCGGTCCTCGCAGTGCGTGATCTTGTCCACGGCGACGTGTTCGTCCCGCTTGTGGGCGAAGAGCGCGTCGCCGGGGCCGTAGTTGACCGCGGGCACTCCCAGGGCGCTGAAGCGTGAGACGTCCGTCCAGCCGAACTTGGGCTGCGCGGTGCCGCCCACCGCCTCCATGAACGCGGCGGCGGCGGGGTGCGACAGACCGGGCAGGGCCCCGCCGGTGTGGTCGTCCACCACGATCTCGCTCACACCGCAGTCGGCGAACACCTCGCGGACATGCTCCTCGGCCTCGGCCATGCTGCGGTCGGGGGCGTAGCGGTAGTTGACCACCACGGTGCATTCGTCGGGGATGACGTTGGTGGCCACACCTCCCTCGATGCCGACGGCGTTGAGGCCCTCCCGGTACTCCAGCCCGTCGATGACCGGCCGGCGCGGCTCGTACGACGCGAGGCGGGTCAGGATCGGGACGGCGGCGTGAATGGCGTTGGACCCCATCCAGCTGCGCGCGGAGTGTGCCCGCTCCCCCTTCGTGCGCAGGTGGACCCGGAGCGTCCCCTGGCAGCCGCCCTCGACCTGGGCGTCGGAGGGCTCCAGCAGGACCGCGAAGTCTCCGACGAGCCAGTCCGGGTGGGCCTCTGCCACATGCCCCAGTCCGTTGAGGTGTGCGGCTACCTCTTCGTTGTCGTAGAAGACGAAGGTGAGGTCACGGTTGGGCTCCGGGACGGTAGCGGCGATCCGCAGCTGGACGGCGACGCCCGACTTCATGTCACTGGTGCCGCAGCCCCACAGGATGCCGTCGCCGTCGAGCCGCGAGGGCACGTTGTCGGCGATCGGGACCGTGTCGATGTGCCCCGCCAGCACGACGCGCTCGGAGCGGCCGAGGCGGGTCCTGGCCACGACGTTGTTCCCGTGCCGGTCGACGGTGAGGTGCGGCAGCCCGCGCAGCGCTTCCTCGATGGCGTCGGCGAGGGGCTTCTCGGTGCCGCTGACCGACGGGAAGTCGACCAGGGCTGCGGTGAGCGCGGGTGCGTCGAGGGTGAGGTCAAGCGCGGTCTCAGGCATGGCTCCGACGATAAGCGGTCGGCGGCGGGTCCTGACCGGCACACCCCCCGGGGGCGCTCCGGGGGCTCCAGTACGGTGGGCGGGTGTCCGAGACCGCCTCTCCCGTCCGGCGCGGCCGCCTCTTGCGCTTCGCGGCCGCGTCCCTCGTGCTGCTGGCCCTCATCGGTTACGTCGCGGTGCAGTACGTCACCGGCGGCGGGCCCCCGCGCTGTGTCGTCCGTACGGCCGAGGGCGACGGCCCGTCGTACGAGCTGACGGCCGAGATGGCGGGGAACGCCGCGACGATCTCCGCTGTGGGCACGACCCGTGGGATGCCGGAGCGGGCGGTGACGATCGCGCTGGCGACCGCGCTCCAGGAGTCGGCGCTGCGCAACATCGAGCACGGCGACCGGGACTCCCTCGGCCTGTTCCAGCAGCGCCCTTCGCAGGGATGGGGGACGCCCGAGCAGATCCTGGACCCCGTCTACGCCTCGGGGAAGTTCTACGACGGTCTGGCCGAGGTGCCCGGATACTCCCGGCTGCCGCTCACGGTGGCCGCGCAGCGCGTCCAGCGCAGCGGTTTCCCGCAGGCGTACGCGAAGCACGAGCCGGACGCCGCGCTGCTGGCCGCGGCCCTCACCGGCCGGGCCTCCGCGACCCTGACCTGCGACGTGAAGAGCGGCGGCGGGCCGGGCGACCCGGCGCGGATCCGGACCGAGCTGACGCGGGCCTTCGGGCCAGAGGTGCTGCCGAAGGGCGGCAGCGGCCGGGGGCGCGCGGGCGACGCGGCCTCGCGTGAGGTGTCCGTTCCCGTGCAGGCGACGGTCGGCTCGGCAGAGACGGACGGCGGCACCGGCGCGCACGGCGGCGGCCGCGGCCGGGGCGGCGAGCGCGGCTGGGAGCTCGCGCACTGGGCGGTGGCCCGGGCCGAAGAGCTGCGCATCGAGGAGGTCTCGTACGCGGGCCGGGTGTGGAGCGCCGAGGAGTCGGAAGAGGGCTGGCGTCCGGCGGGCGACGAGGACAGCGGCACGGACGACGTACGCATCCGCATCGCACGCTAGTTCACCGCCTCCCTCGAACGAGGCAGTCCGTTCCCCTCCGGGACACCCTCTTCCGGGCACCGGACCACCCCAGGACGAGCACGCCGATTCCCCTTGAAAGCAACGGGAAGTGACGGTTCGCCAGGTGCCTTCACTATGCAGCGTTTGACCGTTTTTATCCGAGAACGATAATGCGACGCATTACCAACTCTTTACCTTGGGTCACCGCAACTTCCCCCCCGCTCCCCCCGGTTGTCAGGACGTCCGAACGCCGGACACGCAGCATTCCGAACGTCCTCTCGTCTCAAGGAGCATCATGTCCCTCCCCCTGACCCGTCGGATCGCCCGTGCCGCGCTGCTCATCGCGGCGGGAGCAGCTCCCGTGGTCGGTGCGGCCGGCTCCGCGGGCGCCGTTGAACTCCCGCAGGCCCCGGTCGGCGGCCTCTCCGCCCTCGACGCGGACAACGTCGACTCCACGGTCGACGGTGTCTCGAAGGAGACCACCAAGGTGGCCGGCCAGGTCGGCGGCAAGACCGCGGAGAAGGCCGCCCCGGTGGCGACCAAGACCGTCGGCAAGGCGGCCAAGACGGCCACGCCGGTCGCCACGAAGGCCGCCGGTGACACCACCGGGCAGGCGGGCGACCTGGTCGGCGGCGCCGGCGAGGGCGGCCTGCCGACCGACTCGCTGACCGGCGGGGGCCTGCCCACCGGTGCGCTGGGCGGCGGCCTGCCGATCGGCTGACACACGGCACACCTGCGCGGGAAGGGCCCGGGAGCTGCTGCTCCCGGGCCCTTCCCGTGCGGTGACCGGACCGTGCGGTGCCGGACCGCGCCCGTGGCCGGGCCCTTTCGTATCCGGACCGTGCGGTGCCGGACCGCGCGGTGACCGGACCGTGCCCGCGACCGGACCGTGCCGTGCCGTGACCGGACCGCGACCGTGGCCGCGTGAGACCTGCGCTCAGCCGAGACGCTTGACCGCCGCCTCGACGCGCTCGTCGGTCGCGGTGAACGCCACGCGCACGAAACGCTCGCCCGCCTCCCCGTAGAAGTCGCCGGGCGCGACCAGGATGCCCAGACCGGCCAGGTACGCGACCGTGTCCCAGCACGGCTCGTCGCGGGTGGCCCACAGGTAGAGGCTGGCCTCGCTGTGCTCGATCCGGAAGCCGTGCGACTCCAGCGCCGTCCGCAGGGCCGTGCGCCGGGCCGCGTACCTGGCGCGCTGCTCGGTGACGTGCGTGTCGTCGCCGAGCGCGGCGACCGTGGCGGCCTGGACGGGGGCGGGGGTCATCATGCCGCCGTGCTTGCGGATCTTCAGCAGCTCGCCGAGCACGTCCGCGTCGCCCGCGACGAAGGCGGCGCGGTAGCCGGCCAGGTTGGAGCGCTTGGAGAGCGAGTGGACGGCCACCACGCCCGTGTACGAGCCGCCACAGACGTCCGGGTGCAGGACGGAGACCGGCTCGGCCTCCCAGCCCAGCTCCAGGTAGCACTCGTCACTGAGGACCAGCACGTCGTGCTCGCGCGCCCAGGCGACGATCCGGGTCAGCTCGTCCTTGTCCAGCACCCGTCCGGTCGGGTTGGACGGCGAGTTGAGCCAGAGCAGCCGGAGGCCCGCCGGGTCGAGCTCGGTCGGGTCGTCGTAGACGACGGGCGTCGCGCCGCAGAGCCTCGCACCGACCTCGTACGTGGGGTAGGCGAGACGCGGGTAGGCGATCCGGTCACCGGCGCCCAGGCCAAGCTGCGTCGGCAGCCAGGCCACCAGCTCCTTCGAACCGACGACCGGCAGGACGTTGGTGTGCGCCACGTTCGCCGCGCCGAGCCGGCGCTCGACCCAGGACACGAGCGCGTCGCGGAGCGCGGGCGTGCCCCAGACCGTCGGGTAGCCCGGCGAGTCGGCGGCCGCCACGAGGGCCTTCCTGATCAGCTCGGGCACGGGGTCGACCGGGGTGCCGACGGAGAGGTCCACGATGCCGTCGGGGTGGGCCGCGGCCGTGGCCTTGTAGGGCTCGAGCTTGTCCCAGGGGAAGACGGGGAGTCGCGAGGAGACTGCGGGCACGGCGGCGCTCACTTTCGGGTACGGGCGTCGTTTCCGGCTTCGGTCACGGCGTCGGACGGCGGGGTCGCACACGGTTTCCGGCGACGGCCGGGCGTGTCGGCCGGATACGCCGGCCGAGTGCGTCGCCCGGCGTGTCGGCCGCTTCGTCAAACGCCTCGGTCCCGTACGGACGACGAACCGTACGGGACCGGGGACATGCGGACGGGATCAGCCGTTCTGCGGCGGCAGGGCGGCGATGAAGGGGTGGTCACGCTCGATCAGGCCGAGCTTGGAAGCGCCACCGGGCGAACCGAGCTCGTCGAAGAACTCGACGTTCGCCTTGTAGTAGTCCTTCCACTCCTCGGGAGTGTCGTCCTCGTAGAAGATCGCCTCGACCGGGCAGACCGGCTCACAAGCACCACAGTCGACGCATTCGTCCGGGTGGATGTACAAGGACCGGGAGCCCTCGTAGATGCAGTCGACGGGGCACTCCTCGATGCACGCCTTGTCCTTGACGTCGACACAAGGCTGCGCGATGACGTAGGTCACGCTGTCGTTCCTCCTCGATAAGGGCTGGCTTGCGCGGGAGCGCGGCGTCGTCGATGCCCGCCCCTAGTATCTCCGTTCTTGGTAACGATCCGAACAGGAGGGGCTCACAGAGCTGTGGAATTCACTGCGGGCGGACGGCTCGAAATCAGGATCAGCCCCGCTGACGTGGGCAAACGCGTATCGGTCCGTCGCTTGAGCGACGCTGAAGCACCGGTCGCGAAGTTCACCGACACGGTCGGTGTTCTCACATCATGGACCGGGGGTGTGCTGGTGATCACACGCCGGACGGGCGAGAGCGTCCGCATCCCGGAATCCTCTCTCGTCGCGGGAAAGGTCGTACCCGCCGAGCCTGCCCGTCGCCGGGGCCCCGCGGCCGATTTCCAGGAGCTGAGCAGGGTCACGGCGCGCGCCTGGCAGCCGGTGGAGAGCGAGCGGCTCGGTGAGTGGGAACTGCGGGCGTCGGCGGGCTTCACCAGGCGGGCGAACTCGGTCCTCCCCCTCGGTGATCCGGGCATGCCGCTGGACGACGCGCTGGCACGGGTGCGGGACTGGTACGCGGCTCGCGGCCTTCCGGCGTACGTGCAGACAGCGACAGGCGCCGCCGGCACGCAGGAGGAGCTCTGCGCCGAGTTGGAGGCGCGGGACTGGCGCGCCGAGGTCTCGGCTCAGGTACAGGTCGGGGGCCTGGCGGCGGTGGGCGACCTGGACGCGGACGTTTCCCGTGTCACGTTGTCCCGCTCGTTCGACGAGGCGTGGCTACGGCGCTACCAGCGCTCCGGTGTGCCGGGACCACATGTACTGAAGGTCCTCGGCAGCGGCCCTTCCGTGTGGTTCGCCTCCATAGCCGGAGAGGGTCGGACCCCTGCGGCCATCGGCCGATGTGTGGTCGACTCGCGCTGGGCGGGCTTCATGGCCGTGGAGGTGGACCCGGCGTACCGGCGGCAGGGGCTCGCGAAGGCGATCATGGCCGCCCTGGCGCGCCGGGCCCTCGAAGAGGGCGCCTCTGCTGCCTGGCTCCAGGTCGAGTCGGACAATGACGGGGGGCGTGCCCTGTACGCCGGTATGGGCTTCCGGGTCCATCACCACTACCACCACTACCGGGCGATGTAGGCCGGGGGTACGAGCACATGCACCAGAACGACCGGCGGTCCCGTTTCGCGCAGGAGGCCCGCTCGCAGCGACCCGACGTGGCCCTGCTCTGCCTGCTCATCGGCGCGGAGGCCGACCCGTCGCTCGGCGAGGCCGGCATGGACGCGGCCCAGATCGAGCTGGACCGCCTGGCCGGGATGCTCCCGTACGGGCTGCGGGACCCGCACGCGTGGGCGGCGGCCGTCGCCGACCTGCTGGGCGGCCGGGAGGGCTTCCACGGCACGGCCGGCGACTACCAGCACCTGGAGTCCTCGCTCCTCCACGAGGTCCTGCGCCGCCGTCGTGGCCTGCCGATCCTGCTCTCCGTCGTCTGGACCGAGGTCGCCCGCCGCGCGGGCGCCCATGTCTACGGAGTGGCCCTTCCCGGCCACTTCGTGGTCGGCTTCGGCGACCCGGAGGACCCGGCCGGGCAGGTCCTGGCCGACCCGTTCGCGGCCGGGCGGGTGCTCTCGGGCGCGGACGCCGACCTCCTCGTCACGAGCGCCGTCGGCACGTCCGTGACCCCGTCCATGCTGACGCCCGCGGATCCGCTCGCGGTGATCTCCCGCATCCTCAACAACATCCGCGCCTGGGCGGCACAGCGCCCGGAACACTCGGCGGTCGCCCTCTGGGCGCTCGACCTCCTGCTCCTCCTCCCCTCCCACCCGGCCCGCCTCCGCTTCGAGCGTGCCCAACTGCTGGTCCAGCGCGGTGACTTCCTGACGGGCGCGACGGAGATGGACGCGTACGCGGAGGTCGTGGACGCGGTCGAGCCGACGGCGGCGGAGGAGATCCGGGGGCGGGCCCGGGCGGCCCGGGCCATGCTCAACTGAGCCCGCCGCCGGGCCCGTCGATGCCCCTGCGAACGGGGCCTGCCTCCCGGCCTGCCGGGAGGCCACGCCGGAACGGCCTGCTCCCGGGCCCAGCGAGGACGTCTGCTTCCGCGCCTACCGGAACTCGTGCACGACCTGGATCTCGCCGACGATGTGCGCGTTGAACTCGTCGAGCTCCTCGGCCGGCACCCAGAGCTCGAGGATCGTCTTCCCGCCCGCCTGCTGCACGGGGTACCGCGCGACGAACGCGGACTCGACGTCGAACCGCGTCACGAAGCCGGCGCCGTCGTGCTTGACGTTCCAGTCCCGGGCGATGCGGATCGCGTAGTCCTCGTTGAGCACGGGATAGAAGATCGGCTGCTCCGGCAGCCTCGGCGGCCACGCACGCCACCCCGACTCCCGCACGAGCCCCAGCTCGACGGGGCCGGTGGGGCGCCACAGGGTCGTGGTGGGGACGGAGGCGTGCTGCCGGCTGGTCATGATCCACTCTCAGGAGTCGGGCGTGCTGGACGTGAGCCCGGACGATAGCCCGCGCACCGCCGGACGGCCACGGTGTTTCCGACCGGCCTGTGATGCCGGAAGGCCGGATCGGCCGGCCGAAGGCGACCGACGGGCCCGCGGCGCGCTTGCCGGTGCGGACGGGAACGGCGGCGGCGAACGAGATCCGGTGCCGCAGGCGCGGCGTGAATGACGAAGCCCCCCGCCCGGTCCGGGCAGGGGGCCACGTCGGTGAAGCGACTCAGCTCGGGTCGAGCTCGATGACCGCCGTGCGTTCGGCCGGGGTCTTGCCGCGCAGTGCCGGGCCCATCGCCTGGGCCACGTCGTCCGCCGAGACCTCGTGCTTCTTGCCGTCACCCTTGGTGATCATGATGCCGTCGAAGACGCCGTCGAGCAGCTCCTCGATCGCCTTCTTGTCGTACACCTCGACCAGCCTGCCGTCGATCGGCTTCATGGAGAGGATCTTGGGCAGCGACTTCGCGGGGCCGAACTGGATCGACTTGCCGCCCGCCTTGATCGTGATCAGGTCGGACATGGCGGGCTCCGCGAACTCCTTCATCGCCCGGTCCAGCTCGGCCTGGGTGATGGTCGGCTGCCGGGTGGCGACCGGGAGTTCGACCAGGTCCGGCTGTCCGGTCTGCACCTGGGCGCGGTACGCGTCCTTGACCGAGATCATGGAGCGGCCGACGTCCAGCGTCTCCCCGGGCTTCCCGGGCACGGCGACGGCCTTGTTGGGCTCGAAGCGGATCGTGCCGTCGCTGGAGGATCCCGCGGTGCCCGCGAGGTCGGCCAGGGCGACGCTCAGCTTCTCCTCGTCGACGACGATCACCGGCTCGGCGACACGCTCGCCGCCGAAGAGCGAGCCGATGACGGAGACCGGGTTGTAGTCGCTGCCCGCGGCGGCGCGGACGGTGGCCTGGCTGTCCAGGGACAGACCGGCCTTGTCGGGGTGGAGTTCAGCCTTCTTGCCGCCCACGGAGAGCTGCAGCGGCGCCTTGGCCCGCTCGCCCAGCGTGGCGTCGAGCTTGTTGACGGCCTCGTCCCTCGTGCCTCCGCCGATGTCGACACCGAGGACCGTGGTGCTCTTGGGCACGTCGGAGTGGTTCAGCAGCAGTCCGGCGCCGTACGCGATGCCCAGCAGGCCGACCACGCCGGCGCCGACGAGCACCAGCTTGGAGCGGCCCTTCTTGGCCGGAGCGGGCCGGGGTGCGGGCCGGGGAGCCGGCTCGGCCGAGGGGCCGGGCACGACAGGGCCGCCGACGCCGCCCGGACCGGCCGGGAACTCGGGGACGGAGAAGTCGCCGTCACCGGCCTGCGGGCCGGGCTGGGAGAGGATCGGGTTGGGACCCGTCCCGGGGCCGGTCTGCAGTCCGCCCGGCGGCGGGAAGGGCGAGCGGTGCCCGCCGCCCGGGACCACGGGGATGCCGCTGGTGAGCGTGTCACCGGAGACATGACCATGGCCGCCGTCGCCTTCGGGCGCGGGCTTCTGCGGGGTGAGCACCGCGGTGTCGTCGGACATCCGGGGCATGTCGATGCCGGGCACCGGTGCGCCGGGGCGCGGGCCGACCGGCATGCTGCCGGTGGCCGGGCCGGACGTCGGGCCCATCGGTCCGCCGCTTCCGCCGGGCGCGCCCGGCGGACGGACGCCCAGCGGAGGCGTGTTGCGACCGGGGGCGAACCCGTTGCCCTGGCCGGGCGCACCGGGGCCGCCGCCGGACGCGCCGGGACGTGGGGCCGAGGGGCCGGAGGGCGTGCCGGCGGAACCTGCCTGCTCCGCGAGGGCCGCGAGGCCCGAACGCGGACCGGAACCGGCCCCGCGCGAACCGGCACCGCCCGGACCCGGAGCGCCCGCACCGCCGTTGCCGTCGGGGCCGCTGCCCGGCGCCGGCGACGGTCCCGGACCGCCACCCGCACCCGGCGAACCCTGCGAGGCCGCGCCCGGCGTCGGCGTACCGGCCGCCGGCGTCGCACCCGCGGCCGGCTTGCGTGGCGCGAACCAGTCGCTGGTGGCGGGCTTCTCCTCGGCCGCCGGTCCACTCTCACGGGCCGCTCCGGGGCGCGGTGTGCTGCCCGTGCGCTCGCTCTCCCGCTCCGCGGCACCCGCGCCGCCCGAACCGTTGGACGCACCCGGCGCACCCGAGGCGCCCGGCGCACCGGTCCCGCCGGAGCCCGCCGACGTGCCGGAGCCGCCGGAGGCGGGCCGGGCGTCGACGTCGCTCATCGGCGTACGCATCACGACCGGCGGGATCGGCCGGGAACCCGGGATGTTGATCCGGATGCGCGTGGTCAGCGTCGTCTCGGTCCTGGGCTCTTCCGACTGCTGCTCAGGAGCTTCCGCGGCCTCTTCCGGAGCGTCCTGCGGGTGCAGCGACGGATACTGGCGCGATCCGTACGGCGGTGTCCCGGAGGGGTACGCGGCTCCACCGCGCCCCTGGGGGCCGGAGGACGAACTGTCAGTTTCACGACTCAAAGCAGGTTCTCCCGGTTGGCTTCGCCGCCCGTTTCTTACTGGATAGCTACTGCTGCGGGCGGCTCGGCGGCGCGCACCACCATACTGGCCGCCGCCGACGAACACCCCGGGACTGTGGGAAGCGGCCTTCCGCCGACCGTACGGGCATGGTCAGTTCGAGGGCTTCCCACTCCGTGGGTCGACCCACCCTAGGGGGCCGGTCGCACCGGGTGCTTGCTGGGGTCCTGCGTTGTTCTATCCGCCAAGTCGGCCCGAGCCGCCGCCCGGTTGCGGCGCCCGCGACATGGTGGCACACATCACAGCGACCGCCATGCCGCCGAGCATGAAGACGAGCGGTCCGATCCCGGCGCCGAACATGGCGTCCCCTTCGGGCCGTCCGGTGCTCAGTACGACGATCGCCGCAAGCCAGCCCACGGCGGAACAGACCACGCCGAGCTGGGTGCCCGTCGCCCGCCGCGAGCCGATGAACAGGCCTGCGGAGGCGAGCAGAGCCAGCGCCAACCCGCCCGGCAGCCACGCCGCTTGGACGAGAGAGCCGGCCGTGCCGACGATCGCTCCGAGGATCACCAGGGCGACGTACGCCACGAGGCGGCCGGGCCTCGGGGGCTTCGGGGAGCGGGTGAGCCAGGACCCGGGTGCGCTGCTCATGCCGAAACCCCCGCGAAAAGGTCGTGTTCGCGCTCGCCGGGCCGTGCCCCCGACTCCCCGGCCACCAACTGGTAGTACTCGGTGGTGAAGAGAGGTTGCCCCAGTTCGTTGGAGAGTGCGAAGAATGGTCCGTCCACCACGATCTGGGTGGCATGCGCCCGCATCGCGGCCGCCTTGCGGTCCGCGTAGGCGGTGCCGTCGATCTCCGTCGTGATCTCCGCGTCGTCCACGACACCGGGGACGTCACCGATGTCGGCGGCACCGGGAAAGTCCGCCCCGGCGGCACGCAGCCGGGCGAAGCCCTCCTCCGCGACCGAGCGCGGGACGCGGTTCCAGTAGATCTTGGCGATCGAGTGGGGGTCTCCGAGATCCGGCCGGAAGCCGGGCTCGGCGGCGAGGGCGGCGGCGCGCATGGCCACCCGGTGGGTCTGGATGTGGTCGGGGTGCCCGTATCCCCCGTCGGGGTCGTACGTCACCAGCACCTGCGGACGCACCGAACGGACGACCTCGACGAGATGCGCGGCGGCCTCGTCCACGTCCGCGCTCCAGAACGCCCCTTCGCGGTGGTTCTGCTCGAGCCCCATCATCCCGGAGTCCCGGAAGCACCCCTGACCTCCGAGGAAGCGGTGGTCGGTGACACCGAGCTCCTTCATGGCCGCGGCCAGCTCCCCGGCCCGGTAGGGACCGAGCCGGTCCTCCCGGTCGGGAGCGAGATGGGCGAGATCGTCCGGAATGACCTCGCCCTCCTCTCCGAGGGTGCAGGTCACCAGCGTGACCTGGGCGCCGGTGGCCGCGTACAGGGCCATGGTGGCGCCGTTGTTGATCGACTCGTCGTCCGGATGCGCGTGCACGAGGAGCAGACGGCGGTCGGGGAGATCCTTCATACAGGACACCCTAGAACGGGCGGTCAGAACTTGATGCCCCCCAGCATCCCGGCGACGTTGGTCGTCAGCTCGGTGATGGTCGGCGCGACCGACGAGCTGGCGAGGTAGAACCCGAGCAACACACAGACCGCCGCATGTCCCCCCTTCAGCCCGGCTTTCCGGATCAGCAGGAAGACGACGATCGCCAGCAGCACCACCGCCGAAATCGAGAGTGCCACGGCGGTTCACCTCCACAGATATTCGGTCGGGACGGGCCGGTTGCATGTGCCAGGACATGTGCCAGGAGGTTCATACCCACCTTGCGCTACGGATCATAACTATCCGTGCCTGTGCATCGATCGGTGCACGGCAGCACATGGGGGCGCACACCCCCTAAGGTTCGGTCGCATGACGTCGACGCAACCGCTCTCCTTCCCGCGTCAGTCCGCGCGGACGCAGCGCTTCACGCTGGGCGCCCCCCGCGCCTTCACGGTGTCGCCGGACGGCTCACGCGTGGTGTTTCTGCGCTCGGCCTCCGGAACGGACCGTTCGGGACTGCTGTGGGTGCTCGATCTCGACGGCCACGGCCCGCCGCAGGAGCGGCCTGCCGCCGATCCGCGGGAGCTGCTGGGCGGCTCGGCCGAAGAGCTCTCCGCCGAGGAGCGGGCACGGCGCGAGCGCAGCAGGGAAGGATCGGCCGGGATCGTCGCCTACGCGGTGGACCGGGCGGTCGAGTTGGCGGCCTTCACCCTGTCGGGACGGCTGTTCACCACGGAGCTGCGGGCCGGCACCGCGCGTGAACTCCCCACGCCGGGGCCGGTGCTCGACCCGCGGCCGTCCCCGGACGGCCGGCTCGTCGCCTACGTGGCCGGCGGCGCGCTGCGCGTGACGGGCGCGGAGGGCGAGGGTGACCGTGCCCTCGCGGAGCCGGAGGACGAGCACACCGCCTACGGCCTCGCGGAGTTCATCGCGGCGGAGGAGATGGGCCGTTCGCGCGGCTTCTGGTGGTCACCGGATTCGGACAGGCTGCTGGTCGCCCGCGCCGACGAGCGGGACGTGCGGCGCTGGTGGCTCGCGGATCCGGCGCATCCGGACCGGGAGCCCGCCCAGGTCGCCTATCCGGCCGCCGGGACGCCCAACGCCGTTGTCCGGTTGTTCTTCGTCGCCCTGGACGGGAACCGCACGGAGGTGACCTGGGACCGTGAGCGCTATCCCTATCTGGCGCGGGCGCACTGGTCCGCCGCCGGTCCTCCGCTGCTGCTCGTGCAGTCGCGGGACCAGCGCACCCAGCTGTATCTGGCCGTGGATCCGGAGACCGGCACGACCCGGACCGTGCACGTGGACGAGGACGACGCGTGGCTGGAACTCTTCTCCGGCGTTCCCGCCTGGGCCCCGGAATCGTCCTACGAGCAGGGCTTCGGCGGCGGACGGCTGGTGCGCATCGCGGACGAGGGCGGAGCGCGGGTGCTCGCCGTCGGCGACCGGGTGCTGACCGGCGCGCAACTGCACCTGCGCGCGGTGGTCGACATCGGCGAGAGCGATGTGCTGGTCTCCGCGTCGGCGGGTGCGGACTCCAGGGAGCCGGAGACCGGCGAGATCCATGTGTACCGGGTGAACGAGCTGGGCGTCGAGCGCGTCTCCGACGGCCCCGGAGTGCATGCGGCGGTGCGGGGCGGCGGGGTGACGGTCCTGGCCTCGTCGCGTACGGACGCCAGCGGCGCCCTCGTCCAGGTGCTCAGGGACGGCAAGCAGATCGCGGTGGTGGCCTCGTACGCCGAGCAGCCGGTGCTGCGTGCCCGTCCGGCGCTGACCGAGGCGGGTGCCCGCCGGATCCCGTGCGCGGTGCTGCTGCCGTCGGGTCACCGGGAGTCGGACGGTCCGCTGCCGGTACTGATGGACCCGTACGGGGGACCTCATGGCCAGCGCGTGCTCGCGGCGCACAATCCCTATCTGACCTCGCAGTGGTTCGCCGATCAGGGTTTCGCCGTGGTCGTCGCCGACGGCCGGGGCACTCCGGGGCGCTCGCCCGGCTGGGAGAAGACGGTCGTGGGCGACTTCACGCCGACGCTGGACGACCAGGTCGAAGCGCTGCGGTCATTGGCCGGATCCTTCCCGCTCGACCTCGACCGGGTGGCGATCCGCGGCTGGTCGTACGGCGGTTACCTGGCGGCGATGGCGGTGCTGCGCCGCCCCGACGTCTTCCACGCGGCGGTGGCGGGCGCCCCGGTGACCGACTGGCGGCTCTACGACACCCATTACACGGAGCGCTATCTGGGCGACCCGGACACACAGTCCGCGGCATACGCGGCGAACTCGCTGGTCACGGACGGCGGGTTGACGTCCGCGGAGGGCCCGGCCCGGCCGTTGATGATCGTCCACGGCCTGGCCGACGACAACGTGGTGATGGCCCACACGCTGCGGCTCTCGTCGGCGCTGCTGGCCGCCGGCCGGGCGCACGAAGTGCTGCCGCTGACCGGGGTGACGCACATGACGCCGCAGGAGCAGATCGCGGAGAACCTGCTGCTGCTCCAGGTCGACTTCCTCAAGCGCTCGTTGGGCCTCGGGTGAAGCAGGGGCTACCAGTTCGGCGGCGGTGACGACGGCGGCGGCGGGCCGAACCCGCCGCCGGGCCGTGAACCGGGCGGTGAACCGGGCGGTGCGGCCGGCCCGGGGTGGCCGTACCCCGGCGGCGCGGAGGGCGGATACCCGTATCCGGGCCGGGCCGGCGGGTAGCCGTAACCGGAAGCGGGCTGCGGATACCCGTAACCCGACGGCGGCCCGTACGCGCCGTCCGGCCCGCCCGCCGGTCCGTCCTCGCCGCGACGTGTCAGCAGGACGATCAGCAGGAGTCCCGCCACCAGCTCGAACAGCGAGGTCGCGACGAGCAGTTGGTACTCCAGTGGCGCCTGCCCGAAGTGCTCCAGGATCCGCAGCCGGACGGCAGCGTCCACGCCGACCGCTCCGGAGGCGGACACGGCCACCGCGACGACGGCTCCCAGCGGGCGGGAGAACACGGCCCTGGCGAGCAGGCCCACGCCCGCCGCCAGGCCGAGGACGACGGTCGTGGCGGCCAGCCAGCCCGGGGGCGGCGCCAGCAGCCGCTGTCCGACCCGTTCGCCGCCCACCAGGCTGTCGAGGTACACCTCTGCCCCGACCTGGTAGCCGAAGCGGAGCTGCCAGGCCGTGATCAGGGCGGCCTCCAGGAGCAGGAACGCGGCCGAGAGCCAGGCCACCACGACGGTCGGCCTGGTGGGCGTCCGGCGGTGCCGGGCGGCGCGCGGGCCCTGCTCGTCGCCGGCCTCGGCCGGGCGCCGTCCCGCCACGGCGGTGATGACGAGCCCTACGGCCAGCCCCAGCACGGCGAAGGTGGTGAACAGCGCGCGGGTGCGAATCGAGTCGGTGGGCCGGAGGTACGCCCAGGAGGCGGTCAGGACCCACAGGCTCGGCAGCCGGACGGCGAGGGTGAACAGCGCGGCGGCGACCAGCGCGGAGGCCGCCACCGACGAGCGCAGCACGGCGACGCCGACACCCGCGTACACCGCGAAGAGCGTGCCGTCGAGGGGCGAGGTGGCCTGCGGGGCGATCCTCCACTCCCGCCGCGGGTCGGAGGCCCAGTAGCGCCACAGGCCCTCGAGCCCGCCGGACACCGAGATGTCCCTGACGATCCACGCTCCCGTGATCAGGGCGAGCACGCCGCTCAGCGCCGCTCCCGTGATCCTGGCCCCCCGCGTAAGAGTCACATCGACGATCCTGCATTCGCGGCGATGGGCGGGACAAGGCGGGGACCGGACAGTTCAGGACAACCGGCGCCGGTGCGCGGGAGGACCGGCCGGGTCCGCATGGCGCGGTCCCGGCCGGTCTACGGCACCCGCACGGCCGTACGTTCCTCAGCGTGAGGCGTCCGTATATCGGACCGGCGACGCCCGAGTTGCGTCGGTGTTAAATGAACTGGCGGCCCTTCACAGCGATTTCGTGCCTCCGGTGCCGCCGTCACCTGCGGCCGGGCCGTTCGGCACCACATGCTTCTCCTCCGCGAAATGGCATGCCGACGGGTGCCGCGCCGGCCCTTCGACCGACTCCAGGTGCGGTGGCACGGCGAGCAGCGGAACCTCCCGCGCGCACCGTTCCTGAGCCTTCCAGCAGCGGGTGCGGAAGCGGCAGCCCGACGGGATGTTGGTGGGCGACGGCACGTCACCCGTGAGGATGATCCTCTCCCGGTGCTCGCGCGCCTGTGGGTCGGGCACGGGCACGGCGGACAGCAGGGCCTGGGTGTAGGGGTGCGTGGGATGGTCGTAGATCTCGGCGTCCCTGCCGATCTCCACGATCCGTCCCAGGTACATCACGCCGACCCGGTCCGAGATGTGCCGGACGATCGACAGGTCGTGGGCGATGAAGACATAGCTGAGCGAGAACTCGCTCTGCAGCTTGTCGAGCAGATTGATGACCTGCGCCTGGACGGACACGTCGAGCGCGGAGACGGGCTCGTCGGCGACGATGACCTCGGGCCGCAGGGCGAGCCCGCGGGCGATGCCGATGCGCTGGCGCTGGCCGCCGGAGAACTGGTGCGGATAGCGGTTGATGTACTCGGGATTGAGTCCGACGACGTCCAGCAGTTCCTGGACCTTCTGCCTGCGGGAGCCCTTGGGGGCCACCTCGGGGTGGATCTCGTACGGCTCACCGATGATGTCGCCGACCGTCATCCGCGGGTTGAGCGAGGTGTACGGGTCCTGGAACACCATCTGGATGTTGCGGCGCACGGCCTTCAGCGCACGCCCCGACAGGGTGGTGATGTCCTCGCCCTTGTACCGGATGGTGCCCGCCGTGGGCCGCTCCAGGTGGACCAGCATCTTGGCCAGCGTGGACTTGCCGCAGCCCGACTCCCCCACGATGCCGAGGGTCTCCCCCGCGAACAGTTCGACGTCGACGCCGTCGACCGCCTTGACCGCGCCGACGTGCTTCTTGAAGAGGATGCCGCGGGTGAGCGGGTAGTGCTTGACCAGGTCGCGCACCTCGAGGATCGCCTCAGCCATGGATCGCCGCCTCCCAGAAGTGGCACGCGCTGCCGCGCTGCTCGTTCACCTCGTACAGCGGCGGTACGTCGGTCCGGCACACGTCCTGGGCCATCGGGCAGCGCGGGTTGAAGGCGCAGCCGGGCGGGATGTGCATCAGGTTGGGCGGCAGGCCCTTGATGGCGTAGAGCTCCTGCCCCTTCTGGTCCAGGCGCGGGATCGATTCGAGCAGGCCCTTGGTGTAGGGGTGGGCGGGCGCCCTGTAGATGTCGTGGACGGGGGCGGTCTCCACGATCCGCCCGGCGTACATCACCGCGATCTTGTCCGCGACGTCGGCGACGACACCGAGGTCATGGGTGATCAGGATCAGCCCCATGTCCAGTTCGCGCTGGAGCTCGGCCAGCAGGTCCATGACCTGCGCCTGGACGGTCACGTCCAGCGCGGTGGTCGGCTCGTCGGCGATGATCAGGTCCGGTTCCAGCGAGAGGGCCATCGCGATCATGATGCGCTGGCGCATCCCGCCGGAGAACTGGTGCGGATACTGGCCGACGCGCTCCTTGGCCGCGGGGATGCGAACCCGGTCCATCAGCTCGACGGCCCTGGCCTTCGCGTCCTTGCGGGACAGGCCCTGGTGGACGATGAACATCTCCCCCAGCTGGTCCCCCACGCTCAGGACGGGGTTGAGGGAGGACAGGGCGTCCTGGAAGATCATGGCCATTCCGGCGCCCCTGATCTTCCGCCGTTCGTCCTCCCGCATCGTCAGCAGGTCCTGGCCCCTGAAGAGGATCTCGCCGCCGGTGATCCTGCCGGGCGGCATGTCGAGGATGCCCATGACGGCCTGGGCGGTGACCGACTTGCCCGACCCCGACTCGCCCAGCACCGCGAGCGTCTCGCCCGCGTCGACGGTGTAGTTCACGCCGTTGACCGCTCGGGCCACGCCGTCGCGGGTACGGAATTCCACGTGCAGGTCGCGTACGTCGAGCAGTCGGCCTGGCGTGTCCGGTTCCGCGGACATCACGGCCTCGTAGGACGTGGCGGGCATGGCGGCTCCTTGGGCGGTCAGCGCAGCTTGGGGTCGAGGGCGTCGCGTACCGCGTCGCCGAGCATGATGAAGGCCAGCACCGTGATCGCCAGCGCTCCGGCGGGCCACAGCAGCATGTGCGGGGCGTTGCGGATGTACGGGGAGGCCGACGAGATGTCGATCCCCCAGGAGACAGTCGGCGGCTTCAGCCCGACGCCCAGGAAGGACAGCGTCGCCTCCAGCGAGATGTAGGTGCCCAGGGCGATGGTCGCCACGACGATCACGGGTGCGACCGCGTTGGGGGCGATGTGCCGCAGCAGCATCCGTGAGCTGGAGGCACCGAGCGCGCGGGCGGCCTGCACGTAGTCGTTCTGTTTGGCGGTGATGACGGAACCGCGGGCGATGCGGGAGATCTGCGGCCAGCCGAGCAGCACCATGAAGCCGACCACGGGCCAGACCGTGCTGCTGGTGATGACGGACAGCAGCACCAGGCCGCCGAGCACCACGGGGATGCCGAAGAAGACGTCGGTGAGCCGGGACAGCACGGCGTCCGAGGCACCGCCGAAGAAGCCGGCCAGTCCGCCGAGCACGGAACCGAGCAGCGCCACACCGACGGTGGCGCAGACACCGACGGTGACCGAGGCCCGCGCGCCGTAGACCGTACGGGTGTAGACGTCGCAGCCCTGCCCGTTGAAGCCGAAGGGGTGACCGGGCTGTGAGCCCTGTTGTGCCTTGGCGAGATCGCAGCTCTGTGGGTTGCCGGAGGCGATCAGCGAGGGCCACAGGGAGATGACGATCAGGAAGAGGATGACGAGGGCGGAGACGATGAAGACGGGGTTGCGCCGCAGGTCCCGCCAGGCGTCCGACCAGAGGCTGCGCGGCTTGTCGGCGGGGCCGGTGCCGTCGGGCCCGCCGGGGGCCTGCTCCAGCGTCTCCCCCTCGGCCATCGCGAGGTTGGCCGCCCCGCCCGCTCCGGTGGCCGCGACGGCGGAGTGCGCGGGGTCGTCGAAGTGCGGATTCTGCTGCGGCTCAGGCATACCGGATCCTCGGGTCCAGGACGGCGTAGAGGAGATCCACCAGCAGGTTCGCCACCAGGAAGACGATGACGAGGACGCTGACGAAGCCGACGACGGTCTGCGTGTTCTGGCGCAGGATGCCCTGGTAGAGCTGGTAGCCGACGCCGTGGATGTTGAAGATCCGTTCGGTGACGATCGCACCGCCCATGAGGGCGCCGACGTCGGTCCCGATGAAGGTGACCACCGGGATGAGGGAGTTGCGCAGCAGGTGCTTGCGGATGACCCGGCCCCTGGGCAGGCCCTTGGCCTTCGCGGTGCGGACGTAGTCGGCGCGGCTGTTCTCCGCGATGGAGGTGCGGGTCAGCCGGGTGACGTAGGCCAGTGAGACGGAGGCGAGCACCAGGCCGGGGACGATCAGTTCGTCGAGCCGTGCGTCGGTGGAGACGGAGGGGTCGATGATGTCCCACTTGTAGCCGAGCAGCAGTTGGAGCAGCAGGCCGGTGACGAACGTCGGCACCGAGATGACCACGAGGGTGAGCAGCAGCACGCCGCTGTCCACCGGCCGGCCGCGGCGCAGGCCGGTGACGACTCCGAGGGCGATGCCGATGACGATCTCGAAGAAGACGGCCACCAGGGTGAGCCTGATCGTGACGGGGAAGGCCTCGCCCATCAGCTCGGTGACCTCCTGCCCGTTGAAGGCGGTGCCGAAGTCCCCGGTGAAGACGTTGCCCATGTAGGTCACGTATTGCTGCCACACGGGCTTGTCGAGCCCGAACTCCTTGCGCAGTTGTGCGGCCGTCGCGGGGTCGCACTGCCGCTCGCCGCACAGGCCGGCGATGGGATCGCCCATCACGTTGACCATGAGGAAGATCAGCAGGGTGGCGCCGAAGAAGACGGGGACCATCTGCAGCAGACGCCGGATCACATAACGTCCCATGAAGGGCTCCGGGGGTCGTGGGAAGGGGTGCGGCCCGGCGCTGCGGGCGCGCCGGGCCGGGTGCCTTCGGCCGTCAGTTGACCTTGATCTCTTCGTAGACGGGAACGCTGAACGGGTTCAGTGCGACGTTCGAGACGCGCTCCGAGTAGCCGGCGCTGCCGTTCTGGTACCAGAGCGGGATGGCGGCCATCTCGTCCCTGACGACCTTCTCCGCCTCCTTGAACGTCTCGACGGCCGTGGCCGGGTCGGCCTCCGCGTTGGCCTTGTCGACGAGGTCGTCGAACTTCTTGTTGCTCCACTTGCCGTCGTTGGAGGAGGCGTTGGTGTAGTAGAGCGGCTGGAGGAAGTTCTGGATCAGCGGGTAGTCCATCTGCCAGCCGGCCCGGAAGGGGCCCGGCATCTTGGACTGGGTGATCTGGTTGCGGAAGTCGGCGAAGGTGCCGATCGGGTTGCCGACGCAGGCCCTGTCGTCGCCGAGGGCGTTCTTGATGGAGTTGCAGACGGCGTCGATCCAGTCCTTGTGCGACCCGGTGTCCGCGTTGTAGGTGAGGGTGATCCGGCCGCCCGGCAGGCCGCCGCCCTCGGCGATCAGCCGCTTCGCCTCGGCGGGGTCGTACTCGCAGGCCTTGCCGCACAGCGTCGGGTCGAAGCCGCCCTCCTCGCCGAGCACGGGCGAGGTCCAGTCCTTCGCGGGGGTGCGGGTCTGCTGGAAGATGGTGTCGGTGATCTGCTTGCGGTTGATCGCCATCGACAGACCGGTGCGGACCTTCGCCCCGTCCGCCGTGTTCCACGCCTTGTCGTAGAAGGGGAAGGCGAGGGTCTGGATGATGCCGGCGGGGGTGTTGATGTACCGGTCGCCCAGGTCCGCCTTCACGTTCTTCAGCTGGGAGGCGGGCACGTCGTCGACCAGGTCGAGGTTGCCGGCGATCAGGTCGGTGTAGGCGGTGTTGTTGTCGGTGTAGACCTTGAGGTCGATGCCGCCGTTCTGTGCCTTGTCGGGCCCGTTGTACTCGTCCCAGCGGCGCAGGGACATCTGGGAGCCCCTGGCGTAGGAGTCGACGACGTAGGGGCCGTTGCCGACGGGCTTGGCGACCCAGGCGTCGTGGTCGTCGAAGAAGGCCCTGGGCAGCGGGGCGAAGGCCGCGTAGCCGAGGGTGTCTGGCCAGGTGGAGAACTTCTGCGACAGCTTGACGGTGAACGTCCGGTCACCGGTGACCTTCAGTCCGGACATCGTCTGCGCGCTCGCCTGCCCCTTCTCCGGGTGGACCTGCTCGTACCCGTCGATGTAGCCGAAGAAGTACGCGTTGCGCTGGTTGTTCTTCAGGTGGGCGCCGTAGTTCCAGGCGTCCACGAAGGATCTGGCCGTGACCGCCTCGCCGTTGCTGAATTTCCAGCCGGGCTTGACGGTGATGGTGAAGTTGACCGAGTCCTTGGTCTCGATGCTCTCGGCGAGCATGTCCTTGGCCTCGCCGGTCTTGGGGTCGTACCGCTTGAGCCCCCGGAAGATCATGTCGAGCACCTTGCCGCCCTGCACCTCGTTGGTGTTGGCGGGTTCCAAGGGGTTCTGCGGGTCGCCCCAGGAGGAACTCACGATCCCGTCGGCGCCACTGCCGCCGCTGTCGCTTCCGCCGCCGCACGCCGCCGCCGTGAGGGCGACGGCGATCGCGTATGCGGCCCACTTCGCGTGGGTGGCTCCGCGCATGGAGTGCCTCCTCGATCCCAAGTCAGACTTGGGCCCAATATCACCCCATAAAGGATCTAACGCACTTTCAGCACACCCGGCCGGAGGCCGGAGGCACCGTCAGGACCAGCTCCCAGGTGTCGATCCCATAGAGCAGGGACATTCCGTGCGCCTCGTAGAGGGACAGGGCGCGGCTCTCGTTCTGCGTGTCCACGGCCAGGCCGATGGTGTCCCGGCCGCGGGCGGCGTACGTGCCGAAGGCATGGCGCAGCAGATGGCTGCCGAGGCCACGGCCGCGCGCCTGCTTCCGTACGCCGAGGTTCCCGATCCAGCCCATGGCGTCCTTGTCGTCCCTGGTCAGCAGGACGGCCACGTCGCCCTCGCCCTCGATGCTCGCGATCCACATCAGCGACCGGTCCCGTGGCCCGGTGTCGGCCAGCCACTGCTCGTAGGTCCGCGGGTGGTGGTCGAAGTGTTCCGCGAAGGTCTCCTCCACCAGGGCGTGGGCGATCCGGTGGTCGGCGTCGGCCACGCAGTCGCGCAGGCTCACACCGGCGGGCGGCTCCGGCAACCGGTCGGCCTCGCTCAGCGGCCGGGTCATGACCTGGTGGCGGCGCACGGTGCGCCAGCCGCGGGCGTCGAGGAGGGCGGTGTCCAGCGTGGTCCGGACGGTGAGATTCAGATGGAGCACCGCCCGTGCCGCGCCGGCCGCCGCCGCCTTGGCCGCCGCGCGCTCCTCGATCCGCTCCAGCACGAGTACGGCAGCGTCCGGCCGGCCGGGGAGCACGTAGTGGTCGACGCCGATGTCACCGTCGCCGGAATCGCTCCAGAGGATCCCGTACGCCACGAGGTCGCCGCCCTCGTGCACCAGCCAGGAGTCCTGGGCGAGATCCACCTCGGGGTGGGCGAGGTCGGTCTCGACCGTGTGCAGTGCGGTGTCCGCCCGGCCGATCTCTGCGATGTCGACGGCGTTCAGCAGGGCGCATATGAAGGGTGCGTCCGCGAGGGTCGCGGGCCGGACGGTGAGTGGCATGCCGCCACTGTTCGCGCCCCGGCCCCGCCCTCGCAACGGAATTTCGCCGCCGCGAGACTCAGCCGGCGGCGCTCTGCCGGACCGCGAGGCCGACGACGGTCTCGTCGTCCTCGAACGCCCCTGTCGGGATGAAGCCGAGGGCGCTGTAGAGCTTCGCCGCGCCGGTGTTGCGGGGGTGGAAGGACAGCCGTATCTCCCTGCAGTCCGGGCGCTCGGACAGCATCCTGATCAGCGCGGTCATCGCCTGCCGGCCCACGCCCCTGCCCTGCTCGTCCGCGTCGACGATCAGGCCCCCGACCCAGTGGGTCCCGTCCTCGTCGTCGTACGCCCACATGACATGGCCGACCACCGTGTCGTCGGCGAGGACACCCAGCGAGGTCCAGACGCCGCCGCGCATCGACAGCAGGAGGTACCGGGCGGCGAGGGCCGCCACGAAGGTCCGCTGCTCGTCACGCGGCGCGATGTCCGCGACGGCCCGCCAGTTGTCGTCGTCGACCGGGCACAGCGTGATGCGGCGGCCGGTCCGGTCGGTCAAGTGCTCCATCCGGACACCTTCCGGTGCCGGCCCGCGCGGGCGCAAAGTCTTTTCCGCCGCTTTCCGCCGCTTCCCGCCGGGCACGGCGAAGGCGCCCGCTCCCCGGGGGGAACGGGCGCCTCGCGCCGGACGGAGGGGACTACGCCGCGTGGACGACGTCCTTCTCCTCGGCGAAGTGGCACGCCGACTCGTGAGCGGCCGGGGTGTCCTGGCCCTTGAAGCGCTCCGGGACCGCGAGCAGCGGAACCTCGGTGGCGCACTTGTCCTCCGCCTTCCAGCAGCGGGTGCGGAAGCGGCAGCCCGAGGGCGGGTTCGCCGGCGACGGGACGTCACCGGTGAGGATGATCCGCTCCCGGCCCTCGCGCGCCTCGGGGTCCGGGACCGGGACCGCCGACAGCAGCGCCTGGGTGTAGGGGTGCGTCGGGTGGTCGTAGATCTGCACGTCGGTGCCGATCTCGGCCATCTTGCCGAGGTACATCACGCCGACCCGGTCCGAGATGTGCCGGACGATCGACAGGTCGTGGGCGATGAAGACGTAGGAGAGGTTGAACTCGTCCTGCAGCTTCTCCATCAGGTTGACGACCTGCGCCTGGACGGACACGTCCAGCGCGGAGACCGGCTCGTCGCAGATGATGATCTCCGGGTTGAGCGCGAGGCCGCGGGCGATGCCGATGCGCTGGCGCTGACCGCCGGAGAACTGGTGCGGATAGCGGTGGATGTACTCCGGGTTGAGACCGACGACGTCCAGCAGCTCCTGCACCTTGCGGCGCCGGTCACCCTTCGGGGCCACCTCGGGGTGGATGTCGAAGGGCTCGCCGATGATGTCGCCGACCGTCATACGCGGGTTGAGCGAGGTGTACGGGTCCTGGAACACCATCTGGATGTTGCGGCGCACGGCCTTGAGCGCGCGCCCCGACAGCTTGGTGATGTCCTGGCCCTTGTAGAAGACCTCGCCGGCCGTCGCCTTCTCCAGCGTCATCAGCAGCTTGGCGACGGTGGACTTGCCACAGCCGGACTCGCCGACGATACCGAGCGTCTCGCCCTGGTAGAGGTCGAAGGAGATCCCGTCCACGGCCTTGACCGCGCCGACGTGACGCTTGAACAGGATGCCCTGGGTCAGCGGGAAGTGCTTGACCAGGTTGCGCACCTGAAGGATCGGCTCACCGCGCTCCACCGTGGCGTCGAGCGCCGCGACGGCCGCCTCCTCGGAGGTGACCTCGACGGTCTCCACCTCGGTCACGTTCGGGGTCGCGTCCACGGCCTCGTTCGTCTTCTTGAGCTCAGCCATGGATCGTCTCCTTCCAGAAGTGGCACGCGCTGCCGCGGCCGGGCAGATCGCTGCCGTCCTGCTCGGTCACCGGAGCCAGCGCCGGGATCTCCGTACGGCAGATGTCGTCCGCCTTGGGGCAGCGCGGGTTGAAGGCGCAGCCGGTCGGGATCTTCAGCAGGTTGGGCGGCAGACCCTTGATCGCGTACAGCTCCTGGCCCTTCTGGTCCAGGCGCGGGATCGAGTCGAGCAGACCCCGGGTGTACGGGTGCGCCGGCCGCTTGTACAGCTCGTGCACGGGGGCGGTCTCGACGATCCGGCCCGCGTACATCACGGCGATCTTGTCCGCGACGTCGGCGACGACGCCGAGGTCGTGGGTGATCAGGATCAGGCCCATGTTGTACTCGCGCTGGAGCTCCGCGAGCAGGTCCATGACCTGCGCCTGGACGGTCACGTCGAGCGCCGTGGTCGGCTCGTCGGCGATGATCAGGTCCGGCTCGAGAGCCAGGGCCATGGCGATCATGATGCGCTGGCGCATACCGCCGGAGAACTGGTGCGGGTAGTCGCCGATCCGGGCCCTGGCGGCCGGGATCTTCACCTTGTCCATCAGCTCGATGGACTTGGCCTTGGCGTCCTTCTTGGACAGGCCCTGGTGGACCCGGAACATCTCGCCGAGCTGGTAGCCCACGGAGAGGACCGGGTTGAGGGAGGACAGCGCGTCCTGGAAGATCATCGCGATCTTCCGGCCGCGGATCTTCCGCCGCTCCTCGTTGCTCATGGTGAGCATGTCCTGGCCGCGGAAGAGGATCTGGCCGTGCGGGATCCTGCCGGGCGGCATGTCGAGGATGCCCATGATGGCCTGGGCGGTGACCGACTTGCCGGAGCCCGACTCGCCGAGGACGGCCAGCGTCTCACCGGAGTCGACGCTGTAGTTGACGCCGTTGACTGCCTTGGCGACACCGTCACGGGTGTGGAACTCGACATGCAGGTCGCGCACTTCGAGCAGCGGACCGGAGGCCTCGCCGCCCGCGCGGGGCGCCGGGACGCCTGCTGTTTCTTCGATGATGGTCACGTCGTACGCCCTCCTCAGCGCAGCTTGGGGTCGAGGGCGTTGCGAACCGCATCGCCGAACATCAGGAACGAGAGCACCGTGATCGAGACCATCACCGACGGGATGATCAGCACGTGGGGTGCGTTGCGCAGCTGCTCACGTCCACTGGACACGTCGACGCCCCAGGAGACCGTCGGTTCGGCAAGGCCGACGCCGAGGAACGACAGCGTCGCCTCCGCGGCGATGTAGCCGCCGAGGGCGATGGTCGCGACGACGATGATCGGCGCGAGCGCGTTGGGCAGGACGTGCCGGGTCAGGATGCGGGTGGTCGAGGCGCCGAGCGCCTTGGCCGCCACCACGTAGTCCGCCTGCTTGATGGTGATGACGGAACCGCGGGCGACACGGGCGATCTGGGTCCAGCCCAGGAACACCAGGGCGAGGATGACGACCCAGATGGCGCGCTTCTCGAAGCTGGTGAGGACGACGAGGGCGCCCAGCAGGAACGGGATGCCCATGAAGATGTCGGTGAGGCGGGACAGCAGGGTGTCGATCCAGCCGCCGAAGTAACCGGCGATCATGCCGACCAGGGTGCCGAGGACGGTCACCAGGGCGGTGACGCCGACGCCGACGATGATCGAGGCGCGGGCGCCGTAGACGACACGGGCGTAGATCGAGCGGCCCTGGCCGTCGTAACCGAACCAGTCCGGCTGGAAGAAGTGGCTCCAGTTCGGCTGGCCGAGGTAGTGGTTCGCCAGGTCGGCGTCACGCGGCGAGGCACTGGTGAACAGGCTCGGGAACGCCGAGATGACGATGAGGAGGACGATCAGACCCGCCGAGATCAGGAACAGCGGGTTGCGGCGCAGGTCGTGCCAGGCGTCGGACCACAGGCTGCGTGCCTTGTCCGGCTTGGGCACCTTGGTGACCAGTGCGGTGTCGGGAGCGGCAGCGGTGCTGGTGACCTTCTCGGCCCCGGTGGACGCCGCGGTGGCTGCGGTCTTCTCAGGCATACCGGATCCTCGGGTCCAGGACCGCGTAAAGCAGGTCGACGAGCAGGCTGGCAAGCAGGTAGACGAGAACGATCAGGGAGGCGATGCCGACGACGGTCGCGCCCTCGCGGCGGAAGAGTGCCTCGTAGATCGCGTCACCGACGCCCTGCACGTTGAAGATGCCCTCGGTGACGATGGCGCCGGTCATCAGGTTGCCGATGTCGGTGCCGAGGAAGGTGACCACCGGGACGAGCGAGTTGCGCATCAGGTGGACACCGATGATCCGGCGGCGCGGCAGGCCCTTGGCGACCGCCGTACGCATGTAGTCGGCGCGCAGGTTCTCCGCCATCGAGGTACGGGTGAGCCGTGCCACGTAGGCGAGCGACAGGGAACCCAGCACGATCGCCGGCAGGAGGAGGTCTCCGAAGCTCTCGGAGTCCTGCACGGTCGGGGTGGTCACCCCCCACTTGAAGGCGAACAGGTACTGCATCAGGTAGCCCAGCACGAAGGAGGGCATCGAGATCAGCACGAGGGTGAGGGCGAGGAGCCCCCGGTCCCGCACGGACTCGGGACGCAGACCCGCGATGATGCCGAGGCCGATGCCGACGACCACCGTGAAGGTGAACGCGAAGAGCGTGAGCCGGATGGTCACCGGGAACGCCTGCGCGATGATGTCGGCGATGGGACGCTGGCTTGCGATCTCCGTGCCGAAGTTCCCCTGAACCAGCTCCCAGAGGTACTTCAGGTACTGCTGCCAGAGCGGCAGGTCGAGACCGCGGTCATGGCGAATGGCCTCGACCACGGCGGGGTCGAAAGCCTGGTCCCCCATGAGCGCTCTGACGGGGTCGCCGGGCAGCGCGAACATCATGGCGAAGATCAAAAAGGTTGACCCGATGAACACCGGGATCATCTGGAGCAGTCGTCGTGCGACGTAGCGCCCCATGGGTGCCTCCGTGAGGGGTTAACTGGGTCCGGGGGCCGTCCGCACGGGACGGCCCCCGGACCACCGCCGCCGCCGGATGTCCGACGGCGGCGGGTGACGGCCGAGTGGGGATGAGGCCCGCAGGCGCTTACTTGGCGGTGACTCCGGTGAGCTCGAGGTCACCGTGGAAGTCGACCGCGACGTTGTCGACGCCCTTACCGTGGCCACCGTTGATGCGGTAGTACCACAGCGGGATGGCCGGCATCTTCTCGAGAAGCTTCTTCTCGACCGCCTGGTAGCCCTTCACGGCCTCTTCCAGCGAGCTGGCCTTGTCCGCGTCCTCCATCATCTTGTCGATCTCCTTGTCGGAGAAACGACCGTTGTTGGACTCGGCGTTGGTGTGGTACAGCTCCTTGAGGAAGTTCACGTTGACGGGGTAGTCGGCCACCCAGCCACCGCGGTACATCGACTTCACCTGGTCGTTGTCACGGGCCTCGAGGTCCGTGGGGAAGTCCGGCTTGGCGTCGCCGACACAGTCGACACCGGTCGCCTTGCGGATGGACTCGCAGACCGCGGTCACCCACTCCTTGTGGCCGCCGTCGCTGTTGTACTGGATGAACAGCTTGTTCTCCGGGACGCCGCCGCCCTCGGTGATGAGCTGCTTGGCCTTCGCCGGGTTGAACGTGAAGACGTCCGTACCCAGGTCCTGGTTGCCCTTGACCTGCGGCGGCGTGAAGCTCGTCGCGGGGGTACGGGTGTTGTTCAGGACGGTCTTGGTGATCGTCTCACGGTCGATCGCCATGGACAGACCCTGGAGGACCTTGGGGTCGATGTCCTTGAACGTCTTGCTGTAGAACGCCGGGACCAGCGACTGGATGGCCGCGTACGGCTGCTCGATGGCGCCGTCACCCAGGTCCTGCTTGTACTTCGGCAGGTCCGTCGGGCCGACCTGACGGATGATGTCCAGGTTGCCGGAGACGACGTCCTGGTACGCGGCCTCGAGGGTCGCGTAGTTCTTGAACTGGATGCCCTTGTTCTTCGCCTTGTTGGGGCCCTGGTAGTCAGGGTTGGCCGCAACCTGGATCAGCTTCTTGTGGGTCCACTTCTCGAACTTGTACGGGCCGTTGCCGACCGGCTTCTGGCCGAACGCCTTCGGGTCGTCGAAGAAGACCTTCGGCAGCGGCGCGAACGTCGCGTAGCCGAGCTTGTAGTTGAAGTACGGGACCTTGTCCTTCAGCTCGATCGTGAAGGTGGTGTCGTCCACGACCTTCAGACCGGACATCTTGTCGGCCTTCGGGTCACCCTTCTCGGGGTGCACGTCGTCGTAGCCGGCGATGTCCGCGAACCAGAAGCTGTTCTGCTGGTTGTTCTTGATGTTCGCGTACCAGTTCCACGCGTCGACGTACGACTGCGCGGTGACGGCCTCACCGTTGTGGAACTTCCAGCCGGACTTCAGCTTGACGGTCCAGGTCTTGGAGTCCGTCGTGTCCACCGACTCGGCGTTGGTGTAGACGATCTCGCCCTTGGCGTCGAAGTCCAGCAGCTGCGTGAAGAGCGACTGGATCACGTACGAACCGTTGGTCTCGTTCGTGTCGGCCGGGATCAGCGGCTTCTGCGGCTCGCCGACGTCGATCGAGACATAACCGGCGGGCTTGCCGGCCGGGTTCTTCTTGCCCTCTTCGCCGCTGCCGCCACCACAGGCAGTGGCCGCCAGGGCGACAACGATCGCTCCCGCGACCCACTTGGCGCTCTTGGCACCACGCATGGGTTCCTCCTCATGAGTCCACTTGTCACTACAAGAGGGGCACCGTTCTACGCGCGCTGACACCCCTGACAGCGCTCGTCAAGTGCCCCGAGTGTGCTCGTGAGTCGGCGCTCCCCACAGCGCATGACCCATTGACCCGAGCTCAATGGAGCCAACTATTAAGTAGGACAGGCTTGTAAACCACACCTAAAGGGTCTCGTTTTGACAACATCAGAGAGGGACTCCAGCCCGAAATCCGGACAAAGCGATCCCAGACAGACACCCGCGAAACGGACCGTTAACACATGTTCCGGAGTGCGACGGCCGATATCCGGACACTCGGGCCACGAAAAAGAGTTGACGAACGGCCCGGCCCTCCACAGTCTCTGCGGAGGGCCGGGCCGTGCGTTCAGCGGTTTTCCAGAGCTTTACCGTCAGCCGTGCTTGGCACGCGAGGCCGCGCGGCCGCGCTCCTTCTGGTCCAGGACGACCTTGCGGATGCGCACCGCCTCCGGGGTCACCTCGACGCACTCGTCGTCACGGCAGAACTCCAGCGACTGCTCCAGCGAGAGCTTGCGCGGCGGGACGATCGCCTCGAACGAATCGGCCGAGGAGGAGCGCATGTTGGTGAGCTTCTTCTCCTTGGTGATGTTCACGTCCATGTCGTCGGAGCGGGAGTTCTCGCCGACGATCATGCCCTCGTACACCTCGGTGCCGGGCTCGGTGAACAGCACGCCGCGCTCCTGAAGGTTCGTCATCGCGAACGCGGTGACGGCGCCGGAGCGGTCGGCGACGAGCGAGCCGTTGTTCCGGGTCTGCAGGGGGCCGAACCAGGGCTCGTGGCCCTCGTGGATGGAGTGCGCGATACCGGTGCCGCGGGTGTTCGTCAGGAACTCCGTACGGAAGCCGATCAGGCCGCGGGAGGGGACCACGAACTCCATGCGGACCCAGCCGGAGCCGTGGTTCGACATGTTGTCCATGCGGCCCTTGCGGACACCCATGAGCTGGGTGACGGCGCCCATGTGCTCCTCGGGCACGTCGATCGTCATGCGCTCGACGGGCTCGTGGACCTTGCCGTCGACCAGCTTGGTGACGACCTGCGGCTTGCCGATCGTCAGCTCGAAGCCCTCGCGGCGCATCTGCTCGACCAGGATCGCCAGCGCCAGCTCACCGCGGCCCTGCACCTCCCAGGCGTCGGGGCGCTCGGTGTCCAGCACGCGCAGCGAGACGTTACCGATGAGCTCGCGGTCCAGCCGGTCCTTGACCTGACGGGCCGTCACCTTACGGTCCTTGACGGCCGACTTCGCGTCCGCGCCCTTGCCGGTGCCGCCCCGGCCGACCAGCGGCGAGGTGTTGGTGCCCACGGTCATCGAGATCGCCGGCTCGTCGACCGTGATCAGCGGCAGCGCGATCGGGTTCTCCGGGTCGGCCAGCGTCTCGCCGATCATGATGTCCGGGATACCGGCGACGGCGCAGATGTCACCGGGGCCGGCCACCTCGGCCGGCTTGCGGGTGAGCGCCTCGGTCATCATCAGCTCGCTGATGCGCACGTTGGAGATCGTGCCGTCACGCTTGATCCAGGCCACGGTCTGGCCCTTGCGCAGCTCGCCCTGCTCGACGCGGAGCAGCGCGATACGGCCGAGGAAGTTGTCGGCGTCCAGGTTCGTGACGTGAGCCTGCAGCGGGGCGGACTCGTCGTACTCCGGCGCCGGGACGGTCTCGAGCAGCGTGCTGAAGAACGGCTCCAGGCTGTCGCTGTCGGCCGGGACGGTGCCGTCCTCCGGCTTGGTCAGCGAGGCGACGCCGTCACGGGCACAGGCGTAGACGATCGGGAACTCGATCTGCTCCTCGGTCGCGTCCAGGTCCAGGAACAGGTCGTACGTCTCGTCGACGACCTCGGCGATCCGGGAGTCCGGGCGGTCCGTCTTGTTGATGCAGAGAATGACCGGCATCTTCGCGGCGAGCGCCTTGCGCAGCACGAAGCGGGTCTGCGGCAGCGGGCCCTCGGAGGCGTCGACGAGGAGGACGACCGCGTCCACCATCGACAGACCGCGCTCCACCTCGCCGCCGAAGTCGGCGTGGCCGGGGGTGTCGATGATGTTGATGGTGACCGGGGCCCCGCCGTCCTTGGGGTGGTACTTCACGGCGGTGTTCTTGGCCAGGATCGTGATGCCCTTCTCACGCTCCAGGTCGTTCGAGTCCATCATGCGGTCGTCGAGCTGCTCCGCGGCGTGCGCGGCGAAGGCACCGGCCTGCTTCAGCATGGCGTCGACCAAGGTGGTCTTGCCGTGGTCGACGTGGGCGACGATGGCAACGTTACGGATGTCGTGGCGCGTGGGCATGCTGGCTGGCGCTTCTCTCGATCGTGGGATCGGGCGTTGGATGAGATCCTCGTCCGCCCGCCGGGCGGACACGCCACGGCTTGTCCCATGGTACGGGGCCGCCGGGACCCGGGCCTCCCGGAACGATCGGGTCCGGGACGAACGAGGCGGGGATCACGCCGCGGGCCGGGTCCGCGGCCGGTGCCGGGCGACCGGCGGAGGCGGTGCGTACCGGCAGGTGGGGAGGCTGCCGGTACGAGGGTGATGCATGGGCATGCGGGGGGCGAGCCTGGGTCAACGGTCGGCACGAGCTTGCCCGCCGGCGGCGCCGGCGGGCAAGGAAATTGAGCCAGTTCTGAGGTTGTGACCTGCGGTTTCTCCTGGCCGACGGTCTATGCGGTCACTGCTTGGGGGCGGCCGCGGCCGTCTTGAAACCAATGTCCTGGTATCGGGGCTCGGCGAATCCGAAGGCGCCCGCGTTGACCACCTGCTTGCGTGCCGCGACCAGCTGCGGGCGCTGGTAGAGCGGGACGGAGCCGGCCGCCGCCCAGATCCTGGCGTCCGCCCTGCGCATCAGGTCACGGGCGGCGTCCGCGTCGAGTTCCCCGGCGGCCTGGGTGAAGAGCTGGTCGATGTAGTCCGTACCCACCCGCGTGTAGTTCTGCTCGACGAGGAGCGAGCCGTCGGAGGCCGGCTTGGGCTTGGCGTAGATCGGCCGGGCGTCGGTCGCCGGGAACGGGCTGGAGGGCCACGAGTACAGGGCCAGGTCGTAGTCGCCGGACGCGATGTGGTCCTTGAAGAAGCTCGCGTCGTCGACCTTGATGATCTCCGTGCGCACGCCGACCCGGTCGAGCATCTGCGCGATCTTGTCGCCGACCGTGCGCAGCACCTCCGAGCCCGGGCCCGTGGGGAGGACGAAGCGGAGGCTCAGCGGCTTGCCGTCCTTGCCGAGGGCGCCGCCGGCGGAGGCGCCGCCGGGTGCCGCCGTACCGCGCGGAGCGTAGGCGCCGGCCATGCCGCTCTTGTCCGCGGCCTTCCCGGCCGCCTTGTCCGCCGAGCCGGCAGCGTCGTCGGCGGGCGACGTGGCCTGCCGACGGACGGCGGCACTCCGGAGCGCGGCGCCGGGCGCAGGGGCGAGGACGTGCGTGACGCGGGAACCGGACCTCGGGTCGTGGGCCGCAGGCTTGTCGTCACCGACGATGTAGAGCCCGTCGTCGGAGGCGGCGTCGTTCTTCTTCTCCGACGCCTTGGCCGAAGGGCGCGAGGACGGCTCGGCGGAGGCCTTGCCCGTCGTCTTCTTCCCGTCCTCCTCGCCCTCCTTGCCGTTCTCCTCCGGCTTCCCGGCCTCGCCGCCCGCCTTGGCCGGCTCCTCGCGCAGCCCTTCGGGCGTCCAGCCGGCGTCGGCGAGCAGCGCCTGCGCCTCCTGGGTGTCCTGCTCCCCGAGTGCGGCGCTGTTGTCGGTGTACGCGGCCTGCCCGGCCAGCGCGAGGTGGTTGCCGGGCGGCTCCGCGGGCAGTCCGAGCGGCGTGAGCACGGCCTCTGCCAGCGCCTTGCGGTCCAGCGCCCTCGCGATCGCGCGGCGCACCCGGTCGTCGGCCAGCGGCCCGGACTCACCGTTCAGTGCGAGCTGGGTGTACGCGGGCTCCAGTGACTTGCGGACCTCGTACCTGCTGAGGGCGGACTGCTCCCGCGCGTACTTCTTCTCGGCCTCCGCCGCCCGCTTGCGGGCCTGCTGTGCGACCTCGGCCAGTTCCTCGTCGGAGCCGTGGGCCATCGCCCACGACTTCAGGGCGGCGGAGGGAGCCTTGTCGGCGCCGGGGCCGTAGGCCAGCGGGCGCCCGCCGCGTCCGGCGTCCTTCACGGCGTAGGAGATACGTTCCGCCGCCGAGGGGTCGATGTCCGCCAGGTCGAGGCTTCCGGCCGCGAGCGCGGCGACCCGCTTGTCCCGCGGTACGGCCGACAGCACGAGCTTGTCGAGCTTGGGGCGGTCCCCCCACCAGCGCGGGTTCGGCACGAGCGTGGTGGTGTCGGCCTTCTGGTCGATCGCGGAGATCCGGAACGGTCCCGCCGTCACCTTGAGCTTCGTGCGGGCCCCGTCGTTGAAGGCCGCCGCGGTGCCGGTCACGTCCTTCGGGTAGAGCGGCGTGAAGAGCGACTGCCAGTCCGCGTAGGGCTTGGTGAAGGTGACCTTGACCTCCAGGTCGTTCTCACCGCGCTCGACCTTCTGGATCCGGTCGTACCCGGCGTTGCGCGCCGTCCAGTACGAGGAATCCTTTCCGCTCAGCGCCCGCCACTGGGCGAGGAAGTCCGGGGCGCCGATCTCGCGGCCGTCGCTCCACACGGCCTGCTGGTTGAGCTTGTAGAGCACGACCTGCTTGGGCTCCCGCTCGACGATCTCCGCCGATTCGAGATAGTCCGGATTCCGCTGCGGCCGCCCGTCGGCGTCCAGGGTGAACAGCGCCGGCAGCACGGCGCCGGCGATCCGGCCCGTCGTGGCGTCCGCGTCGGCCTGGAAGGTGTTGAGGGTGGCGGGCATCGTGTCGACGGCCCAGCGCAGTGTTCCTCCGTCGGCGACGAGCTCACGGTCGGCGGGTGAGATGTCCTGAGCCGGGGGCTTCCCCCTGCTCTGCTCCTCGCCCGAGCTGCATCCGGCGAGAACGGGGAGTACCAGCACTCCGCTCGCGAGCAGTGCGACGGGGCGGAGCCTTCGGGAGCATGTCCGCCCGCGGGGGGCTTCGACCTGGGACATGGCTTGTACCTCTTCGTCCTGTTTCGTCGAATTTAGAGATGATCACACCGATTCCACTCACTGAAGTGGATGGATTGCCGCGCCGGACGGAGACACGGCGGCGCTTCGACGAAGGCCACCCGTGCGGACGAACCGCGAACGCCGCCAACGGGAACAAAAAGGGTGAATATGGGGGGAGTGAGGCTCCGACCATGAGGGGCGCGCCGGCAGCGCCTGCGCCGGGAATCCCCGTACGTCCCCTTCACAAGCGGGGATGTGACGCGCGACACTCGCAGGCGCATGAACGACGCCACCGCACCCCGCGGAAGTGAGGGCAAGTCATGTCACAGGAAGATCTCGCGGCCGTCCAGCGCCGCCTCGATGAGCTGGTCCGGCGTGTCGGCCAGCTGGAACAGACAGTCGACCAGCTGCGTGGCTCCCGCCCGCTCGCGGGCTCCGCCGCACCGGCCGCGAAGGCCCGTCCCGAGCTGGTCACCATCCCCGACGCCCCGTACGACAACGCGCTGTGGACCGATTCGGACGACGAGGGACTGGGCGTCCGCGACCGGCACGCGCCCTGACCGGCCCGGACAGCAGGAGCCGGCCCGCAGGAAGGGCCGGCGGACCGGAGCCCATCCCTGATCCCACTCCACCCGGAGCCTTCGTTGGCCACTGGTACCGAACCACCACAAGTCCATAAGGGCGTGCACGAGGCCACGCGTGCCGCCATCGGCCCCCGCCACCTGCGGACGGACCGCTGGTGGCTGGCCCCGGCCCTGACGGCCGCCGGCCTGCTCGCCTTCATCGTGTACTCGACCTGGCGCGCGTTCGCGAACGCCGACTACTACGCGGCGCCGTACGTCTCGCCGTTCTACTCGCCCTGCCTGGCCGAGAACTGCGAACCGATGCGGTCGGGCCCCAACTGGGAGATCTTCGGCAGTTGGTGGGGCCTGTCGCCCGCGCTGCTGATCCTGATCTTCCCGCTCGGCTTCCGGCTGACCTGCTACTACTACCGCAAGGCCTACTACCGGGGCTTCTGGGCCTCTCCCCCGGCCTGCGCCGTCGCCGAGCCGCACAAGAAGTACTCCGGCGAGACCCGCTTCCCGCTGATCATGCAGAACATCCACCGGTACTTCTTCTACGCCGCCGTGCCGGTCGCGGGGATCCTCACGTACGACACGGTGCTCGCCTTCCGTGACGAGCACTACGAGTGGGGCCACATGGGCCTCGGCACGCTCGTGTTCCTGGTCAACATCGTGCTGATCTGGGCGTACACCATCTCGTGCCACTCGTGCCGGCACATCATCGGCGGCCGGCTGCGGCACTTCTCCAAGCATCCCGTGCGCTACCGCCTCTGGGGCTGGGTCGGCAAGCTGAACGCCCGTCACATGCAGCTCGCCTGGGCGTCGCTGTTCAGCGTCGCGCTCGCCGACCTCTACGTCTACCTCGTCGCGTCCGGCGCCTTCGACGATCCGAGGCTGTTCTAGATGGAAGGTGCTTGATGACCGAGCTCGAACGGCAGCAGTGGGACGTCGTGGTGGTGGGTGCGGGCGGCGCGGGCCTGCGCGCCGCCATCGAGGCGCGCGAGCGGGGCGCGCGTACGGCGGTGATCTGCAAGTCCCTGTTCGGCAAGGCCCACACGGTCATGGCGGAGGGCGGCATCGCCGCCTCCATGGGCAACGCGAACGCGGGCGACAACTGGCAGGTGCACTTCCGCGACACCATGCGCGGCGGGAAGTTCCTCAACCAATGGCGGATGGCGGAGCTGCACGCCCGCGAGGCGCCCGACCGGGTCTGGGAGCTGGAGACCTGGGGCGCGCTCTTCGACCGCACGGCCGACGGCCGGATCTCGCAGCGCAACTTCGGCGGTCACGAGTACCCGCGTCTCGCCCACGTCGGCGACCGCACCGGGCTCGAACTGATCCGCACCCTCCAGCAGAAGATCGTCTCCCTCCAGCAGGAGGACAAACGCGAGCTCGGCGACTACGAGGCCGGGCTGAAGGTCTTCCAGGAGTGCACGGTGACGCGCGTCCTGAAGAAGGACGGCAGGGTCTCCGGTGTCTTCTGCTACGAGCGGGAGTCCGGCCGCTTCTTCGTCCTCGAGGCCCCCTCCGTCATCCTGGCCACCGGCGGCATCGGCAAGTCGTTCAAGGTGACCTCCAACTCCTGGGAGTACACCGGGGACGGGCACGCCCTCGCGCTGCTGGCCGGCGCCCCGCTGGTGAACATGGAGTTCGTCCAGTTCCATCCGACGGGGATGGTCTGGCCGCCGTCGGTGAAGGGCATCCTCGTCACCGAGTCGGTGCGCGGCGACGGCGGGGTGCTGCGGAACTCCGAGGGCAAGCGGTTCATGTTCGACTACGTGCCCGACGTGTTCAAGGAGAAGTACGCGCAGTCCGAGGACGAGGGCGACCGCTGGTACGAGGACCCGGACAACAACCGGCGTCCCCCCGAACTGCTGCCGCGCGACGAGGTCGCGCGGGCGATCAACTCCGAGGTGAAGGCGGGCCGCGGCTCCCCGCACGGCGGTGTGTTCCTCGACGTGTCCACCCGGATGCCGGCGGACGTGATCCGCCGCCGGCTGCCGTCGATGTACCACCAGTTCAAGGAACTCGCGGACGTGGACATCACGGCGGAGGCCATGGAGGTCGGCCCCACCTGCCACTACGTGATGGGCGGCATCGCCGTCGAGTCCGACACCGCGGGCGCGCTCGGCGTACCCGGCCTGTTCGCCGCCGGAGAGGTCGCGGGCGGGATGCACGGCTCCAACCGCCTCGGCGGCAACTCGCTCTCCGACCTCCTCGTCTTCGGCCGCCGGGCCGGGCTCCACGCGGCCGAGTACGCCCAGCGGCTCCCCGCGCGGCCCGCGGTCGACGAGGCACAGATCGACGCGGCGGCGGCGGAGGCGCTGCGCCCGTTCAGCGCCGAGGGTCCGGAGGCGGGCGCGGCGCCCGAGAACCCGTACACGCTCCACCAGGAGCTTCAGCAGACGATGAACGACCTGGTCGGCATCATCCGCCGGGCGGGCGAGATGGAACAGGCCCTGACGAAGCTCGCCGAACTGCGCGAACGGGCGAGCCGTGCCGGGGTCGAGGGGCACCGGCAGTTCAACCCCGGCTGGCACCTCTCCCTGGACCTGCGGAACATGCTGCTGGTCAGCGAGTGCATCGCGCGGGCCGCCCTGGAACGGACGGAGAGCCGCGGCGGTCACACCCGGGAGGACTGCCCCGGCATGGACCGCGAATGGCGCCGGGTGAACCTGGTGTGCCGGCTCCGGCAGGAGGACGACGCCACCGGGACCGCCGGAGTCACCGGCCGGATCCGGCTCGAGCGGAGGACGACCGAGCCCATCCGTGCCGACCTGCTCGCGCTCTTCGAGAAGGAAGAGCTGATCAAGTACCTCTCCGAGGAGGAGCTGACCGAGTGAGCGCCTACCAAGCCCGCTTCAAGGTCTGGCGGGGCGACCGGAGCGGCGGCGGCCTCGAGGACTTCACCGTCGAGGTCAACGACGGAGAGGTCGTCCTCGACATCATCCACCGCCTCCAGGCCACCCAGGCGTCCGACCTCGCCGTCCGCTGGAACTGCAAGGCGGGCAAGTGCGGTTCGTGCAGCGCCGAGATCAACGGCCGGCCGCGGCTGATGTGCATGACCCGGATGTCCGTCTTCACGAGGGACGAGACGATCACGGTCACCCCGCTGCGGGCGTTCCCCGTGGTGCGGGACCTGGTCACCGACGTCTCGTTCAACTACGAGAAGGCCAGGGAGATCCCGTCGTTCGTACCGCCCCCGGGCGTCGCGGCCGGTGAGTACCGGATGCAGCAGATGGACGTGGAACGGTCGCAGGAGTTCCGCAAGTGCATCGAGTGCTTCCTGTGCCAGGACACCTGCCATGTGGTGCGCGACCACGAGGAGAACAAGGAGGCCTTCGCCGGCCCGCGGTTCCTGATGCGCATCGCCGAACTGGACATGCATCCGCTGGACTCGGCCTCCGGGGCCGGCCTGGACCGCAGGACGACGGCACAGGACGAACACGGGCTGGGCTACTGCAACATCACCAAGTGCTGTACGGAGGTCTGCCCGGAAGGCATCAAGATCACGGACAACGCGCTGATCCCGATGAAGGAACGGGCCGCGGACCGCAAGTACGACCCGCTGGTGTGGCTGGGCAACAAGATCAGGCGCCGGGAGGGCTGACCCCCTGCGGCGCGGGGACGGCGTGGAGTTCGCGCCGTCCCCGCGCCCCCGGTGGTCAGCACCACCCTTCGCGGTAGGCCTTCCAGTCGCCCTCCTCGGCCGCGAAGTCCACGTACAGCGCGACACCGAATCGCTTCCTGTCGCGGTCCGTGCGCCCGAGGCCCAGCCGGGTGCCGCGGACCGCGGCCGAGACCGTCTCGGCGTTCTCGTGGTGGCCGAGATCGTCCTCGTGGAAGAACGGCAGCCCCATCAGCAGGTCGGTGCCCGGGGCCGTCACCTCGAGCGCGAGGGCGGTCTGCTGCGCGACGTAGCCGCCGTACATGCCCTCCAGCGGCATCCAGGTGTCGTACGACATGACGGCGATCTGGTCGACCCGCCGCGCGACCTCGCCGAAGAACTTCTGCGACCACCACTTCTCCCGGCCGGTCACCGCCGCGTTCACGCGGTGCGCGGCGGGCAGGGGATCGATCTGGTGGGCCGCGACCGACAGCAGCGCCTCGCGGTCACGCGTCAGCTCGCGCAGTGCGTCGAGCAGGGACAGATAGTCGCGGTCCCCGGAGAGCAGCGGCTCCAGGTCGAAGTGGACGCCCTCGAACCCGGCGTCGAGGATCTGCCGGGCGGAGCCCACCACCGCGTCCCGGGACCGTTCGTCCAGGCGCAGCCCCTCCGGCCCGTCGTTGGCGAGCACGTCGCCCAGCCACGCCTGGACACGGATGCCCGGCATCTCCCGGTGCACCGCGTCGATGAGCCGGCGGGCACGGGGGTAGCGGTCGGCGGGCAGGGTGCCGTCGTGCTCGAGAGGGCCCGCGTGCACGTACAGGTCCTTGACGCCGGTGCCGCGGATCCGCTCGGCGAAGGCCCTGACGTCGGCGTCCTTCTTACGGCCGTCCACCCAGGCGTGGCCCATCCAGATCGCGTCCTTGCCGCGGGTGCGGGTGCCGTCCTGGAGGTCACCCGCGTAATTGATGCGCAGAGCCACCGCACCGGCGAGCGGCGGGACGAGCAGGACCAGCGCCAGGGCGAGCGCGATCCTCCTCGGCCACTTCAGCCGCGGGCCCCGCCATGCCCGTACGAACGCCCGCGCCCTGCCCTTCGGCCGTGCGGCCGCTCCGGTTCCCGTTCCCGTTCCCTCGTTGATCCCCATGGGACGCAGGACCGGTGATCGGGTACCCGCGGTTCCTGGCGGCGTCCGGTCGCGGCGGATCAGAGCCGGACTTAGCCTCCGAAATGTGATGCGAACAGCCGCCCGGATCCTCGTCGCCGTGCTCACGGCGGCATGGTGGCTGGTCGTGCCCGCCGCCGGAGGAGCCACGGCCGACGACCCCGTCGACCTCTCCCGGCAGGGGCAGATCACCGACCGCACGGAGGCACTGGGCGACCGCGCGGAGCAGGTGTCCCGGGCGCTGGACCGCCTGTACGACGAACAGCGGCTGCAACTGTTCGTCGTCTACGTCACCGACTTCTCCGGCCGCTCCGCGCAGGACTGGACGGAGCAGACCGCCGCGAAGAACGGGCTGGGCACGAGCGACGTCCTGCTGTCCGTCGCGACCCGCGCCCGGCAGTACGCCTACTGGGTCGACGCCGCCTCCCGCCTGACCGACGCACAGCTCGCCGAGGTCGCCCGGACGGCGGTGGAGCCCGCGCTGCGGGAGAACGACTGGGCGGGCGCCGCGATCGGTGCCGCCGACGGCTACGGCGCGGTGCTGTCCGGCGAACCGGTCCCCACCGTGGACATCACACCCGGCGAGGCCGATCCCGGCAACGGCGGCGGCGCGGGTACGGGCGCGGGCGACCTCGTGCTCCCGATCGCGGTCGTCGGCGGCGCCGCGGTTCTCGCCGCGTACACCTACACCAAACGCAAGCGGCGCACGGCGACCCGCACCACCCCCCAGGGCGGCCAGGAGGGCTGGGGCACGCCGGAGCAGCCACCGCTCCCGGAGCTCGACGCCAGGGCGAAGGCGGCGCTGGTGGAGACCGACGACGCGGTGCGCACCAGCCAGGAGGAACTCGGCTTCGCCACAGCCCAGTTCGGTGAGGAGGCGGCGCGGCCCTTCCACGAGGCCGTTGCGCACGCGCGGCAGGAGCTGACCGCCGCCTTCAGGATCCGCCAGCAGCTGGACGACGCCTACCCGGAGGACGACGCCACCCGCCGCAGGATGCTCGACGAGATCCTCGCCCGCTGCTCGGAGGCCGATCGCCGGCTCGACGCCGAGGCCGAGGACTTCGACCGGCTGCGCGCCCTGGAACGCAACGCGCCGCAGGCGCTGGACACGGCGGAGGCCGCCTTCCGGGACGTGAACGGCCGGGTCGTCAGCGCGGAGGCCACGCTGGGCGTGATGCGCGAGCGGTACGCGCCGTCTGCGGCGGCCCCGGTCGCGAACGACGTGGAACAGGCGAAGGACAGGCTCGAGTTCGCGACGGCCGCCCTCGACCGCGCCCGGCAGGCCGTCGAGGCCGACGACAACGGCTCCGCCGCGGTCCAGGTGCGGGCCGCGGAAGGTGCCGTCGCCCAGGCGGCCCGCCTGATCGAGGCCGTCGACCGCCGGGCGCGGGAACTGGCGGAAGCGGCCGGAAAGCTGCCGAGCGCGCTGACCGAGACGGAGACCGATCTGGCGGAGGCACGCGGCCTGCTCAAGGGGGCGGAGGAGGGCACGTCGACCGCCGGGCTCCAGGGGCGGATCGCCCGCGCGGAGACGGTCGCCGCGGAGGTGCGCACGGCGGCGGAGTCCGGGCGGTACGACCCCATCGACGCACTGCGCCGGGTCGAGGAGGCCGACGCCGCCCTGGACGAGGCGCTGGCCGGGATCCGGGAACAGGAACAGGGGACGCGGCGCTCCCTGGCCCTGCTGGAGCGGGCCCTGCTCGGCGCGCGCTCCGGTATCGGCGCCGCCGCCGACTTCATCACCACACACCGCGGCGCGGTCGGCAGCGAGGCCAGGACCCGGCTGGCGGAGGCCCAGCGCCGGCTCGAGCGGGCGGAGACACTGGCCGGAGCGGACGGCACGGGCGGGAACGGCACCGTCGGCGATCCGCAGGCGGCACTGGCCGAGGCTCAGCGGGCGGACTGGCTGGCGCAGCAGGCGCAGAGCCTCGCCGAGAACGATGTGCGCGACTTCCGGAACCCGTTCGGTCCGGGCGGTACGCCCGGGGCCCGGGGCCCCGGAGGCGGGCTCGGCGGTGCGGTGCTCGGCGGGATCCTCCTCGGCGGGATGCTCGGCGGCGGTGGCAGGGGCGGCGGGTTCGGCGGGGGCTTCGGCGGGGGCCCCGGCAGCTTCGGCGGTGGCGGCACGCGGGGCCGGATGGGCGGTGGCCGTTTCTGACGTACGCCGGCCGGAACCGCGTACGCCGGCCCGTATTCCGTTTGGCGTTCAAGGAGCCGTTCAAGGAGCAGTGGCATGACCAAGCAGACCATTCTCGGCCGGGTCGCCCAGCTGGCCAGGGCGAACATCAACGCGCTGCTGGACCAGGCGGAGGACCCGCAGGAGATGCTCGACCAGCTGATCCGCGACTACACGAACAACATCGTGGAGGCGGAGCAGGCGGTGGCGAGCACCATCGGCAACCTGCGCCTCATGGAACAGGACCACCAGGAGGACGTGGAGGCCGCCCAGGAATGGGGCACCAAGGCGCTGGCGGCCAGCAGGAAGGCGGACGAGCTCCGCGCGGCGGGACGGACGTCGGACGCCGACACGTTCGACAACCTGGCGAAGGTCGCCCTCGGCAGACAGCTCCGGTCCGAGCAGGAGGCGAAGACCGCGGAGCCGACGATCGCCTCCCAGACGGCGGTCGTCGACAAGCTCAAGTCCGGCCTGGAACAGATGAAGGCGAAGCTGGGGCAGCTCCAGGCGAAGCGGGACGAGCTGGTGGCCAGAGCGAAGTCCGCGGAGGCGCAGAACCGGATGATGGACGCCGTGAAGAGCATCGACGTGCTCGACCCGACGAGCGAACTCCACCGCTTCGAGGACAAGGTCCGCCGGGAGGAGGCGAGGGCGCTCGGAAAGCAGGAACTGGCGGCGTCGTCGCTGGACGCGCAGTTCGAGCAGCTGGAGAGCATGGGGGAGGAAGCGGAGATCGAGGCGAGGTTGGCGGCGCTGAAGTCCGCGTAGGGGGTGGGCCGGGGGGCCGCTGCGCGGGGCCGTTAGAACGGAAGAGCGTCGGGTAGGGACACACTGTACACAACCAAGTGTAGATAGCG
>NZ_JBFAQK010000033.1:0-70412 GCF_040677245.1 Streptomyces kurssanovii
CTGCGGGCGCGGGCCGGCGCCCCGCCCCCCCCCGGCCGCCTCAGAAGTCGAAGAGCACGCCGCTGCCGCTGCTTCGGATGCACGAGTTGCCGAAGGTGTGGGCGTAGTCGACGCGCGTGCCGTTCCACACGCCGTCCACGGTCACCGTCACCGGATCCCACTGCTTGGTGCAGACGACGCTCGGGTCCCGTGTGGTGATGGCGTCGAACGCGCCCTCCGCGGCGCGGAGTTCGGCGCAGGCGGCGTTCGCGGCGGGGTGGGTGCCGGTCGCCGTGGGCGTGCAGCTCAGCGTCACCGCGCGCAGCACCGTTCCGGCCGACGCGTCTTCCCCTGTCGTGACGGTCAGCACGAGGGCCGACGGCGGGTACAGCCTGTCCGGGCCGGGCTGCGCGGAGTTCGCGCTGCCCACGGCGGGCGCCGCGACGAGAGCCAGCGTGGTGGTGGCTGAGAGCGCGAGGCCTCTGGCGATGTACCGCATTTCGAACACTCCCTGGGGTCGTTGTTTCGGAAATCGGACGGGAGTCTTACTCACCGCGGTGAAGAACGCTTGGCCCTGTGCACGGTTTCGGTCACTTCAGGTGATGCTCTGAGGGCAGGCGGTGACCGGGTGGGGGATGCTGACCAGCGGTTCAGTAGCTCACCGAATCGGCCGAAGAAAGACGTTCCAGGTTGTTGATCAATTGAATATAAGGCTGGCGAAATCTTGAACCGTTGATTGAAAGGTGTGGCGCTGTTCACGCCTGTGTCGCTGCGCGTTGGACGAGCAGCCGGCATCGGGGTTCACTGAGCTGAGGACCCCAGGGAGGTGACGATGGAACCGGTCGAGGCCCTGAACCGGGTGGCGTTTCTCCTGGAACGCTCACTCGCGGAGACCTACCGCGTACGCGCCTTCCGTACGGCCGCCGCTGCCCTCGCCGAACTCGACGCGCGGGAGATCGCCGACCACGCCAAGGCCGGAACACTCGTCAAGATCAAGGGAATCGGCCCCAAGACCGCCCGGGTGATCGAGGAGGCCCTCGCCGGCGGCACCCCCGCCTATCTCCAGCGACTCGAGGACGAGGCAGGCGCGCCGCTCGCCGACGGCGGCAGCACCCTGCGCGCCGCGCTGCGCGGTGACTGCCACCTGCACTCCGACTGGTCGGACGGCGGCAGCCCCATCGACGAGATGGGCCGTGCGGCAGCCGCGCTCGGCCACGAGTGGGCCGTCCTCACCGACCACTCGCCCACCCTCACCGTCGCAGGAGGACTCACCGCGGAACGGCTGCGCGCCCAGCTCGACGTCGTGGCCGAACTCAACAAGGAGTGGGCGCCCTTCAGGCTCCTCACCGGCATCGAGTGCGACATCCTCCCCGACGGCAGCCTGGACCAGGACCCCGAACTCCTGGACCGCCTCGACCTCGTCGTCGCGTCCGTCCACTCCAAACTCCGCATGGACCCCGCCGCGATGACCCGGCGGATGGTCCGCGCCGTCGAGAACCCGCTCACCGACGTTCTCGGCCACTGCACCGGACGACTCGTCACCGGCGGCCGCGGCACCCGGCCCGAGTCGCGGTTCGACGCGGACGAGGTGTTCGGCGCCTGCGCCGAGCACAGCACCGCCCTGGAGATCAACAGCCGCCCCGAACGCCGCGATCCACCGCGAAGGCTGCTGCGCCACGCCGTGCAGAAGGGCGTCCTCTTCGCCGTCGACACCGACGCCCACGCGCCAGGACAGCTCGACTGGCAGATCATCGGCTGCGCCCGCGCGGAGGAGTGCGGGGTGCCGGCGGAGCGGGTGATCAACACCTGGACGGCGGACGAACTCCTCGAGTGGACCCGGACCGGGCGCCCGCCCGCCGCGGGCTGATCAGCCGCTGAACATCAGACGGGCCGCCAGGAAGATGATCAGCCCGTTGCCGATGAGCGCCGTGCCCAGACGGCCCTTGTCGCTGGTGAGAACACGGCCGACCAGCGCCCCGCCGACGGCGAGCAGCGCCTGCCAGGCGGCCGACGCGGCGAACGCGGCGGCGACGAACAACAAGCCACCCGTCGCAGGCCGGTCGTCGTCGCGGAGCGCCAACACCAGTGCGGAGAAATAGACGATGGTCAGCGGGTTGAGGACAGTGAGCCCCAGGAACTGCCAGTAGACGACGAGCGGCCGTCTCTCCTCGACCCGCTGTACCGACCCGGTGTCGAGGGACCGGCGGACGGCGTCCACCAGTCCCTTCGCCGCGAGGGCGAGCAGCACGACCGCGGCCGTCCAGCGCATGGGCTGCGCGACGGGCCGGAGCAGTCCGGCCAGCGCGGCACCCGTCAACGCGGCGATCAGCGCGTACAGGCCGTCGGCCGTCGCCGTCCCCATGGCGCCCGCGAGCCCCGTACGCAACGACGTCTGCGCGGAGAGCGTGACGATCATGACGGTGACTGCGCCGACCGGCATGGCGATTCCGAAACCGGCCAGCGCGCCGGAGATCAAGATGTCGTTCACAACGTCCCCCGTGGTGGGCGCACTCCGACTGCGCCGATCCAACTGCCGGGCCGAACGGCCGGTCAAGGCGATTTCCGACCCGCGCGACGAGGTCGACGGCCCCCGAATCCGAAGCCGGCCCCGAGGCCGCCGGACGCCGGGAACCGGCGCGCGAGGACGGGCCGGATTAATCGCTGGCGCCCCGCCCAGGGGCGCCGCTATCGTTCTGCTCGTTCCGGGCCGCGGCAGTGAGCCGTGCCCGGCGGAACAGTGTTGGTTCGTCGAGAAGAAGACGAACAGGAGGTGAGGACATTGATGACTGTCACGGTGGCGGGCGCTGCCCGCGTTCAGAGGTTCATCATCGTTTCCACCCCTGTGGCCTCCGGCTGACACCCACTCGACGTCCGCGCGCGGAGCGCGCGCTGCCGGGGCCGCCCTTCGAAGGGTTCCCCTTGTCCAACACCCTGTCCCACACGTCTTCCACCACCTCTGCCGCCCAGGACACGCTCGCCCCGTACGGGTGGGACCCGGCCTGGGAAGCCGAGTTCGCACCGTACGCAACCCAAGGGCTGCTGCCCGGCCGTGTCGTACGCGTCGACCGCGGCCAGTGCGACCTGGTCACGCCGCACGGTCTCCTGCGCGCCGACACCGAGTTCGTCACCCCCCGCGACCCGATGCGGGTCGTCTGCACCGGCGACTGGGTGGCCGTCGACCCCGACGGCGACCCCCGGTTCGTACGGACCCTCCTGCCGCGGCGCACCGCGATCGTGCGGTCGACGTCGTCCAAGCGGTCGGAAGGCCAGGTGCTCGCCACCAACATCGACCACATCGTCATCTGCGTCTCGCTCGCCGTCGAACTCGACCTCGGCCGGATCGAACGCTTCCTCGCCCTGGCGTGGGAAAGCGGGGCGCAGCCGCTGATCGCCCTCACCAAGGCCGACCTCGTCCCCGACGTCACCGGGCTGTCCTACCTCGTACAGGACGTCGAGACCACCGCGCCCGGCGTCCAGGTGATCCCCGTCAGCTCCACCACCGGCGAAGGCGTCGAGATCCTCACCGCCATCGTGTCCGGCGGCACCAGCGTGCTGCTCGGCGTCTCCGGAGCCGGCAAATCCACCCTCGCCAACGCGCTCCTCGGCGAGGACGTCATGGACGTCCAGGCCACCCGTGACGTCGACGGCAAAGGCCGGCACACCACCACCACGCGCAACCTGCTCGTCGTTCCCGGAGGCGGAGTCCTCATCGACACGCCGGGGCTGCGGGGCGTCGGGCTCTGGGACGCCGAAGCCGGCGTGCACCAGGTGTTCTCCGAGATCGAGGAATTCGCCGCGCAGTGCCGTTTCCACGACTGCGCACACGAGGCGGAGCCCGGCTGCGCCGTGCTCGGCGCGATCGAGGACGGCACACTGCCGGAGCGCCGGCTCGACAGCTACCGCAAGCTGATCCGCGAGAACCAGCGGATCGTGGCCAAGACGGACGCGAGGCTGCGGGCGGAGATCCGGCGCGACTGGAAACTGAAGGGCGCGCAGGGCCGGGCGGCGATGGAGGCCAAACGGGGCCGCATCCGCTGACCCGGGCACGGCCCGGCCTGGGGTGGCGCCTCGGGCGGTCCGGGCCGGGGGTGGCGTTTCGGGCCTCTCCTGGCCGGGCCGCGGGCGCGGTCCGGGCCGGGGGTGGCGTTTCGGGCCTCTCCTGGCCGGGCCGCGGGTGCGGCGTCCTCGGGCGTGGCGTGGCCCGGCGTGGTCCCGGTCGGTGGGGGCGGTCGGATCGCCGTGCCCGTCGGTCCGGCCGCCCCCGGCGTTAGCGGCGCCCGGGAGGCCCCGGGGGCTCTTCGGCGCGGAGCTGCCGCTGCGAGGGGTGTGGGGGCGTCAGCCCCGACAGAAACATTTTCCTGGAAGGGGGACTCCAGGGGCACCCCATGGGGTCCGGGGCTCGCCCCGGTTTCGGGAAGGGGCGGGGTGGGGAACAGGCCCCGCGCAGCGGCCACCGTCCCCACACGCGGCGTGGCCGCCGGATCGACGTCCCCGCCGGGGGTCCGCCAGGCCCGGGCCTGGCGAACCACCGGGGGCTCTTCGCGAGGCGAAGCCCCGGTCACCCGCCCGCCAGCACCGCCCCGACCCACGCCCCCACCACGAGGAGGCACCCCATGAGCTCCACCAGCACGCTCGTGCCCGCCGCGCGCATCACCGCGCGGGTCGAGGCCATCGCCGGGCCGTGGCCGCCCAGCCGGAGGCGTTCCGAGCCGTAGATGCCGCCCACGAAGCCCGGCACCGCGCCGATGACGGGAAGCAGGAAGAAGCCGGCCAGGGCCCCGAGGCCCGCGGACGCGGCCATCCGGCGGGTGATGCCGAGGCCGCGCAGCCGGCGGTTGGGCAGCAGCCAGACGACGACCTGGATGATGAGCAGGACCGCCGTCGCGCCGACGAGCAGGAACCACGCCAGGCCCGTCTGTACGTGCAGGGACCACCAGAGCATCGCGGCCCACACCAGCCACGGCCCCGGGACACCCGGGACGATCACCCCGAGGAGACCCAGCAGCATCACCCCGCCGACCATGAGGAGCTGCCATACGCCCACATGCCAAGCGTGCAGGATCAGAGGCGGTCGTGCAGGTCGCGCGCCACCCAGCCCTTCGCGTAGGCGTGCCAGCCCAGCTGGAGGCGGGTGGTCACGCCGGTGAGTTCCATCAGCCCCTTGACCCGGCGCTGCACGGTCCGCAGCCCCAGGTCCAGCTGCTTGGCGACGCTCGCGTCGGTCATGCCGGCCAGGAGGAGCGAGAGGATCTCCAGGTCCGTGGTGTCCGGGCCAAAGACGTCCTCCTCGATGCCGCGCGCCCCCAGCCGCAGGGGGAGCGCCTCGCGCCAGACCGCCTCGAAGAGGCCCATCAGCGACTCCAGCAGTCCGCTCGCGTGGACGACGAGCGCGGCGGGTTCCGCGCCGCGGCCGGTCAGGGGCACCATCGCGAGGGTGCGGTCGGCGATGACGAGCTTCGTCGGCACCCGGTCGACCACCCGGACCTGCTCGTCACGGCTCAGGGCCGCCGACAGCTCGGTGATGCCGTGCGGCTTCGTCAGCACCTCGCGTTCCAGCACGACCCGGTAGGTCACGCCCCTGGACGTGGCGTTCTCCTCGGCGTCGTTGTCCATACCGCTGACGGCGATGGGGGTGCCGGTGACGAGCGCGCAGACCTCCTCCGTCGCGCCGAGCTGAAGCTGCCCGAAGCGGTGCACCACGGCACTCGCACCGGTCACCACCTCGACCAGGTCGTGGACGGCCGGCTCGTCGGACTCCGCCCGGTACTCCTCGGCGAGCAGCGCCGCCGCCAGCTCCGCCTGCTCCAGTTCGTGCCGCTGCTGCGTCAGCAGGGCGCCGAGCGCCACACCGGGCGGCGCCGCCACCCAGCGGCCGGTGCGCGCGGACGACTGCGCGGCCAGCCCCTGCTGCTCCAGCCGGCGCAGGGCCCGCTCCGTTTCCGGCTCCGGCATCGCCAGCCGGTGTGCGAGATCGGAGATCTCCGCGGCCCCGAGCGCCACCAGCGCGCGGTACGCCGACTCCTGTCTTTCGTCGAGCCCTATCGCTCCCAGCACGGAAACCCTCCCCGGACATGCGCCTGTCGGCCGCCGTGGCGGAAATCGGCCACGGCGTGAACCCGCCTCGGACATCATCCCCGCATCGGCCGCCGCTCTGCCAATGTGGCCGCCACCGCAGCACCAACAGCCTCCGGCAACGGGGCCTTTGTGTCCTTTTGTGGCCGGATTCAGATGGGGAGAGCGATGCGCCCGATATCGCGTACGGCACTGGGGGCGGCAACAGCCGCCGTGCTGGCCGTCACGGCGATCGCACCGTCGGCGGCCGCAGGGCCGCAGGACGAGGCGACCGAGAAGAGACCGTTGGCCGGCAGCGAGGCCGCCGCACGGCAAGGGGAGCGACCGGTCACGGTCACGCTCGTGACCGGGGACCGCGTCCTCGTCGGCCGGGACGCCTCTGGCGCGCCGTCCGCCACCGTACTGCCGCGCCCCGACGGCACCACGGCCACGACGCAGACCCGCCGCTCGGGTCACGACCTGTACGTCTACCCGGAGGACGCCGTCGCCGCGCTGGCGGCCGGCACCGTCGACGAGCAGCTCTTCAACGTCACCGGGCTGGTCCGCCAGGGCTACGACGACGCGCACACCGCGGCACTGCCGCTGATAGCCACCTACGGCGGCGACGTGGCCCGCTCCGCCCCGGCCGTCCCGCGCGGCGCGAAGCGCGGTCTCGTCCTGGACGCCGTCGGCGGAGTCGCCCTCAAGGCCGACAAGAAGCAGGCCGCCGACTTCTGGGCGGACGTCACGAACACCCGGTCCCGTTCGGCCGCCGGGCTGAAGAAGCTGTGGCTGGACCGCAAGGTCGAGGCCACCCTCGACCGCTCCACCCAGCAGGTCGCCGCCGACCTCGCCTGGGCCGCCGGATACGACGGCAAGGGCACCAAGGTCGCCGTGCTCGACACCGGCGTCGACGCCGAACACCCCGACCTCAAGGGCCGGGTGACCGCCGCGGAGAATTTCACCGACTCCGACACCGCCGGCGACAGCCATGGGCACGGCACCCACACGCTCTCCACCGTCGGCGGGTCCGGCGCCGCGAGCGGCGGCAGGAACGAGGGCGTCGCCCCCGGCGCCGAGCTGCTCAGCGGCAAGGTCCTGAACGACTACGGCAACGGCGCGGAGTCCTGGATCATCGCCGGCATGCAGTGGGCCGTCGACCAGAAGGCCGACGTCGTCTCCATGAGCCTCGGCAGTCCGCAGCCGACCGACTGCACCGACCCGATGAGCACCGCGGCCGAGGAACTCGCCCGCACCGAGGGCACGTTGTTCGTCGTCGCCGCCGGCAACGCGGGCCCGTCGCACAACACCGTCTCGTCGCCCGGCTGCGTGCCCGGCGTCCTCACGGTCGGCGCCGTCGACCGCGACGACAGCACGGCCCGGTTCTCCAGCCGGGGACCCGCGATCGTCTCCCACACGCTGAAGCCCGAGATCGCCGCGCCCGGCGTCGCCGTCTCGGCCGCCGCGGCGGGCGGCCGGGGCCCGTACGCGTACCGGTCGATGTCCGGCACCTCCATGGCCACCCCGCACGTCGCCGGCGCCGCGGCCGTCGTCAAGCAGCGCCACCCCGACTGGAGCGCGCAGCAGATCAAGGCCGCGCTGGTGTCCTCCGCCAAGTCGTCCGTCCCCGGCGACGTACGCGAGACCGGCGGCGGCCGGCTCGATGTGAAGGCGGCCGTCGACACGACCGTGACCGGCGCGCCCGCCGTCCAGGGCGGCACCTTCAACTGGCCGCAGGACGACAGCGACCGGACCACCGTCCGGATCCCCTACACCAACAGCGGCGACAAGCCCGTACGCCTCGACCTGGCCGTGCGGAACGTGACCGGCAACGACGGCTCGCCCGTCCGCACCGGTATCGCCAGGCTCGGTGCGCGTTCGGTGACCGTCCCCGCCGGCGCGACCGTCGAGGTCCCCTTGACCCTGGACCCGTCGGCGCGCATCGGACGCGCCCAGTACGGGGACATCACCGGCCGCGTCGTCGCCACCGGTGACGGCGCCGCCGTGTCCACGCCGTTCTCGCTGTACGTGCAGCCGGAAACGGTCGCCCTGCGCGTCAAGCTCGTCGACCGCGAGGGCGCGCCCGCGGCCGGATCGTCCTCGCTGGACGTCATCGGAACCGACGACGCGACAGGCGAACGCCGCTTCAACGACGGCGCCACCGACCAGGTCTACCGGCTCCGCCCCGGCTCGTACCTCCTCTCCTCCTTCGTCACCTCCGGCGACGGCACCGTCAGTTACCTCGGCCGCCCCGAGATCGAACTGACGAAGGACGCGACCGTCGTGCTCGACGCGCGCAAGGCGCACCGGCTGAGCGTCGAGACCGACCGCAGCTCCGAGGTCCGCGTCGGAACGCTCGGCTTCGCCCGCAGTTGGGACGACACCTGGCTGCACTCCGGCACGATCAGCGGCGGCCGCGCGGTCACCGGCTTCTACGCCGACGTCCAAGGCCGGGCGAAGGACGGCGACTTCGAGTTCGCCAGCTACTGGCGCGCCTACGCTCCGCTGATCGAGGAGCTCACCGTCGAGGGCGGCCCGCGACTGCGTGCCGTCGCCGCGAGCACCGGATCGGTCAACCTCGACGGCACCGGCACCGCGGAGATCGTCGACGCGGGCACCGGCACGCCGGCGGAACTCGAAGCGGCGGGCGTCAAGGGCAAGTTCGCCCTCGTGCACGTCCCGGACGGCGGCACGGGAGCCGCGATCGCGGCACGCAACGCCAAGGCGGCCGGCGCGCTCGCCGTCGTCGCGCACCGCGACGCGCCCGGCCGGTACCTGCCCTCCACCGGCTTCGGCACCGCCCCGCACCCGGTCATCGGCATCGAGGCCGCGGAGGCGCGACTCCTGCTCGAGCGGCTGGCCGACGGCCCGGTCTCCCTGCGCTGGAAGGCCACCGCCAAGAGCCCGTACGTCTACAACCTGAGCTTCCCCGAGCACGGCCCGGTCGCCTCCGACCGCGCCTACCGGGTACGCGACACGAAGCTCGCCAGGAACGACAGCAGGTACCGCGCGATGGGCGTCGCCGCAGACTACCGGGACGTCGTCGTCGCGCACAGCCCGAGCGGCATCCAGGCGTCCGTCTCCGGCGTCGACCTGGTGCCGGCGCCCGGCGAACGCGCCGAGTTCTACACCCCCGGTGACACGCGGTGGGAGCACCACGTCTCCTCCAGCTTCCCCTGGGGCGAGCTCATGTCCGACCCGGCCCGCACGTACAAGCCCGGCGAACGGCGCGAGGAGAGCTGGTACGGCGGCGTCCTCGCCCCGGCCGCGCCCCTCGACGCGACAGGGGAGCAGGCCCTCGCGGCCGAGCGTCAGGGCAACCTCGTCGGAGTGGCCCCCGCGTTCTGGCGCGACAGCGAACACGTGGGCGCGGCAGGGTCGTTCGGCGACATCGGCAACACCCGGCTGGTCCGCGACGGCGAGGAGATCGGCCGGACACCGTACCCGTTCGGTGTCTACGAGGTCCCCGCCGGCGACGCCGCCTACGAACTGACCCTGATGACGATGAAGATCGGCTCGCCGGCCGCCGTCTGGAAGCGGTCCACCCGTCTGGAGACGACCTGGAAATTCCGTTCGAAGCTCGACGAGAACGTGTACTCCCAGGGCATCCCGCTCCTCTTCCCGGGCTACGAACTCCCCGAGGACGGCCTCAAGACCGTCGCCGCGAGCGACGGACTGCGGATCGGCCTGAGCGCCACGGGGCACGCCGGTTACCGGCCGGGCGCACTCACCGCCGCGAAGCTGTCGTACTCGTACGACGGCGGACAGACCTGGACCGGGGCGGCCACCGAACGACAGGGCGACGGCGCCTGGAACGCGACCGTGGACCACGCGGGCGCGTCCGCCAAGGCGGTCACCCTGAGAACCGAACTGACGGACGCCCACGGCAATTCCGTCACCCAGCTCGTGGTCGACGCCTACGCGGTGCGCTGACGCGCAGACGCGCCGATCACGACCGGTCCGCCGGGCGTCCTTCCCGTGGGGGGTTGGGCCGCCCGGCGGACCTTCGGCGGGTGTCTTTTCGTCAATGCCCGTTTTCTGGCCCTGAGTGCGGTCGACAATAGGGGCATGAGTGAGCAGGGGGACAGGCCCAACAGGCCTACCACCGAGGACGACTGGTGGAGCCGGCTGTACGACGACTCCGCCCCGGACACCGGCCGCCCGACCGAGTCCGCCGATTCCCTGGACGACCGCTTCGACTCGGCATCGGGCACGGTGACCACCCGCCCGCACGCCTGGTGGGACCGCCCACCGCCACCGCCCGCGGGGCGCGTCGGGGACCGGGGCGTCCTTGGCGACGGCCCCGCGGCCGACGACCCGGCGCGGGCCCCTTCGGCCCCCGCCCGCCCGGCGGGCGATCCGCCGTCTCCCGCGACGCGCGGACCCGCCATCGGGGACGAGTCGGTGGCCCTTCCGCCGCCCGCCCCGGCGACGCGCTTACCCGGCGAGGCCCTGCGGCCTGACGACGGCATGCATAACGAGCCGCCGGGCGCGGCGGACGCAGCCACGGACGGCGGCTTCGTCCCGCCTGTCCACCACGAGCCGCCCGCCTCGGCGACCCGACTGCCTGCCCCCGGCCCCGGTGCCGCGCCGGCCGGTGAAGACCCACGCGGATCGGCCGCCGCCCCGCCCCCGCCCACGAACCCGCCGCTCAGCCCGCCCCGGCCCGCGCCCACGGAGCCCCCACCCCGGCCGGCCGGTCCGGAGCAGCCGCAATCGGCCATGGGTGGCGATCCGCGTGACGGCGCGCCGCCGCGGCCGGACGGGCCGGCGCTGTCGGCCGTGGGTGGCGATCCGCGTGACGGTGCGCCAGCGGCGTCCGGTTCCGCCGGCGCGGACCGATTCGCCGAAGGCCCGGCGTCCCGTGGGGGCGGTACGGGAGCAGGTGCGCCGCCGCAGCAGGACTCGTCCCGCGCGGAAGGCGCCGGTACCGGCACGCCGGTGGCGGCCGGTTCCGCCGGAGGCCCGCCGTCCCGTGCGGGCGGTACGGGCGCCGGTGACGCGTCGACGCGCCCGGACGGGCCCGCGCAGGCGTCCGCAGCCGCCGGGAGTGATCCGCGTGGAGGGGCCGCGCCCGCGGCCCGCGCCGATGGCGGTCCGCCGTCCCGGGAGGGCGGGCCGCCACGTCGCCCGGGCTCCGCCGGGGGCGGGAATCCGGTGGGTTCCCCGCCCGCGTCGCCCGGGGGCGACGCACCCGGGTCCGCGGCGGCGCCGCGGGTGGTCGTGCCCGCGCAGGCGCCGCGCGGCGGTGTCGTCGGCGACGGGCCGCCCACCTACGACGCGGAGCCGACCGCGCTGCCCGCCGCCGAGGCGGACGCACTGGACCGGCTTGTCGCCGACACGGTGCTCGACGGCGCCAGGTACGGCACGTACACGCTGCGGGCCGCCTCTGTGCGGGGCGACTCCGCGCGTTTCCGTGGCGAGCCGCGCCGCGACGCCCTGCTCACGGCCCGGTTCGGCACCGGGCACGCCGCGCTGGTGCTCGTCGCCGTCGCCGGAGGGATCCGCGGGTCGGACACCGCGCACCTCGCCGCCGCCGACGCCTGCCGGTGGATCGGACGTGCCGTCGGCCGCAGTCACGCCCGGCTGGCCGAGGACATAAGGGCCGGCCGGCGCGGGGACCTCAAGTCCGGGCTGCACCGGCTCACCGACCGCAGCCTGGGCAGGCTCCGCGCCCGCGCCGCCGAGCTCGGTGTGGAGCCGGAGGCGTACACGGCGGGGCTGCGGTGTCTGCTGCTCTCCGCCGATCCCGCCTGCCGCACCCGCGTCTTCTTCGGCGTCGGCGCCGGGGGACTGTTCCGGCTGCGTGACGGCGCCTGGCAGGATCTCGAGCCGCCCGTACCCGACCGGGCCGACGTCACCGGCGCACCCGTCGTCGGTTTCGGGTCCGCCGTGCCGGAGGCCACGCCCGACGGTGACCGGCTCACCATGGACCTCGGCATCCCCACGGGCCCGGCGCCGTACATCGAGGCCCCGCCGCCCCCGGTGGCCGAGCCGTTCCGCTTCCGTGCGTCGGTGGCCCGTCCGGGTGACACGCTGCTGCTGTGCAGCCCGGGCCTCGCGGCCCCGGTGCGCGGCGAGGCGGCGCTCGCGAAGGAGCTCGCCGAGCGCTGGCGCGGTCCCGAGCCGCCCGGGTTGGCGCAGTTCCTCGCCGACACACAGCTCAGGGTGAAGGGCTACGCCGACGACCGGACGGCGGTGGCCGTGTGGGAGGCATGACCGCGCAGGCATGACCGCGCAGGCATGACCGCGCAGGCGTAACCGCACGGGCGCGACCGGCCCGGCCATGGGTTGATGGAGCGACGGGCCCCGACGTACGGGAGGGGCCCGGGCGGACGTCCCGCGGACGTCCAGGACCTCCACGGAGAAAGGGCGCGCACCCCATGGCCAGGAAGAACGTGGCGGAGCAGTTCGTCGACATCCTCGTCCGCGCAGGAGTCCAGCGGCTCTACGGCGTCGTCGGCGACAGCCTCAACCCCGTCGTCGACGCCGTCCGCCGCACCGCGGGCATCGACTGGATCCAGGTCAGGCACGAGGAGGCCGCGGCGTTCGCGGCCGGCGCGGAGGCCCAGATCACCGGCAGGCTGGCCGCCTGCGCCGGCTCCTGCGGGCCCGGCAACCTGCACCTCATCAACGGCCTGTACGACGCGCACCGCTCCATGGCGCCCGTCCTCGCTCTCGCCTCGCACATCCCCTCCAGCGAGATCGGCCTCGGCTATTTCCAGGAGACCCATCCCGACCAGCTGTTCCGGGAATGCAGCCACTACAGCGAGCTGATCTCCAGCCCGCAGCAGATGCCCCGGCTGCTGCAGACGGCGATCCAGCACGCCGTCGGCCGCGGCGGGGTGAGCGTGGTGTCGCTGCCGGGCGACATCGCGGACCGCCCGGCGCCGGAGAAGTCCATCGAGCACGCCCTGGTCACGACCCGCCCCACCGCCCGCCCCGGCGACGCGGAGATCGACCGGCTGGTCCGGATGATCGACGACGCGGAGCGTGTCACGCTCTTCTGCGGCAGCGGCACGGCGGGCGCGCACGCCGAGGTCATGCAGTTCGCGGAGCGCATCAAGTCGCCCGTCGGTCATGCGCTCCGCGGCAAGGAGTGGATCCAGTACGACAACCCCTACGACGTGGGCATGAGCGGCCTGCTCGGTTACGGCGCCGCCTACGAGGCCACCCACGAGTGCGATCTGCTCCTCCTGCTCGGCACGGACTTCCCGTACAACGCCTTCCTCCCGGACGACGTCAAGATCGCACAGGTCGACGTCAGGCCGGAGCATCTCGGCCGCCGCTCCAAGCTGGACCTTGCCGTGTGGGGCGACGTGCGCGAGACCCTGCGCTGCCTCACCCCCAAGGTGCGGGCCAAGACGAACCGCCGGTTCCTGGACAAAATGCTGAAGAAGCACGCCGACGCCCTCGAGGGCGTGGTCAAGGCCTACACCCGCAAGGTCGACAAGCACGTCCCGGTGCATCCCGAGTACGTCGCGGCCGTCCTGGACGAACTGGCCGACGACGACGCCGTGTTCACCGTGGACACCGGCATGTGCAACGTATGGGCCGCCCGCTACATCTCACCCAACGGCCGCCGCCGCATCATCGGTTCCTTCAGCCACGGCTCGATGGCGAACGCCTTGCCGCAGGCCATCGGCGCCCAGTTCGTCGACCGCAACCGGCAGGTCGTCTCCATGTCGGGCGACGGCGGGTTCACCATGCTGATGGGCGACTTCCTCACCCTGGTCCAGTACGACCTGCCGGTGAAGATCGTACTGTTCAACAACTCGTCGTTGTCGATGGTGGAGTTGGAGATGCTGGTCGCGGGCCTGCCGTCCTTCGGCACCGCCTACCGCAACCCGGATTTCGCGGCGGTCGCCCGAGCGGCCGGCGCCTACGGGGTGCGGGTGGAGAAGCCCAAGCAGCTCGCGGGCGCGCTCAAGGACGCCTTCAAGCACAAGGGCCCGGCGCTGGTCGACATCGTCACCGATCCCAACGCGCTCTCCATCCCGCCGAAGATCAGCGCCGAGATGGTGACCGGTTTCGCCCTGTCGGCCAGCAAGATCGTGCTGGACGGCGGGGTGGGCCGGATGGTGCAGATGGCCCGCTCGAACCTGCGGAACGTGCCGAGGCCCTGACCGCGCAACGCCGCCGGCCGCGGGCGGCCCGGGACAAGCGCCCGTCCAGCGCGGCCGGTCGCCGGGACGAGAACCGGTGGAGCGCGCGTATCCGGCCATCGGCATGTCGTCGCCGGCCGGCGGACCGACGGGCGCGGCGTCCGTGCCGCTCACCGGGCATGTGAACGCCTCGCGGCGACCGCCCTGACGGCGGTGCGCGGCCCCGCACATCGGCGTTCGGCCGGGGAACTGACGAAATCGGCATGAGTGGTGTCCCCCGGGCGGGGCATGCATCCGGTGACGCTACGAAGCCGAAACTCGTTCCGATGTGGGTGGGGGAAGATGACTGGACGTCACGGGGGCGCGGTCCGGGGCCGGCTGCATCGCAGACTCGGCAACGGCGATCTCACGGCCGTGCCCGAAGTGCGGCATGCGTTACGCGACCTGCTGGGCAAGTGGCCGGAGCGGGCGGAGGACGGCGCGGCGGACGCGGCCGACGTGGCCGAGCTGCTCGCCAGCGAGCTGGTGACCAACGCCCTGATCCACACCGACCACGGAGCGGTGGTGACGGCCACCGTCGAGGACGCGCGACTCCATGTGGAGGTCCAGGACTTCATGGCAGGACTGCCCGTGCGGGACATACCGAACGCCGACCTCGGTACGGGTGGCAGGGGGCTGGTCCTGGTGGAGCGCCTGGCCGACGCGTGGGGCGTGCGTACGGCCCAAGGAGTGGGCAAGGTGATCTGGTTCGAGCTGCACGCGGGGGCGGCCTGACCAGCGGCCCTGGGCCAGAGGCCGCTGACCGGCGGCTCCCGTGGTAGGCCCCGGCCGAACGCCTGCCAAGGACCCTGCCAGGGAGCCTGCCGGGTCCGCCAGCGGGCCGCTCCCGCGTCCGGCACCGGTCAGCCGAACTGCTGCTCCAGATCCTTGAGTTTGCGCTCCAGGGAGTCGAGACGCGGCAGGGCCTGGGTGTCGTCCTCGGCCGTGAGGTCGACCGTGACCGGTTCGGAGCCGGCCGGCTTCAGGGCCTGGAGCGACGGCCGTGTCCGCACGGGCAGTTGTCCGGGCTCCGCTATGACGGGCTCCACGACGGACGAGGACGAGTTCCCCGGCTGCTGGGAGCCGCCCGTGGCCGGTCCGAGGGCGGGCAGTTGCGACCCTCGGACCGCCCGGCCCAGCCCCCAGTTGCGGTGCTGCCGGTTGAGGGCCCTGATCTGGGCGCGCTCCAGCTTCTCCCGGTCGCGTCGGCGCATCCGGTTCTGCTGCTTCTGCCGGCGGTCCTCGCGTACCTCGTCGACCGCCTCGTCCAGGGTCCGCACGCCCTCGAGGAGCATCAGCGACCAGGCCGCGAAGGTCTCCCTGGGCGCCCGCAGCCACCGTACGATCCGGATCTGCGGCAGCGGCCGGGGCACCAGCCCCTGCTCACGCAGCGCCGCCCGGCGGGTCTGCTTCAGTGCCCGGTCGAACAGGACGGCGGCGGACAGCGACATGCCCGCGAAGAACTGCGGTGCGCCCGCGTGGTCGAGGCCCCTGGGCGCGTGCACCCAGTTGAACCAGGCCGCCGCGCCCGCGAACGTCCACACCAGGAGCCGGGAGCCGAGGGCGGCGTCACCGTGGCTGGCCTCCCGTACGGCGAGGACGGAGCAGAACATGGCCGCCCCGTCGAGGCCGAACGGCACCAGGTACTCCCAGCCGCCGGTCAGGTTCAGGTTCTGCCGGCCGAAGCCCACAAGGCCGTGGAAGGAGAGTGCCGCCGCGACGGCGGCGCAGCAGAAGAGGAGTACGTACGAGGCGGTTCCGTAGACGGCCTCCTTGCGCCTGCGGCGCTCCTCGCTGCGCTCCCACGAGTCATCGGCCGCGGCCTTGTCACCGGCGCGCTTGCCGCGCGCGAGCACCGCCACCGCCGCCAGGACTCCCAGGATCATCACGGCGCCCGGAAGCAGCCAGTCCAGCGATATGTCGGTCAGTCTCATGTGCGGTGTCCCTTGCATCGCGGTAGGGCGTTTCGGCCGCCATATTGCCGAACGCGGGGGACACCCAGGGGCTTTCCGAGCAAGAGAACGCCAATGGGGCCGTCCCGTACGCGAATAGGTGCGATCTGCTCGAACTGACGCCTGAACAACGCGAGTTGCGTTCGAATTCATGCCACTCGAAAAGGTGGCGTGGAATCACGAGGTCTGTTGAAGGCGGGCGACCCGGTCGGCGTCGCAGGTGCGCGGGCAGGTGACACAGGTGTCCTCCGGCCGCAGCGTGTAGAACAGGCAGCAGCTGGCCCGGTCGCGGGTCGGCAGCGCTTCGCCGTTCGGACCGGTCAGCTCGCGGAACCCGGCGGTGCCCACGTACGGCTTGGTCGCGCCCGGCAGCAGCTGCTCGAGCTCGGCCACCGCGCGGCGCTCCTCACCGAGGAGGTGGGCGACGTACCACAGGCCCTCGACGATCTCGTCGGTCGCCATCCCCCACAGGGCGCGCTTGCCGCGGCGCATCCGGGCTCCGAAGCCGTCGAGGACCGGTCCGATGTGCTCGGCGACGGCCGCCCGGACCTCGTCACGCAGCGCTTCCTCGTCCGGTACGACGCGGGCGCCGGGCAGGTTCGCGGCGGGGTCGTCCGGCAGGCAGGCGAACTCCCGGATCCGTACCGTCATGTGACCCAGCGCACGCTGGAAGGCGACGTCCTCGACCGGGACCCGCGGCACCCTGCGCACCAGGAACCAGGGGACGGTGACCAGGAGGCAGGCGGGCCAGGCGTAGCGGTGCAGGCCGAAGCTCGCGACGACGTCGGGACGGGCCTGCTGTCCGTAGTCCCGGAGCACCTGGGCGTTGTCCCAGGCGAGGAAGGCGTCGAGCGGAGCGCCGCCTGCCGCCAGGTCCGCCGCCCGGACCCAGCCGACGCCGTCGGGCGCGCGTCCCTCGTCCGTCAGCTCCTTCACGCGCAGCCCGGGAAAGACCTCGGCGAGGCGCGCGTAGGCGTCCGTCACGGGGGAGGTGAGGCCGGGCATCAGTGCAGGAAGGGTCATGCTGGGGACCACCGAATCGCGATCGTTAGCAGGTAAGCCTTACCTTACCCGATGATCTCGATGTTTGAACTGCGGCCCCGGCCGCCTATCGTGCACTCAGGGCCCCGCATCCGCGAGCCGGGCCGGGCGGACTGCCGGAGGAGGACCGGGTGGAGCAGGCCAGAGCGCGTGACCTCGCCGTTCCGCAGCCGTACGCCTCCGTCCGCGTGCCCGCGCAGGGCGGCCCGGGGGCCGCCCGGGAACAGGTCCGCGGCGAGCACACCCACAGCGAGCCCCCGGCCCCCCGTCCCGTGCAGCGTCACTCGGTCCGCGGTCAGATCCTCGACGCCCTGCGAACGGCCCTGGTCGACGGCGACCTCGTCCCCGGTGAGGTCTACTCGGCGCCGGTCCTCGGCGAGCGCTACGGCGTGTCGGCGACTCCGGTGCGCGAGGCGATGCAGCAGCTGGTCATGGAGGGCGCCGTCGAGGTCGTGCCGAACCGTGGCTTCCGCGTCGCCCGGCGCACCGCGCGCGAACTGGCCGAGCTGGCGGAGGTCCGCGCGCTGATCGAGGTCCCGGTCATGCTGCGTCTGGCCCGCACGGTCCCGGCCGACCGCTGGAGCGCGCTGCGCCCGCTGGCAGAGGCGACGGCCGCCGCGGCCGCGACCGGCGACCGCGCGAGCTACGCGGAGACGGACCGCGCCTTCCACCGCGCGGTCCTCGCCCTCGCGGGCAACGAGCAACTGCTGGCGGTGGCGGACGATCTCCACCGGCGTTCCCAGTGGCCGCTCAGCGGCGCGCCCACCACCCGCCGCGCGGATCTGGTCGCGGACGCGGCAGAACACACGGCGCTGCTGGACGCGCTGGCGGCCCAGGACCTCACGGTGGTCCAGGCGCTGGTGCGGGAGCACTTCGCGGGCTCGGACATCTGAGCGCGCCCCGGGACCCGAGGGGACGACGACGTGCGCGGCACGGTGTGGGCGGTGGCGAACCAGCTGGGCGTCGTGGCGGGCACCCCCGCCGAACTGCTGTCCGCGCTGCTGGCGGGTCCACCGCGCACCGTGCGGCTCGGCGGGGCGGGCCAGGATCCGGCCGAAGTGGCGGAACTGGCCGCCGTGCTCCGCGAGTTCGGTCACGTACGGGTGACCGTGGAAGCTCCCGACGAGCCGGCCCCCGTCAGGAAGCCCGGTGACGAAGGACCCGTGGACACGGCCGACGCGGAAGCGGTCTGTGCGACCGACCCCGTGCGGGTGACCGCCGCCTACGAGTCTGCCGACGACGACTGCGGCGGCCTGCGCAGTGCCTGGCTGAGGGCCGGGCAGTCCCTCATCCGCGACCAGGAGCCGGCCCGCCGCGCCCTGGTCCTGCAGACCGCTCTGCCGGCGGACGCGGAGCCGCGGGTACGGCAGGCACTGGCCCGGTCCGCCGCGGGCGCGCCCTGGCACCTGGAGCGGGTCCGGCCCTGCCCGGTCGCCGCCCTGACCGTCCTGCCGGGCGGCGCGCCGGTCGTGGCCGATCCGGGCGGCGGGGTGCGCGTCCTTCCCGACGGTGTCCGGCAGCAGTCGACGGCCACCCGCGTCAAGGCCGCCGCCGTGCTGGGGGAGGACACGGTCCTGCTCCTGGACGAACGGGGCCGGCTCCACCGGCACGGCGGCACCGCGACCGCGCTGACGAAGGCCGTCGCCGCCACCCTCGCCCGCCATCCGGGTACGGCCCTCGCCGCGGCGGCGGACATCGTGCTGGTCGGCGACCGCATGGGCTCGGTGCACGCCTTCGGCTCCGACGGCCTCCACCAGGCGGCCCTGCACTCCGGACGTGTCACCGCTCTCGCGGCCACCGCGTCACCCTCGCTCGCCGTACGGACCGGGGGCACGGACGGCGCAGTCCGCGCCTGGTCGCCCGCGGGCGGCGGGCACGGCTCGACCGTGTCGCAGCGGCCTTCGCCGGTCGTCGCCCTGCACACGGGACCGACGCCGGAGGGACCGGCCCTCGCGGTCGCCTGGGCGGACGGCCTGGCGGAACTGCACCGCCCGGGGAGGCGCGACGTCCTCACCTTCCGCCCGGGCCCGGCGATCCGGGCCGTCGCCGTCACACCCGACGGAGCCCTGTACATCGGCACGGAAGAGGCCCTGGTCCGTCTCCGGCCCCGCTGAATCCGGACGTTGGCGCGGCTGCTACCGGACCGGTCTCTGGATTCACGAGCGCTCGGGAGGCCCTGCTGGCACTCTCTTCTTGTGGATGCTGGGACTGCAGCCGTTCTGGGTGCCGGGGTGGGAGTGGTCGGAACGACCCTGGCGGCGATCATCGCCGGGGTGGCGGGGCAGCGGCAGGCTCGGGCCGAGCATCGTCACTGGCGTCGCCAACTGCGCCGCGATGCTTACGCCGCCTTCACGGTCAAGGCTGATGAGGTTCACGGGGCGCTGAGGGGTATCGAAACCGAGTTGGCCAGGCCGGGCCATGATCTCGACGCGCTGCGGGGTGCTCTTGACGAGACCCGCAGGTCGGTTCGAGAGGACCTGGCCGGTGCCCGGACTGCCGTCGAGCTCGAAGGCCCGGAGGAACTGGCCCGCATGGCCGGCGAGTGGGCGACGTCGCTGTCGGCCTGCGCGGCAGCGATCCAGGCGAGAATCATCGGCCGCGAGGGCAGTGATGCGCTCGGGGCGAACGAGTCGCATCGCATCCGGCGTTTCCTCAACCATGCGTCGAACAAGCGGGAGCAGTTCGTGAGCCATGCGCGCAAGGCCATCGATGTGTGAGCGTGAGAACGAGTACCGGCCGGGACGAGGACGCCGCGGTGAGCGTCGTCACGGCATGCTGCCGCCGGGCGGGGGGCTTCGGGCCGTCCGCCCGCCGACGCTCCGTCAGCCGCCCACCCTGGCAGACCGAAGGCGCGGCGCCCGATCTGAGCGGATACTCCTCGGCCCACCGGCGCACCTCCCAACTGAGCGTCGGCCAGGCTGCATTAGGGTGTCCGTTCGAGTTGTCCGACAGGTGGGGGCCGACATGACCGCGGAATCTCCGGAGGTGCCGGAGTCGTCCATATCCGACGAGGAATGGGCGAGGTTCCAGCTCGAGAGCGAGGGGCCGGCGCGGCTGGCCGCGCCCAAGGAACCGTCCGCCAGGGCGCGGATGGTCACCGAACGGCTGCGGCGCGCCGACGAGGAGGCCGCCCGGCGGCAGGGCCGGTTGCGGCGCTGGGCACGCCGGGGGAAGCCGGTGGAGGCCAGGCCGGACGGGTGGCGGGAGTGGCCCGGCCGGCCGCAGGCGGTGAAGCCGCGCCGCAGGGTGCGCGGATACGTCTGGGCGGCCGTCGTGGTCGCCCTCGTGCTGCTCGCCATGAATCCGCAGCGGGTCCTCGCCTGGATGACGTGATCAGCTCGCGGGCGGTGGCTCCAGCCCGGACAGCAGCGAGGCGATGTCCAGTCCGGTGAGCAGGTACTGCTCGAACGCCGCGTTGTGCAGTGCCCACGGCGAACGCCGCAGCCTGACCCGGTCGATGGCGCCCTCCGCGTCGTGTCCCAGTTCGATCAGGGTCTGGGCGGCCACCAGGCCGGCGCGGTTGTAGCCGGAGTAGCAGCGCACCAGCACGCGGCGTCCCGCCCGTACGGCGTCGGCGGCCGTCAGCGCCACCCGGCTCACGCGGTCGATCTCGTCGGCCGTCAGCCAGTCGTCGGGGATGGGGACGACATGATGCTCCACGCCCTCGGCGGGGCCGTGGCCCTCGCGGGTGTAGAGGCTGATCACGACGTCGAACTCGTCGGCGACCACGACGTCCTGGTGCCGGCCGGCGGTGTCGGCCCAGACGTGACCGCCGACCCACAGGCCGGTCGTGATCTCGTCCCACCGGCTGCGCGGCTCCGGGACGTCGCCTTCCCTGCGGCGGGTCCTCACTGGCCCGCGGGCTCGGGCTCGGCCACGGACGGCTGCGGAGGCACCACGGGCGACAACTGCGCGCCCAGCCACACCGGCACGCCGCCCAGCAGCCGGAACAGCCTGCGCGCCTCGGAACGCAGGCGGCCCGCCTCCGGCTCCGGCTCGCAGTCCGCGAGCCCGGCGAGCGCGGGCGCGGTGCCGATCAGGTACCCGAGGTCCTCCCTGATGCGCAGACACTCGGAGAAGCCGTGCCGGGCCTGCGCCAACTCGCCCTCACGCAGGGCGAGTCCGGCCTGCTGCTGCCAGGTGAACGACAGCAGCAGCGGGTCGTTCTGCGCCTTCGCGCCGGCGTGGGCCCGCTGGTAGGCGGCGAGAGCCGCCTGCGGCGCGTCCGCGATGTGCTCTGAGACCAGACCGCGCCGGAAGTCGAGCAGCGGGCGTCTCGGTGAGGCGGGGGAGAGCAGCGCGGTCGCCCTGCCGAGCGCGGAGCGGGCCTCGTCGGCCCGGTCCCGTACGCCGAGGCGGGTCGCCGCGTAGGCCAGCCGGCCGCGCTCGCTCGCGGCGCCGCCGCGTTCCTCGTCGTCGCGGGCGACGGCTTCCGCCGTGCGCAGGGCGTCCTCCGCCTCCGCCCAGCCCTCGCAGGTGAACAGGCAGCGTTCGACGAGCAGTCCGGCCCGCTCCAGTGCCGCCGCGGGTTCCGCGGCACGGGGCGCGAGCAGCGCCGCCGCATCGGTCCAACAGCCGCGCGAACGCAGCCGCCATACCGCGGTCTGGAGTGGATCGTCACCTGCTGTGGTTCCGGAACCAGACATGGCGGTATGCGCCACTTGCCCTCCCCGAGCACGCCATCGAGCTGTTGAGTCAGACGGCATCTCAGCACGGATCCGCGCGCCTGGCCAAGGGTTCAGGTGAATCAATTCACAATCTTTCAGCGGCCGACCGGGTCACCATGGGCGCCGTCGCCGGGGGAGATCAGGGCGAGATGGCCCCCGTCGTTGAGCGGTGTGGGCACCTTCAGGGTCGTCACCAGGGGTGATGTGCCAGGGGCCGCGTCGGCGTCAATCAAGTGGATCTCTCCATGACCCCCACGGGTGACGGCTACGAGCGATGATCCGGGCGACGCCGCGACCGCCCGGCGCTGCACCCCGTCCCACGGTGTGCCGCCGGGCCGGGGCGCGCCGTCCATCGCGGGCAGCGGCAGCCGGGCGGCGACGGCGGGGGAGTCCGAGTCCGTCGCGACGAGGACGAGTTCGTCGCCGTCGGGGTGCACCCTGGCGTACGCGGCGCGGCGCGCGGAAACGGCGAGCCGGAAGACCAGCCCGGGGCCGAGCGGAAGGCGCCCGGTGGTGTCGTGCTCCAGCGAGTGCCACCAGGCGTCGTTGGTCCACTCCGGCCAGCGGCCCGGGTCGGCGGGTCCGCCCCGGACGCATGACCAGAGCGTCCGGCGCGCCGGATCCAGGCGCAGGTAGTAGCCGCGCCCCTCGCCGGCCCACGGCAGCGGCTCCTCCGCCACCAGGCCGGCGCCGTCACGCCGGGCGCGCCGGACCCCGGAGCCGGTGGCCGCGAACAGCCGCCCGGAGACGGGGTCGTGGGCGTCGCCGTGCCCGTCGTCGTCGGCGAGCGGCAGTTCGGCCGCGGGTGCGGCGGGCGGGCAGGCCGGTGCGGCGCTCATCAGGTCGGCGTGCCGGTAGGCGGTGAGGGAGCCCGGCTCGCGGTGGCGCAGGACGACGAGCGCGTCCTCGCCGGTGCCGGCGAGGACGGTGACGCCGGGCTCGCCCGCGCGGGTGCGGACCCGCACCGAACGCGGTCCGCCCGGTGCGCCGAGGTCCACCGCTGTCAGCAGGTCGCTCCACGCCTCCCGGTTGCGGCCGAGTCCGGTGGTGACGGCGAGCAGCCGCCCGGCCGGATCGGCGGCGAGGTGCTCGGCGGGGACGGCCACCGGCGCGGTCGCCGCCGTGAGCGGCCTGCCCGCGTCCGGGCCGTACGGGTCGAGGACGACGAGCTCGCCCGCGAGGTCGTCGACGAACGCGGTGCGGCCGCCGGGCAGCGCGAGGAAGCCGGCGTGCTCGGCGAGGTGGCGCCCTTCGACGCGGCCGGTCTCCCGCCCGTCCGGGAGGTTCAGCACGTATACCGCGCCCGCGACTTGATCGGCGACGAGCAGGCGCGGAGAGGCGGGGGCAGGGCTCATGGACACGGCGGTCTCCGGGGTCGGCGGTCGCGGAGGGCCGCGGTCGGACGGTGTTGTTGGTAATGATTATCATGTAGAAATGATGTCGGGTCACCCACCCGGCCCAGCCGAGACGAAAGAGATGCGATGCCGCGCAGAGCGATGAGGACCGTCCGCCGATGGGCAGCCGCCGCTGTCCTGGGAACCCTGCTGGCCGGCTGCGGGGCACCCGTCGACGAGGCCGGTGACAAGCCGGACGGCACGGGCCCGGCGGTCGACGTACGGGCCGAACCCATCACCCCGGCACGGAAGATCACCGACGCCGCGGGCGTCACCGTCACGACATCCGCCCCGCCCGAGCGGGTCGTCTGCCTCGTGGCACTCTGCGACGACATGCTCGCCGAACTCGGCATGCAGCCCGTTGCCACCAACTCACGGCTGCTCGCCCGGAAGGAATTCCTCGGCGAGAAGAAGGCCGCCGGGATCCCCGTCGTACCCGGCGGATTCATCAGCCCCGAGGCGGAGGCGATCCTGTCGCACGAGCCGGATCTCGTCATCGGACTCGAGGACACCCACGGCAAACTCGCCCCCGCGCTCAAGGGCGCCACCGTTTTCTGGCCCGTCCAGCCCCGCACGTGGGAGGACAGCGTCGGATACCTGCGCGACCTGGCCGCCCTGACAGGGCGTACGGAGCAGGGCGAGAAGGCCGAGCTCACCTTCCGGCAGAAACTCGCGGATGCCCGGGCCGCGAAGAGCGACAGGACCGCACTGATCATCTTCGGGAGCGACGAGAACTTCGGCGTCGCCACCCCCGGCACCGACGTCGCCGCCGGACTGTTCCCCGGCATCTCCCACTATCCGTGGAAGAGCCGTGGCATCGAAGGCTCCTACAGCATGGAGGAGATCCTGGCGCGCGACGTCGACGTCCTCTTCGTCGAGACGCTCTCCTTCGGCGGCCCCTCCGAGGGCAAACTGTCCGACCGGCTCGCCAAGAACCCGCTCTGGTCGCAGATCCCCGCCGTCAGGAACGGCCAGGTGTACGAGGTCGACCCCGAGGTGTGGGCCAAGGGGCGCGGCACCCGGTCCCTGAGCATCGTCCTCGACGAGGCCACGGCCAAGCTGCGGTGAAGCGCCGGATCGCCGCCGCCGGCGGACTGCTGACGGCGGCGGTGCTGTGCGCGCTGTCCCTCGGCACGCCGTACGTACCGCCGCTCGAACTGCCCGCCGCCCTCGGCGGCGACGGGCTCGCCGGCCTCGTCGTCACCGAACTGCGCGTGCCCCGGCTCGTCCTGGCGCTCGTCGCCGGGGCCTGCCTGGGCGCCGCCGGCCTGGTCCTCCAGGAGGCGCTGCGCAACCCGCTCGCCGTGCCCGAGATGCTCGGCGTCTCCTCCGGCGCGGCGCTCGGCGTCGCCGCGCCCCTCGTCCTCGCCCTCTCCGTGCCCCTGGCCGTACAGCCGCTGCTCGCCGTCGGCGGCGCCGCGGTCGGAGGCGTACTCACCCTGCTCGCCGCCGGTTTCGGGCGCAGTCCCTCCGCGGTCCTGCTCACCGGCGCCGCGGTCGCCGCGGCGCTGCAGGCGGCGCTGCTGGTCCTGATGGTGCTGGCCGACCAGCTCGACCTCCAGCTCATCTACCGCTATCTGCTGGGCAGTCTGTCCGCGCGGACCTGGCAGGACGTCACCGGGCTCTGGCCGTGGCTCGCGGCCGCCGTGCCCGCGCTCGTGCTGTGCGCGCCGGTGCTGTCCGTGCTGCGGCTCGGCGACGACGACGCCCTGGCACTCGGCGTACGGGTGCGGCGGGCCAGATTCGCCGCCCTCGCCATCGCCGTCGTGCTGATCGCGCCGGTCGTCGCCGTCTGCGGGCCCGTCGCCTGGGTCGGCTTCCTCGCACCCCACCTGGCCCGGCGGCTCGACCCCCGGGGCGACGCGGTGCGATGGCTGCCCTGGTCGGTGGTGTGCGGCGCCTTGGTCGTCGCCTGTGCGGACCTCCCCGCCCGGCTCGCGCTGGCACCCGTCGAGACACCCGTCGGCGCCTGGACCGCGCTGCTCGGCGTGCCCGCCGGGGTCGCCCTCATGAGGAGAAGGGCGGCCGTGGCATGAGCGCTCTCGCACCCCTCACCGCACGGCGGTGGCCGCTCGTCCTCACCGCGCTGCTCGTCCTCACCGTCGGCTGCGCCGACCTGGTGGCCGGGCGGTCGCTGGACGCCAGGGACGTGTGGCAGGTGTTCGGCGGTGACGGCGACCCGGCCGCACGTCACATCGTGCTCCGGCTCCGGCTGCCCAGGACCCTCGTCGCACTGACCGCGGGCGCCGGCCTGGGACTCGCGGGCATGGTCCTGCAGTCCGCCCTGCGCAACCCGCTCGCCGGCCCGGAGGTCACCGGCGTCACCCCCGGCGCGGTGCTCGGCGCCGTGACCGCGACCGGCCTCGGACTGGCGGGGTGGCGCTCACCCGCGGCCGTGGTGGTCGCGGCCTGCGTCGGCGGATTCGTGGGCGCCGGGCTGCTGTGGCTGCTGACCGGCCGGGAGAAGTCGGACCCGGCGCGGACGGCCGTCCACGGAGTCCTCGTCTCCGCGGTCCTCAGCGGGCTCACGGCGATGGTCCTGCTCGTCGCGCCCGGAGAACTCGGCAGCGTCGTCCAGTGGCTGGTGGGCTCCACCGAGGGCCGCGTGTGGGAGCACTGGGTCCTGCTGTGGCCGTGGGCGTCGGTGTGGGCGATCGCCGCCTGGATCATGGCCGGGCCGCTGACCCTGCTGCGCTGCGGAGACGAACAGGCCGCCGCGGCGGGCCTGGCCACGGGCCGGGCCCGCGCGGCGGCACTCGGGTGCGCCGTCGCACTCACGGCGGGCGCGGTCTCCGCCGTCGGCGCGCTCGGCTTCGTCGGACTCCTCGTCCCCCACCTGGCGTTCGCCGTCTTCGGCGCGGACCTGCGCCGCGCCCTGCCCGGCGCGGCGCTGCTGGGCGCGGCGGTCGTGACCGGAGCCGACGCGGGCGCCCAATGGCTGTCGCGCGCGCTGGCCGGGGCGCTGGACATGGACCGGCTGTCCGTACCGACGGGCGCGCTGACGACATGCGTCGGGGCCGCCCTGCTGCTGGCGGTCGCGAGGCGCGGAACGGGCCCCGAGTGACGCCGCAGCGGGGGCGCCCGGCCGCCCCGTCCGCCGCACCGCGTATGCGGTGCGGTGGCGAGAACCTGCCGCACCGCGCGGGCGGTGCGGCGGCAGGAATCCGGCGGGCCGCGCCTGCGGTGCGGCGGCAAGAACCCGGCGGCCCGCGTATGCGGTGCGGGCGGCAGGAACCCGGCGGCCAGGGCCGCCCTTTCACGGAGGAAACCCATGACCATGGCCACCCGCCAGGACGCCGACGCCGGAGCACGGCAGGCGGAGCGGCAAGGGACGCTGCACATCGAGGGCGTGCGCTTCGGATACGGCCGGCGGGAGGTGCTGAGCGGGGTCGATCTCGACATCAGGACCGGCGAGAGCGTCGCCCTGGTCGGCCTCAACGGCTGCGGCAAGAGCACCCTGCTGCGCCTGTGCGCCGGGCTGCTCACACCCGCGGCCGGCCGGGTGCTGCTCGGCGGCGACGACCTCGCCCGGCTGTCGCGCAGGAACACGGCGCGCCGGGTCGCCCTGCTGCACCAGTCCGCCCCTGCCGTACCGGGCATGACGGTACGTCAACTCGTCAGGCAGGGCCGCTACGCGGACCGGGGCCCGCTGGGGATGCTCAGGGACGGTGACGACGCCGTCTGCGCACGGGCCATGGCCGACGTCGGGGTCGGCGAGTGGGCGGACCGGCCCGTCGATTCCCTGTCGGGCGGCGAGCGGCAGCGCGTACGGCTGGCGATGGCCCTCGCGCAGGACACCCGTGTGCTGCTCCTCGACGAACCCACGACCTATCTCGATCTGCGCCACCAGCTCGAGGTCATGCAGACGGTCGTCCGGCTCCGGGAGGAGCGCGGACTGACCGTCGTGATGGTGCTGCACGACCTCGGGCACGCGGCGCGGTTCGCCGAGCGGATCGTGGCCCTGCGGGCGGGCGCCGTGGCCGCCGACGGTCCGCCCGCCGAGGTCGTCACGCCCGGTCTGCTCGCCGAAGTCCTGGGCGTGGCAGGGCGCGTGGGGCGTGACCCGGAGGGTGGGTGGCCCGTGTGTTACCCGGATCACCCCCTTCCCCTCGACGAACCCCTTGCGAAATGAAAATCATATTCATTAGTCTGGGTGTCGCCGCCGCACAGTCCGGGCGGCGCAGCCAGGAACCGACGAATGGAGAGCAACTCATGGAGCAGCACAAGGTCTTCAGCCCGATCGCCGAGCAGGGCCAGCTCGCCCACCTGTCCGCCACCCACTCCAACGCCCTCGTCGAGAACCCCTTCGAGGACAGCGCCGCCGCCGTCGAGACCGACAGCGACAAGTAGTCCCCGCCATCGGGCCCGCCCGGAACACCGTTCCGGGCGGGCCCGACCCGCATCCGCCTCTCACCCCAGGAGAACCCGTGGCCACCGCGCGACTCGCCCCAGGCGTCGCCCTCGTCACCGTCCCCGGCCAGGGCCTCGCCGTCCGGACGCCCGACGGCGAGTTCCTCCGCGTCGACACCGGCGCGGTGGCACCGGACGCCGTCGTCGCACACCTGACCGGCGGTCACGGCCGCCCGGCGCTCACCGGGACAGGCCGACCGGACCACGGCCCGGCCGCGACGGCACCCGGCCCGTCCGCCCCCGGCGCCGACGGGGGTGAACTCGCGGGCCTGGTCGCCGCGTTCGACGACGCCGGCTTTCTCGTCCGCGAGGAGGCCGGCATCCGCGGGCCGCTCGCCGGACGCACCGTCGTCGTCCTCGGCGACGACGTGCTGACCGAGCCGCTGACCCGGTTCGTACGGGCGGAGGCCGGCGAAGTCCGCCGTGCGACACGGCTCACGGACCTGGCCGACGAGCCGTCACCCGACGCTGTCGTCTGGTGCCTCGACTCGCCCGTGCCGCACGGGCTGTGGGACGAGGCGGACCGGCTGCCGGCCCGCGGGGCCGGCTGGTTGCGCTGCCACCGCGAAGGCACGACGGCGTGGCTCGAACCGCTCGCGGCCGCCCCGGGGGACGTCACCTCGGCCGACGTACGGCTCCGACGGCTCGCCGCGACGCCCGCCCACCGTGAACTCGCCGCCTACTGGGCCGCATCGTGCACCCACGACACCGGTCCGGCGCACACGGCGGCCTCCGCCGCCCTCACGGCCTGCCTGCTGACCGCCGATCTCATCGCGTGGGCGTCGGGCCGGGGCGGCTCGCGCCGGCTGCGCCGCGTCGACCTCCGCGACCTCACGGTCGACGAGCACACCGTGCTGCCGGTCCCCGCCGTCGCACCGCTGACGCGATGACGACCGGACCGACGAACGGAGGCCGGCCCGCCCACGGGTCGCGCTCCGCGTCGCCTGTGCCGGGGCGTACGGCAGCGTCCGGGTGTCAGCCCGGGCCCGTGCCGGAAGCCGCGCCCGCGCCGGGCAGTGCCGTCGCCGCATCGGACCGCACTGGGCCGGTGTCGAAGCGTGCGCCCCTGCCGGAACACGTCCCCCTGCCCGAGCCCGTCTTCGTACGCGTGGCCGTCGGCGGGGCGGGTCTCGTCACCACCGTGCAACTGCCCGGTGGCGACGGGCCCTTCCCAGCCGTCGTCCTGCGCACCCCGTACGACCGGCGCAGCCATCGCGGCGAGGCCCGCGCCTGGGCCGCCAGAGGCTTCGCCGCCGTGGTCCAGGACGTCCGCGGCCGGTACGCGTCCGACGGCGACTGGCAGCCCTACCGGCACGAGGAGGCCGACAGCGCCGCCACGCTCCGCTGGGTCCGCGGCCGGTCCTGGTCGGACGGACGGGTCGTCGCCGCCGGCTCCTCGTACGCGGCCCACTGCGCACTCGCGGCCGTCGGAGACGGCGACCCCCGGAGCAGGCCGGACGCCGTGATCGCCGCCGTACCCGCTCTCGGTCTCGCGGAGACCGCCCGCGAAACCGGCGGCGTGGAGCGGCTGTCGGCCCGCGCGGGCTGGTGGGCGGCGCACGGAGACCGGCCCGACTCGGACACGGCGGCCCTCGACAAGGCCCTCGCGCGTGACCCCCGGCTCCTCGATCACCTGCCCCTGGTCCGTCTCCCGGAGCGGCTCGGGCGCCCGCTCCCCTCCTGGCCCGGGCTATGGGCCGCGCCCCACCGGCCCACGCCCGTGCCCCGCGCGCCGGTCCCGCTCCTCGCCGTGGGCGGCACCCGCGACCCGTTCGCCGACGACACGCTGCGGCTCTGGCTCGATTGGGGCGGCCCCGCACGGCTGCTCCTCGGACCGTGGGGCCACGGCCTGACCTCCGAGCCCGCCCCGGAGGCGCGCCCCGGGCACCGGCTGCGGCTCGGCGACCTGTACGCACGGTGGGCACGCGCCGCCCTCGACGGCGTTCTGCGCCACGAACGCCGGGGTGCCGTCGCCCTCGGCGGCAGCGAACACTGGTACCCGGCACCGCACGGCACGGGCGAGCGGACCGCCTGGCCGTTCGGCGTCCCGAGCGGCCTGCGGCTCCTCCAGGGCGGAACCTTCGTCGCCGACCCAGAACGCCCCGTCCGCTCCGACGACTTGAGCGTCGAACGCCGTGACGTCCCCGACCGCGCGCTGCTCGTCGCCCCGCCGCTGCCCCGCCCCCTCGACCTGTGCGGCGCCGCGGAGGCGGAGCTGTGCGGGACCGCCGCCACCCCCACCGCCGACTGGGCCGTGCGCCTGGTGGCCCTCGATCCGGACGGCCGTGCCCGGCCGCTCGCCACCGGCATCGTCCGCAGGTCGGACCCGGCCGGCGAGGTGGCCCGGTTCCGGGTGCCGCTCGGCCTCGTGGCCCACCGGCTGCCCGCGGGGACGCGGCTGCGCGTGGAGGTGGCCGGACACCACTTCCCCGCCCACGCCCGCAACCCGCACACCGGCGAGGACCCCGTCCACGCCACCCGTCTCACCGCCTCACGCAGGACCCTGCGGCCCGCCGGCAGCAGCCTCCTGCTGCCCGTCGTGCGCGGCCGCCGGCCCATCGACCCCGTACAGGAGACATGCAGTTGACCAGCCCCCTGACCCTCGACGCGCTCGTGGACCCCGTCTGCGGGCTGATACGCGCCGTGGAGCCCGTACCGCACCCCGCGGGCGCACCTCCCCGCTACACCGCCATGACCGCGGACGTGGGTGACGCACGCCGCTTCGGGGCGTGGCCGGCCGACCGGGTGTCGCTCGGCACCACGTTCGGCGATCCCGAAGGCGCGCGGATCGCGGCGGTCGCCGAGGCCGTGGAGCGCTACTGCGGCAACCGGCTGCCCCCCGCGGGACACCCCGACGCGCCCCGCCGGGCCACGGCCGCGGAACTGCTGTCGGAGGGCCGCACCCTCTACGGGCCCGGGGACCTGCCCGTCTACGCCGACTGGCAGTACGAACGCCACCGGTTCGAATACGGCCGTCTCACCCCCGACACCCCCGCGCTGTGGACCCGCGCGCAGGAGGCGGGAGAGGAATGCTGGGCGCCCGTCGCGCTGACCCATCTCAACTGGCGGCAGGGCGGGTTGCGGGACCTGCCCCGTACCCACCACCTCAACTACGCGGGCATCGCCACCGGTCAGGGCTTCGACGACGCCGTCGAACGGGCACTCCTCGAGGTCGTCGAGCGGGACGCCCTCGAACTGTGGTGGCACCTCGACGGCCCCACCCGCGGCATCGACCCCGGCTCCGTCCCCGGCCTCGCCCGCGACCTGGACGGCTGCGGCCTCGAGGTGTCCGTCGTCGAGATGCCCTCCGAGTTCGCGCCGTGCATGGCCGCCCTCGTCCACGACCCCGCGCGGGGCATCCACGCAGCCGGCTTCGCCTGCCGCTACGACCCGGCGGAAGCCGTCCGCAAGGCCGTCCTGGAGGCCGTGCACACCTGGGTGTTCACGCAGGGCGCCGCCGACGCGGACGGCTGGGTCTTCCGGGCGATCGACGCCGGGATGCTGGCACGCGGCCTCTACCTGGACCACCGTGCCGACCGCCGCTACCTCGACGACTGCGGACCCGATTTCCGTGCCGTCCGTGACCTCGGCGCACACGTCCAGGTGTGGCTGGATCCCCGGACGGCGCCGCTGGCCGACCGCTTCACCCGTCCCGCCCTGGGCGTCGTACCGGTCGGCGAGGTCGCGCACGGCGGCCGGGCCGCTCTGGAGGCGCGCCTCGCGGCCGGCGGGCACCGGGTCGTCACCCTGGACCTGACCACGGAGGACGTCGCGGAGACACCGCTGCGGGTGGCCCGTGTGCTCGTCTCCGGACTCGTGCCCAACGCGCCCGCGGCGTTCGGCTACTTCGGCTGTCCGCGGTTCGCGGATGCCGCGGTCGGACGCGGCTGGCGCGCACACGCGCCCACCGGGCCCGGTGACTTCACGCTCACGCCGCCCCCGCACATGTGAGGCGGTGACGGTGTCGCATTCGCCCTTGGTGACCGAAGCGCTGGCCCTGGCCCGTTCCCCGGCGGACCCCGGCCCCGACCTTCCCGCGGGGCCGGCGGCCGTACCCCTGCGCGGCGACGCGCTGCCCGTCCCGGCCTGCCTGGACCGCACCCTGCGGCTCTCGCTCGCGGGCGACAGACTGCGGCCCGCGCCCTCGGCCGGCGCGCTGCACCCCGTGGACACGTATCTGCTGCTCGGGACCGGCTGCGGGCTTCCGCCGGGCGTCTACGCCTACGACCCGGCGCGCCACCGCCTGCACCGGCACGGCCCGGCGCCGGAACCGGCACCGGCGGGCGCCTTCGCCGTCCTGGGCGTGACCGCTCGCCGCACGGTGTCGCACTACGGCCACCGCGCCTGGCCCCTGGTGCTGCTCGACGCGGGCCACGCGGCGGCCGCGCTCGCCCTGGCGGGCGCGCACACGGTGTGCCTGGACGAGGACGGCGGGCTGCTGTCCGCAGCGGCCGGGGGCGTGCCGGTCGCCCTGGCCGCCGTCCAGTTGCTTCCCGGGGATCACGGCGCGCTCGCGCGCTGGGCAGCGGGCCGGGACAGCTCCGTGTCGCCACCGTGGGCCCAGGAACCACCGGGCTGCCTGCGCACGGCGCTGCGCGTTCTCGCCGAGCTCACCGACTCCGGGGGCGCCCAGGGCAGTTGGAGGGCGGTCGTCGGCCAGGAACCCGACGACTCCGTGCTGCTGACGCGGCGCAGCGCGTCCCCGGGCTTCCACGGATTGCCGTCGGACGCCGTGCTGGCGCGGATCCTCGCCGCCGCGGAGACCGCGTCACCCGCGGGCCCACGCTGGTGCCTGGCGGTGGGCGGGCCACGACCCGGCCTGCTGACGAGCCGCCCGTCGGCCCCGTCGGCCCCGTCGGCCCGGGACAGGGTTGCACCCGGCGGGGCGACCGCGCACGGAGACCTCGTCCCGCCCCGCGGGCGGACCGTCACCCTCCACCGACTCGCCTCCGGTGACGTGCTGCCCGCACTCGCCCACTGGGGCGCCCGGCAGGGCTGGATCGCGCGGGCCGGGGCCGTGCTCCTCGCGTACGGCTGCCCCGCGGGAGCCCCAGTCGCCCGGGTCCGGCACGACCACCTCGCCGCCGGATACGGCATCGGCCACGCCCAGGCAGCGGCCACCGCCGCCGGCGTGCCGTCACGGCCCGTCGGCTCCTGGCAGGGCGCGGACCTCGGGGCCGCGCTCGGCGGCCCGGCCGGGCAGGACTGGGTGGTCCACGGCCTGGCCCTCGGCCGTAGCCCCGTTGACGGCCGTGCGACCCAACCGACGGCCGGCCGTGCGACAGCAGGTCCCAGCACCGGCCGTGCGACAGGCCGTACGAACCAAGGAGACGAACCGTCATGATGCTCCACCCGGAGCTGCTGCGCGCCGCGCGTACCGCGCGCCGCCCCCTGCTCACGGCCACCGCGCTCCTCGCGGCCGTCGCGGTCACCCATCTCGCGCAGGCGGTCCTGCTCGCCCTCGCCCTGGCCCGCATCGCCCGCGGGGACACCGGCGGCCTCCCGCCGCTGCTCGGCGCGGTGCTCGCCGCCGTCCTCGCCCGCGCCGTCCTCGGGCGCGCGCAGCGGCGCGTCGCGGTGAACGCCGGAGCGGCCGTACGCACCGGGCTGCGCGACGAACTGCTCGTACGCCTCGGCAGAAAGGGGCCCCCGCGACACGCCGACGCGCGTGCCGGAGCCGTACGGGCCACCCTCGTCGACGGCGTCGAGGGAGTCGACGCGTACGTCTCCCGCTACCTGCCCCAACTGCTCATCACCTGCTCCGTGCCGCCGCTACTCGTGCTCGCCGTGGCTGTCGTGGAGCCGTGGGCCGTCGTCGCGCTGGCCCCCGCCCTCGTGCTCGCGCTGTTCGCGCCTCGCTGGTGGGACAAGCTGCTGGAGCGCCGCGGGCAACAGCACTGGGGCGCGTACGAGGCCCTGTCCGCCGACTATCTCGAGGCGCTGCAGGGCATGCCCGCCCTGCGCGCCGCCGGCGCGGTCGGACGCACCAGGGCGCGGCTGGAGGAGCGTTCACGCGAACTGCACCGCGCCACGGTCGCCAAACTCCGCGTCTCGCTCGTCGACACCGGACTCACCGACCTCGCCGTGCAGGGCGGCACGGTCGCCGCCGCGCTCGTCGCGTGCGGCGCCGCCGTGTCGGGACACGCCCCCTCCACGAGCACGTATCTGGTGCTGATGCTCGCGGCCGAGTGCTTCCGCCCCGTGCGGGACCTGTCCAGGGAATGGCACTCCGGGTACCTCGGGGTGTCTGCCGCCGACGGGATCGCCGCTCTGCGCACGGCGGAGGGCGGCGTACCCGACACGGGACGGACCGTCGCCGCGTGGTCCGCCGCCCCCGAAGTCCGCTTCGAGAAAGTGGACTTCACGCATCCCGGAGGGGGACGCCCCGCCCTCGAGGGTGTGACCTTCACCGCTCCCGCCGGCCGTGTCACGGCGGTCGTCGGGCCCTCCGGCGCCGGCAAGTCGACGCTGCTGGGCCTGCTGCTCCGCCGTGCGGACCCGGACCGGGGCCGGGTCCTCGTCGACGGCCTCGACGCCTGCGCGTACACGCTCGACTCGCTGCGCCGCGGCATCGCGGTCGTCTCCCAGGAGACGTACCTCTTCCACGCCACGGTCGCGGACAACCTGCGCCTCGGCGCCCCCGGGGCCAGTGACGCCGCCCTGCACGACGCCGCCCGGGCGGCCGGCATCCACGACGAGATCGTCCGGCTGCCCCACGGCTACGGGACACAGGTCGGCGAACGCGGTGCCACCCTGTCCGGCGGTCAGCGTCAACGCCTGGCCTTGGCACGGGCGTTGCTCGCCGACGCGCCCGTCCTCGTGCTCGACGAGGCCACCAGTGCCGTGGACGAACGCCGCGAGGCCCGCATCGTCGGCGAACTGCTGTCGGCCGCCCGCGGCCGCACCTGCCTCGTCGTCGCCCACCGTCTCGACTCCGTACAGGACGCCGACCGCATCGTCGTCCTCGACGGCGGACGCGTCGACGCCGTCGGTGACCACGCGGCCCTGCTCGCGGGGGACGGCGTCTACGCGCGCCTCGTCGCGGCCGGACGCACCACAGAAGGAAAGGCCGCATGAATACCGGACAAGAGGCCGGGCGGACGGCTCCGCCAGAGGCTGAACAGAGGATCGAACGAGGCGCTCTGCGCGCCCTGTTGCCGGTGCTCGACGCCCATCGGGCCATGGCCGTCCGCACGTTCGTCGCGGCCCTCGCCGACCAGGCGGCCCTCGTCGCCCTGGTCACACTCACCGCGCACACCGTCGGCACGGCCGTCGTCGAACGACAGGCTCCCGGCCCCGTGACGATCACCACACTCCTGGTGCTCGTCACCGTGCGCGCCCTCGCCACCTGGCGCGAGATGGACCTTTCGCACGATCTCGCCTACCGCGTCCTGGCGGAACTGCGCGTCCGGGTCTTCGACGGGCTCGCCCGCAGCGCGCCCGCGCGCATCCGAGGACGACGCAGCGGCGACCTGGCCTCCGCCGCCCTCGGCGACGTGGAGGCCCTGGAGTTCTTCTACGCCCACGCGGTGGCTCAACTTCTCGCCTCCGCAGTGGTGTTCGGCGGCGGATCGGTGGTGCTCGCGGTGCTCGAACCATGGCTGCTGCTGCCCGTGCTGCCCGTCGCGGCGCTGCTCGCCCTCGCGCCGCCGCTGGAGTCCCGTGGCCGCGCGGTGCGCGGCGCCCGGACCCGGGCCGCGGCGGCCGACCTGTCGGCGGAGGCCGTGGAGAGCGTCGACGGACTCCGGGAGCTCCTGGCCTTCGGCGCGCTCGACGCCCGCCGCGAACGGCTCCGTGCCCACGGCCGCGCCCTCGGCGAGGCCCAGCGGTCGGAGCAGGCCTGGGAAGCGGACGCGGCCGCCGTGCGCGACCTGCTCGTCGTCGTGGCCGTCGTCGGGGTCGTCCTGGCCGCCGCGCACACCGTCGCCGGCGCTTGGGCGCCCGCGGCGATGGCGCTGGCGCTCGGCGTGCTCGCGCCGGTCGCCGACTCGGCCGCCGCGCTCGGCCAGGCGGGCGGGCTGCGGGCCGCGGCGGCGCGGGTGGGCGCGGCCGTACGGGCCCCGGCGGGCGCACCCGCGCCGGCTGCACCCCGGCCGCTGCCCGGAGGGCCGCTCGGCGTGCGGCTGCGGGGCGTGCGCTTCGACTACGGCGACCGGGCCGTGCTCGACGGCCTCGACCTGACGGTCCGGCCCGGCGAGACGCTCGCCCTCGTCGGCGTCTCCGGCGCCGGCAAGTCGACGTGCGCGTATCTGCTGGCGCGGTTCTGGGACCCGGCGTCGGGCGCGGTCGAACTCGTCCCGGAATCCGGCCCACCCGTCGACCTGCGCGACCTGGCCGAGACCGACCTGCGCGGCGCCGTGTCCGTCGTCGGCCAGGACGCGCCGCTGTTCCACGGGACGCTGGCGGAGAACCTCCGCCTCGCCGCACCCGACGCGGACGCGGCGGCCTTCGCGGAGGCGGCACGCGTGGCCGGGGTCGACCGGATCGCCGCGGACCTGTCCGACGGGTACCAGACGCGCGTCGGCGAACGCGGCACGACCCTGTCCGGCGGCCAGCGCGCCCGCATCGCCCTCGCCCGCGCCCTGCTGACGCGCCCGCGCGTACTGGTCCTGGACGAGACGACGGCCAACCTCGACACGGAGGGCGACGCGGCGGTGTCGGCGGCGCTGAAGGACGGCGCGCACCTTCGCACGACCGTGATCGTGGCCCACCGCCCGTCGACGATCCGCCGCGCGGACCGGGTGGCGGTACTCGAAGCGGGGCGGGTCGTGCAGACGGGGACGTGGGCGGAACTGGTGGCGGAGGGGGGCGCGTTCGCGCGGGTGCTGGCGCGGGGGTGACCCTGGCTCCTGCCCGAGCGGCGGTGGGCCGCATCGCGACCGGTGTCGGACCCGTCCGTTACGGTTCCGGCCGTGAGAGCACCTGATGAACTCGGCGCAGTCGACTGGGCGTCGTACTGGCACGCGCGGGGCGGAGCGGACGACGTCCCGGAGCTGATCCGGGCCCTGTACGGGCGGGAGCAGAAGGGCGCGGACCACGCGCTCGCCACGCTGTGGGACGTGCTCCTGCACCAGGAGTCGGTCTACCCGGCCACGGTCGAGGCAGTCCCCTTCCTCGCGCACGCCGCCGCTCATGTCTCGCGTCTGCGGGCGGGTCTGCTGAAGATCCTCGCCGGCACGGCGGGCGAGGGCGAAAGGCCGCGGGGTGAGAACGAGGAGGAAGGGCGCCGGCGGGTCGCGGCCCTCGTCCCCGCACTTTTGCCGTTCCTGACCGACGACGACGCCGATGTGCGGCGGGCCGTCGTGAGGATCTCGCCCCTGGCGACCGGCCGAGCCGTACGGGTGGTGCTGGAAGAACTGGCCGCCCGGTACAGGGCCGATCCGGACGCCTGGATCCGTGCGGACGCCCTGGCGGTGCTGACGCGCCTCGATCCGGACGCGGAAGCTGTCCGGCACCGGCTGGACACGGCATTGCAGGACAGGACCCCCGCAGTGCTTACCGTGGCGGCGCTTGAGCTTCTGGAGCGGTCCGGGACGCCGCATCCGCCGGAAACGGTGAGGGTCCTGGCCGAGCAGGCCGGCCGGGCCGGTCCTGCGGACAGCGGACCGTTCCCCGGTGTCGGCGACACCTGGCACCGTATCGAGCGAGTCCTCGACGAGGATCCGGCGAGCAGTGTGGCTGTGGCCCACCGGTGGATCGGGGACGGGAACCGTGTCGGGAACGGGTGGCGACGGGCCGATCGGCTGGCCGCCGTCTGGCGCGACAAGGAGGACGAGGCCGTCGAGCTCCTCGGCGAGGCCCTGAAGCGGCAACGGGATCCGCGGTGCCGGCTCCGGATACTGGAATCCGTGGCCCGTTGGCTGCCGGGCACCACGCGCCCATTGCAGCCGGTGCTCAGCGACGCCCTGCTCACACATGCGCTTTCCGACGACCGGTGGGTCGCCTCCGCCGCCCAACTCGCCCTGGGGCGCCTGGGCGATGACCGCCTCCTTGCTGCGGTGACGGACCCGGCCGCGGAAGCCCTGGACGCGCTTGCCGCTCGTACCGGCCGGCTCGAACACCAGCGACTCGCCCTGCGCGCGACCGGGTCGCGCCCACCGAGCGGCGTACTCGCCACGCTCACACCCGAATCGGCCACCGCCCTGATGTCCGAGCTCAAAGAGCTGCTGCGCCCCCGCCGCACCCTTGTCCCTGTCGCGCGCAGGCTCGGCGACCTCGGCGTGGGGGACGCCGAAGTGATTGTGCTCCTCTATGAGGCCGCCGGCCCCGCCGAGCACCCGGGCGACTCCGACGACTTCGACGACTTCGACTTCGACCACCCCGGCTTCAGCCCCTCCGACGAAGAGGTCGCGGTTGCGGCGGCGGTCGCCGAAGCCCGCCTGGGAGGATCCGCGGAACCGGCCGTCGCCCTGCTCCAGAAGCAGTTGGCCGTCTCGGCCGGGCACTGGCGGCTGGAGGACGCGGCCCTCCTCGGCCCGGCCGGTGCGCCGTTGCTACCGCTCGTAAAGAAATTCCTCGACGCGTCGTACGAGTGGACACGCACGCACGCGGCCGAGGCGCACTGGCGGATCACCGGCGACCCGTACCCCGTGGCCGTCCCCGTCTTCACCGCGCTCGCCGGTCCCGAACCGGTGGGGATCCTGGCTCTGGAGAGGCTGATCGAGATCGGCTACGCCCCCGACGAACTGCGGACCGAGTTGCATCACTGGGCACACTCCGAAAGACGCCTCGCAGCCGTCGACCCATGGAGCTTCGCCAGCCCCCGCCACGACGACGACCGGCTCCGCGACGCGTCACTGGCCCTGCTGCGCTCCCTGTGAGCGAGGACCGGCCGGCCTCGCCCGGTCCGGCCCGCCGCTCCATCGCCGTGTAAGGAACGAGAGGGGCGGGAGGGTCGCTCGTGCACGCTTGCCTTTCGCCCAGGCGTCGGCGTTCCGGCGGATGTTTGCAGATGGGCCAGCTGTTTGCCGCCCCTCTGTGGTGCGGTGTCACGCCGCCATTCGTCGGTCTACGGAGCCGCAAGGCGCCGGGTCCGGGTTCCCCTGCGCAGATTCGCGAAGGGCGGTTTGCCGTGCAGGCGGACGAACTCGTCGATCAAGTCGGCCTCAGCATGTGCTGGATCAAGGTCCGGTGTGAGGCACCAGGCGACGAGCAGGGCCGAGGAGTCGTCGAGCTGCCAGATGTAGCGGCCTCCCCAGTGGCCGGCCGAACCGGTGCCCGACCTGGCGTACTGCCTCAGCCTTCCCCTCAGCCCATGCTCCGCCCTCTCTCCGGCAGCCGCCTTGCCGATGTAGAGGACGTGGGCGCCTTCGACCCATTCGAGAGCCAGTTGCTCCGGCGGGACGGACGGATCGCGCTGCCTGCGCCGTCCCGCAGGACTCGTCGTCAGAAAGCGCGGCGGGCCGAGAGACGACCGCAGCACCACGGAGACGCCGCCCTCCGCGGGCACGTCACTGCTCGGCAGCCCGCTGAACGGGATGAAGCCGCAGAACCCGCGCGCCTCGAGGTTGTGCTGCGTCAGCCCTGTATCGGCGTGCATCGTTGCACCTCTCGCAAGTGCCGGACCCGGCAGAGAGAGTATCCGCCGGGACCCGGCATGGACGGGACGAGAACGCCCCCTCAGCTCATCCGCAACGCCAGGAAGAAGTCCAGCTTGTCCTCCAGGCGCGACAGGTCACGCCCCGTCAGCTGCTCGATGCGGCCCACCCGGTATCGCAGCGTGTTCACATGCAGATGCAGGCGCGTCGCGCAGCGGGTCCAGGAGCCGTCGCTGTCGAGGAACGCCTCCAGCGTGGGGATGAGTTCCGCGCGGTGGCGGCGGTCGTAGTCCCGCAGCGGGTCCAGCAGACGGGCCGTGAAGGCGCGGCGGACGTCGTCGGGGACGAACGGCAGCAGCAGGACGTGCGAGGCGAGTTCGTGGTGGCCCGCGGCGCACACCCGGCCGGGTCGTGCCGCGGCCACGCGGCGGGCGTGGCGGGCCTCCTCGAGGGCGCCGCGCAGGGCCTCCGCCGAGTGCACGGCCGCGCTGACGCCCAGCGTGAGGCGCCCGTCGTCGGCCAGGCCGGCGGTCAGCGGGGCGCGTACGGACTCGAGGAGTGCGTCGGCGTGCAGGCCGGCGTCCACCGGGGGCGGGTCCTCGTCGTCGAGGCCGCCGAGGCCCACGACCGGCAGCGGCACCAGGGCGATCGCCTCGTCGCCGGTGTGGGCGACGGCGATCCGGTCGGCGGACTCGGCCCCGGCCGCCGACGGGTCGACGAGGATCTCCTCGAGGAGCGACTGGGCCACCGGCCCGGTCTCGACGGTGGCGTCGGCGCCCCAGTCGACGCGGGCGACGATCACCTGCCAGTGCGGCGCCGCGCCGAGGCCCGGCAGCAGTACGGGCGCGGCGACCCGCAGCCGTGCCGCGATCTCCGCGGGGGCCGCGCCGGTCTGCACGAGTTCCAGGACCTCCTGGGCGAGCCGCCGCCGTACCGTACGGGCCGCCTCGCGCCGGTCCCGTTCCACGGCGATCAGCTGGGTGACGCCCTGGAGCAGGTCGAGCCGTGCCTCCGGCCAGTCGGCGGCGTCCGCCTCCACGGCCAGCAGCCAGTCGGAGAGCACGCCCTCCCGTACGTCCCTGACGGCCGGCGAGGCTCCCCTTCCGGTGTTGCGGATCGGGAAGAGGGAGTAGGCCACCCCGCGTACGACGGTCCGGTGCGGCGCGCGCCGGCCGGTGCGTACGGCGGCGAGGTGTTCGCCGGCGAGCGTCGCGCCGACCTCCGCCGGCAGCCCTTCGCCGACGCCGGCGATCTGCCGCCCGGTCGGGGACAGGACCCAGGCCCGGAGGTCCAGGTCCGAGCCGAGCAGATCCAGTACGGCGTCCGGGCCGCCGCCCGCCGGACCGGACGTCATCAGCCGTCTGTGTCTGTCGACGACTGCCGCGAGGTCTCCGGCCCGTTCACCGGAGACCTGCCGTACGACGTATTCGGTGATCGTCGCGAACGCGACGGATTCGTTCACTGCGAACAGCGGCAGCCGGTGGCGCAAACACGCCTGGACCAGATCGTCGGGGATGTCGCCGAGTTCCGCCTCGCCCGCGGCCAGCCCCGCGACCTGTGCGGCGGCGAGGATCCGGACGAACGGCTCCGAGTCCGCCGCGCCGTGCCGCCAGGCGAGGCCGGTGAGCACCAGTTCGCCGCCGGACAGGTACCGGCTCGGGTCGCGCAGGTCCGTGGTCATCACGCCACGTACGCCGCGGTCGAGCTCGTCCTCGCCGCCGAGCAGCCGCAGCCCCAGCGCGTCGTTCTCCAGCAGTGCGCGCAGCCGCATCTCGTCGCCGCCGATCTGTCTCGTTGTTGCCGGTCATGGCCAAAGATCTGCCGCCGGCGTTTCCATGGGGGAACGGTGAGGTTGCTGATCTCCGCCTTTCGTTCGAATCTACAAGACGAGGGACGCGGCCAGCCAACTCCTTCATGGTTTCGGTGACTGCACCGCCCGGATCCGGCCTTGTGTACTGGACCACACAGCGTGAACAGCAGATGAACGACGGCATATGACACGTCGAGGGCCGGTCGTCCCGGGCCACTGCGCCGAACGACCTCCGATCGAGAAGAAGAGAGCCACCCATGGACTTCCTTCGCCCCGCCAGCTGGGAGGAGGCGCTCGCCGCCAAGGCAGAGCACCCCACGGCTGTCCCCATCGCGGGTGGCACCGATGTGATGGTCGAGATCAACTTCGACCACCGCAGGCCGGAGTACCTCCTCGACCTGAACCGCGTCGGTGAGCTCACCGAGTGGGAGGTCGGCGGCGAAAGTGTCCGGCTGGGCGCCTCCGTCCCGTACACCGCGATCATGGAGAACCTGCGCGCCGAGCTGCCCGGGCTCGCGCTGGCGTCCCACACGGTCGCCTCGCCGCAGATCCGCAACCGCGGCGGTGTCGGCGGCAACCTCGGCACCGCGTCCCCGGCCGGCGACGCCCACCCGGCGCTGCTCGCCGCCGGGGCCGAGGTCGAGGCGGAGTCCGTACGCGGCTCCCGCATGATCCCGATCGACGAGTTCTACACCGGCGTCAAGCGCAACGCGCTCGCCCCCGACGAGCTGATCCGCGCCGTCCACATCAAGAAGGCCGACGGGCCGCAGCAGTTCTCCAAGGTGGGTACCCGCAACGCCATGGTCATCGCCGTGTGTGCGTTCGGTCTCGCCCTGCACCCCGAGACCCGCACGGTGCGTACCGGTATCGGGTCCGCCGCCCCCACCCCGGTGCGGGCGAAGGCCGCGGAGGAGTTCCTGAACGCCGCGCTGGAAGAAGGCGGATTCTGGGAGAGCGGGAAGATCATCACCCCGTCGATCGCCAAGCAGTTCGCGGAGCTCGCCTCCGGCGGCTGCAACCCGATCGACGACGTGCGCGGCACGGCGAAGTACCGCCGCCACGCGGTCGGCATCATGGCCCGCCGCACGCTCGGCTGGACCTGGGAGCAGTACCGCGGCACCGCCCGCACGCTGGAAGGAGCTGCATAACGATGCGCGTCAATTTCACCGTCAACGGACGCCGGCAGGAAGCGGACGACGTCTGGGAGGGCGAGAGCCTGCTCTACGTGCTGCGTGAGCGCCTGGGTCTGCCCGGTTCGAAGAACGCCTGTGAGCAGGGTGAATGCGGCTCCTGCACGGTCAGACTCGACGGCGTTCCGGTCTGCTCCTGCCTGGTCGCCGCCGGCCAGGTCGAGGGCCGCGAGGTGGTCACCGTCGAGGGGCTGGCCGACTACGCCAAGCAGCGGGAGCAGAGCGCATGCGGGACGGGCGCCTGCGGCACCAGCCTCCAGGACGCCCAGCAGTGGTCCGCGCAGGGAAGCGACTCGCAGACCGGCGAGGGAACCGAGCTCTCCCCGATCCAGCAGGCCTTCATCGACGCGGGCGCCGTGCAGTGCGGCTTCTGCACCCCGGGCCTGCTGGTCGCCGCCGACGAGATGCTGGAGCGGACCCCGTCCCCCTCGGACGAGGACATCCGCGAAGCGCTGTCCGGCAACCTCTGCCGCTGCACCGGCTACGAGAAGATCCTCGACGCTGTGCGCCTCGCGGCCGCCCGTCAGGGAAACCAGGAAGCGACGGTCTGACGATGGCCACCACCGGCACCCCCACGAAGCTCACCCAGAAGACCCAGGGCGGCATCGGCGAGTCCACGCTCCGGCCCGACGGCACGCTCAAGGTCACGGGAGAGTTCGCGTACTCCTCCGACATGTGGCACGAGGACATGCTCTGGGGCCAGATCCTGCGCTCCACGGTCGCGCACGCCGAGATCGTCTCCATCGACACCTCGGAGGCGCTCGCCCAGGCCGGCGTCTACGCCGTCCTCACCTACGACGACCTGCCGACCGAGGTGAAGAACTACGGTCTGGAGATCCAGGACACCCCGGTCCTCGCCCACGGCGTCGTGCGTCACCACGGCGAGCCCGTGGCGCTGGTCGCCGCCGACCACCCGGAGACCGCGCGCCGCGCCGCCGCCAAGATCAAGATCGAGTACAAGGAGCTGCCCCTCGTCACCGACGAGGCCTCCGCGACCGCGCCGGACGCGCCGCTGCTGCACCCCGGCCGCGACGACCACCACGCCGGCCATGTGCCGCACCCGAACATCGTGCACCGCCAGCCGATCGTGCGCGGCGACGCCGACGAGGCCGCCAAGCGGGCCGACGTCATCGTCTCCGGCGAGTACACCTTCGGCATGCAGGACCAGGCGTTCCTCGGACCCGAGTCCGGTCTCGCCGTGCCGGCCGAGGACGGCGGCGTGGACCTGTACGTCGCGACCCAGTGGCTGCACTCCGACCTGCGGCAGATCGCCCCGGTACTCGGCCTGCCCGAGGACAAGATCCGGATGACGCTCTCCGGCGTCGGCGGCGCGTTCGGCGGCCGCGAGGACCTGTCGATGCAGATCCACGCCTGCCTGCTGGCGCTGCGCACCGGCAAGCCCGTCAAGATCGTCTACAACCGCTTCGAGTCCTTCTTCGGGCACGTCCACCGCCACCCGGCGAAGCTCTGGTACGAGCACGGCGCCACCCGCGACGGCAGGATCACGCACATGAAGTGCCGGATCGTGCTGGACGGCGGCGCCTACGCCTCCGCCTCGCCGGCCGTCGTCGGCAACGCCTCCTCGCTCTCCGTCGGCCCGTACGTCATCGACGACGTCGACATCGAGGCGATCGCGCTCTACACCAACAACCCGCCGTGCGGCGCCATGCGCGGCTTCGGCGCGGTCCAGGCGTGCTTCGCCTACGAGGCGCAGATGGACAAGCTGGCGAAGGCCCTCGCCATGGACCCCGTCGAGTTCCGGCAGCTCAACGCCATGGAGCAGGGCACGCTGCTGCCGACCGGCCAGCCGGTCGACTCGCCCGCCCCGGTCGCCGAACTGCTGCGCCGCGTCAAGGCCCGCCCGCTGCCGCCCGAGCGCCAGTGGGAGTCCACCGAGGGCGCGGACGTCCGCGCGCTGCCCGGCGGCCTGTCCAACACCACGCACGGCGAGGGCGTCGTACGGGGCGTCGGTTACGCGGTCGGCATCAAGAACGTCGGCTTCTCCGAGGGCTTCGACGACTACTCCACCGCCAAGGTGCGCATGGAGGTCATCGCGGGCGAGCCCGTGGCCACCGTGCACACCGCGATGGCGGAGGTCGGCCAGGGCGGTGTCACCGTGCACGCCCAGATCGCCCGCACCGAGCTCGGCGTCTCGCAGGTCACGATCAGCCCCGCCGACACGCAGGTCGGCTCAGCGGGCTCCACGTCCGCCTCCCGCCAGACCTATGTCACCGGCGGCGCCGTGAAGAACTCGTGCGAGCTGGTCCGCGAGAAGGTCCTGGAGATCGGCCGCCGCAAGTTCGGCAGCTACCACCCGGCCTGGGCCACCGCCGAGCTGCTGCTCGAGGGCGGCAAGGTCGTCACCGACGGCGGCGAGGTACTGGCCGACCTGGTGGACCTGCTGGAGGACGAGGCCGTCGAGATCGAGGCCGAGTGGCGCCACCGCCCCACCGAGGCGTTCGACCTGCGCACCGGGCAGGGCAACGGCCACGTCCAGTACTCCTTCGCCGCGCACCGCGCGGTCGTCGAGGTGGACACCGAGCTCGGTCTCGTGAAGGTGATCGAGCTGGCCTGCGCCCAGGACGTCGGCAAGGCACTCAACCCGCTGTCCGTCATCGGCCAGATCCAGGGTGGCACCACCCAGGGCCTGGGCGTCGCGGTCATGGAGGAGATCATCGTCGACCCGAAGACCGCGAAAGTCAGGAACCCGTCCTTCACGGACTACCTGATCCCCACCATCCTCGACACGCCGACCATCCCGGTCGACGTGCTCGAACTCGCCGACGACAACGCCCCCTACGGGCTGCGCGGCATCGGCGAGGCCCCCACCCTGTCGTCCACCCCGGCCGTCCTCGCGGCGATCCGGAACGCGACGGGACTGGAACTGGACAGGACGCCGGTGCGCCCCGAGCACCTCACCGGCACCTGATCCTCTCCGCACTTCTCCGGGCGGTGCGTGCCATGCCTCCAAGGAACCAGCCGGTTCCCCGCAGGCCCGCGCCGCCCGGGGAGAACAAGTGCCGCACCGCTCGCGGCCGCAGCAGCACCGCAGTAACCCGAAGAGCGAGTTCGTCTCGGGCCGTCCCCCGGGTCGTGCAGCCAAGCACCATCCCAAATCCCGCCATCACCAGTCTCCACGGCGGGTGCCCCTGTGAACCTTGGGAGTAGGCACCATGACCCAGCAGTCCACCGAGCCCCGGACCACGGCGGAGGACGCCGGCGCGGGATCGCGCCAGCCCGCCGGACGGTCCTGGCTCGACCGGTATTTCCACATCACCAAGAGAGGCTCGACCGTCGGCCGGGAGGTGCGTGGCGGCATCACCACCTTCATGGCGATGGCGTACATCATCCTGCTCAACCCGGTGATCCTGTCGGTGCCCGACGCGGCCGGCAACAGGCTCGACGGTGATCAGCTGACCACGGCGACGGCCTTCGCCGCCGCGGCGACCACCATCGTGATGGGCCTCGTCGGCAATGTGCCGCTCGCCCTGGCCGCGGGACTCAGCGTCTCCGCCGTCATGGCCTTCCAGGTCGCGCCCGAGATGACCTGGGAAAACGCGATGGGCATGTGCGTCATCTACGGCGCCGTGATCGTCCTGCTCGTCGTCACCGGTCTCCGTGAACTGATCATGAACGCGATCCCACTGGCGCTGAAGCACGCCATCACCATGGGGATCGGCCTGTTCGTCTGTCTCATCGGCCTGGTCCAGGCCGGGTTCGTGACCTCCATGCCCGGCGACGGAGGCATCGCCGGCGCCAAGCCGATCCAGCTCGGCACCAGCGACATGCTGACCGGCTGGCCGGTTCTCTGCTTCGCCGTCACCGTCCTGCTGATCTTCATGCTCCAGGTCCGCAAGGTCCCCGGCGCCATCCTCATCGGCATCATCGGCGGCACGCTGTTCGCCGCCGCCGTCCACCAGTTCGCCGGCCTCGACAAGGCCGACTGGGGCGGCCTCAACGCACCCGAGATCACCGGTTCCATCGTCTCCAGCCCCGACTTCGGGCTGTTCGGCGCCGTCTCCTTCGACGGGATGGGCAGCGTCGGCGGCATCACCGTCGGCGTCATCGTCTTCACCCTGGTACTGGCGGGCTTCTTCGACGCCATGGGAACCATCATCGGCATCGGCCAGCAGGCCGGTCTCGCCGACGACAAGGGCAAGATGCCGGGCCTCAACCGCGCCCTGGCCATCGACGGCGCGGGCGGCGCGATCGGCGGTGTCGCGGGCGCCTCCGGCCAGACCGTCTTCGTCGAGTCGACCGCCGGCGTCGGCGACGGCGCGCGCACCGGTCTCGCCAGTGTCGTCACCGGTCTCGCGTTCACGCTGTGCCTGTTCTTCACGCCGCTCGCCCAGGTCATCCCCACCCAGGTCGCGGCCGCCGCGCTCGTCGTCATCGGCTCGATGATGATGACCAACGCCAAGCACATCGACTGGAACGACTCCGCGACCTCGATACCGGTCTTCCTGACCACGGTGCTGATGCCGTTCACGTACTCCATCACCGCGGGCATCGCGGCCGGAGTCATCGCCCATGTGCTGATCAAGGCCGTCCAGGGCCGGGCACGCGAGGTGGGCTGGCTGATGTGGGTCCTGGCCGTCGTCTTCCTCGCCTACTTCGCGCTGCACCCCATCGAGGGCTGGCTCGGAGTCAAGTAACCGCCCGCCACCGAGAACACCCGAAGGAGACCGACATGCTGGACATCGCCGAAGAGCTGCACCGGTGGGTCGAGCAGGGCCGCAGTTTCGCTGTCGCCACCGTCGTGGCCGTCGGCGGCAGCGCGCCCAGGCAGCCGGGCGCCGCCCTCGCCGTCGACAGCGAGGGCACGGCGATCGGCTCGGTCTCCGGAGGGTGCGTGGAGGGCGCCGTGTACGAGCTGTGCCGGCAGGCCCTCGAGGACGGCGAAAGCGTCCTCGAGCGGTTCGGCTACAGCGACGAGGACGCCTTCGCGGTCGGCCTGACCTGCGGGGGCGTCATCGACATCCTCGTCACTCCGGTCCACGCGGACGCGCCCGCCCGGGCGGTGTTCGCGGCCGCGCTGGCCACCGCCGCTCGTGGGGAGGCGGCGGCGGTCGCGCGGATCACGGACGGGCCCGCCGACCTCGCGGGCCGCGCCCTGCTCGTACGGACCGACGGCACGTACGAGGGCACCTTCGGCGGCCATCGCGAACTGGACCGCACGGCGGCCCGCGAGGCCGGCGCGATGCTGGACGCCGGACGCACCGGCACCGTCGTCATCGGCGAGGACGGATCCCGCTGCGGCCGGCCGCTGACGCTCCTCGTCGAATCGAGCGTCCCCGCGCCGAGGATGATCGTCTTCGGTGCCATCGACTTCGCCGCCGCCCTGGTGCGCGTCGGCAAGTTCCTCGGCTACCACGTCACCGTCTGCGACGCGCGGCCCGTCTTCGCGACGGCGGGCCGCTTCAAGGAGGCGGACGAGGTCGTCGTCGAGTGGCCGCACCGCTACCTGGAGTCGACCGAGGTCGACGGCCGTACGGTGCTGTGCGTACTGACCCACGACGCCAAGTTCGACGTACCGCTCCTCGAGCTGGCCCTGCGGCTGCCGGTCGCCTACGTGGGCGCGATGGGCTCCCGCCGCACCCACGAGGACCGCAACAGGCGGCTGCGCGACGTCGGCGTCTCCGACCTCGAACTCGCCCGGCTGCGTTCACCGATCGGCCTCGATCTCGGCGCCCGTACGCCGGAGGAGACCGCGCTGTCCATCGGCGCGGAGATCGTGGCGAACCGCCGCGGCGGCACCGGTGTCTCCCTGACCGGCGCGCACACCCCCATCCACCACGACGGCCCCGACACGCCCACCGGTCGGATCGGGTCGGTGGCGTAGACGTCCGGCGGGCCGTAGACGTCCGGCGGGCCGGCCCACGGGGAAAGGCCCGTCCGTGGCATCACCCAAGCGGGGCGCATCTGCCATGGAGCTTCGGCCGAACAGGCTGTACCTGCGAGCTCCAGGCGCCTATCGTGGCGCATATGCAGTCCTACACCATCGGTCAGGCGGCGCGGCTGCTCGGCGTCAGCGCCGACACGGCGCGACGCTGGGCCGACGCCGGACGGGTCGCGACCCATCGTGACGACAGCGGTCGGCGCCTCATCGACGGCCGGGACCTGGCCGCGTTCTCCGTCGAGGTCGCCCAGGGCGGCGTCGGCGACGAGGAGACCTCGTACACCTCGGCGCGCAACGCCTTCCCCGGCATCGTGACCGCCGTCAAGCTCGGCGACGTCGCCGCACAGGTGGAGATCCAGGCCGGGCCGCACCGGCTCGTGTCCCTGCTCACCCGCGAAGCCGTCGAGGAACTCGGACTGGAGGTCGGCATGCAGGCCACCGCCCGGGTGAAGTCCACGAACGTGCACATCGACCGCGCCTGAACCGGGCGCCCGGCCGAGCCGTCCGCGCGATGCGGCGCACCGCAGCACAGAGGAGTCCCGTCCCGTGTTCCCCACCCCCGGCGGACGCCGCCGCTCTCCCGCTCCCGGGCGACGCCGCGCCGCGGCCGCGATCCTGACGGCCGCCCTGCTCGCCCCGCTCGCCGCCTGCGGCACCGGCGACGCCGACGGGAAGGGCGCCTCGGGCGAACCGTCCGCCGCCCGCCTCACCGTGCTCGCCGCGGCCTCGCTCACCGACGTCTTCAAGACCGCGGGCGACGCCTACGAGACGTCGCACCCCGGCACGGAGATCACCTTCTCCTTCGCCGGCTCGCAGGAGCTCGCCGCGCAGGTCAGGCAGGGGGCTCCCGCCGACGCCCTGGTCACCGCCGACAGCAGGACCATGGACGGCCTCGCCGCCGACACCGGCTCACCGGTCGTCATCGCGAAGAACAGGCTGGTCATCGCCACCGGGAAGGGCAATCCGCACAAGATCGGTTCACTCGAGGACCTCGCCGCGACCAAGCTCAAGGTCGTGCTCGCCGCGCCCGAGGTTCCCGTCGGCCGCTACAGCAGGCAGATCCTCCAGGGCCGCGACGTCGACGTGCGTCCGGTGTCCGAGGAGCCGAACGTCCGGGCCGTGCTCAGCAAGGTGGAGATGGGCGAGGCCGACGCGGGCATGGTCTACCGCACGGACGCCGCCGTCGCCGCCGACAGGGTCGACGCCGTCGACATCCCCGACGGCCACAACGCCGTCGCCTCCTACCCGGCGGCGACGCTGAAGTCGTCGCGGAACCCCGACGCGGCAGAGGCGTTCGTGACCTGGCTGACCGGCCCCGAGGCCCAGAAGATCCTCCGGGACGCGGGCTTCCAGCAGCCGTAACCGCTCTCCCCGCCGGCCGTCCCTCTCCGCTCGATCACCAGGACGCACCATGAAGCGCCTACGCGACACGCCCCCGTGGTCCCGCCCGACCGGCAGGCGGGACCGGCCCGGCAGGGGCATCGGAGCGCGTACGCCCGTGGTCCTGGCGGTCCCCGCGCTGCTCGCCGTCGCGTTCCTGCTGCTGCCCCTGGCCGGCATCCTCGGCCGGACCGCGTGGGGCGACATCGGCGGCCATCTGACCAGCCCCGGCGTCACCGAGGCGCTGCGGCTGTCGCTCGTCGTCTCCTTCTGGGCGCTCGGACTGTCCCTGCTGCTCGGCGTGCCGCTCGCCTGGGTGCTGGCACGGACCGACTTCCCGGGCAAGACGCTCGTCCGCTCGCTCGTCCTCCTGCCCATGGTGCTGCCGCCCACCGTCGGGGGAGTGGCTCTGCTGCTCGCCTTCGGCCGGCGCGGACTGCTGGGGCCGTGGCTGGAGGACACCTTCGGCATCACGCTGCCGTTCCACACCTCCGGAGCCGTCGTCGCCGCCACCTTCGTGGCCATGCCGTTCCTCGTCATCAGCCTCGAGGGCGCCCTGGGCGGTCTGCGCCCGGGCTACGAGGAGACGGCCGCCTCGCTCGGCGCCTCGCCGCTCCGGGTCTTCCTCACCGTCACCCTGCCGATGGTCGCCCCCGGGCTGATCGCCGGAGCGGCACTGACCTGGGCCCGTGCGCTCGGCGAGTTCGGCGCGACGATCACCTTCGCCGGCAATCTGCCGGGCACCACGCAGACGCTTCCCTTGCAGGTGTATCTCCTGCTCCAGGAAGAACCGGACGCGGCGACGTCGCTCTCACTCCTGCTGCTCGTCATCGCCATGGCCGTGCTGATCGCTCTGCGCGGCCGATGGACGGGCGGGGCTCCCGCCGCGGCCCGCCGCGCGCCCGCCGCCGTCGCCGAACCGGACGAACCCGGCCCCCTGTCCCCGGAAGCCCCGGGAGCCCCGGCGGCCTCGCCGGCCGGGTCGCCGGCGGCGGACGGACGCTGGCCCCTGCACGCGGAGGTCACCGGCTTCGACGAACTCACCCTCGACGCCGCACCCGGCACCACCATCGCCGTCGTCGGCCCCAACGGCGCGGGCAAGACGACCCTGTTGCGCGCCCTCCTCGGACTGACCCCGCGCGCCCACGCCGCCCTCCGGCTCGGCGACACCGACGTGTCCGCCCTGCCGCCCCACCGCCGCGGTGTGGCCTGGGTGCCCCAGGACGGCGCGCTGTTCCCGCACCTGAGCGCCCTCGGCAACACCGCGTACGGGCTGCGCTCGCGGGGCGTCTCCCGTACGGAGGCCCGCCGCAGCGCACAGGAGTGGCTCGAACGGCTCGGAGTCGGCCATCTCGCCGCCCGCAGACCCGGCCAGCTCTCCGGCGGCCAGGCCCAGCGCGTCGCCCTCGCCCGCGCCTTGGCCGCCCGGCCTCGGCTGCTGCTGCTGGACGAACCGCTCGCCGCCCTCGACCAGACGACCCGGGCACAGGTACGCCACACCCTCCGCGGTCATCTCGACAGCTTCGGCGGTGTCTGCCTGATCGTCACCCACGACCCGGTGGAAGCCGTGTCGCTGGCCGACCGCGTACTCGTCCTCGACGACGGCCGCGCCGTCCAGGACGCGCCGCCCGCGGAGGTCACCCGCCATCCCCGTTCGCCGTGGGTCGCGCGGATGCTCGGCCGCAACGCCTGGCCCGGCACAGCGGTGGCCGGCGGCATCGAACTCGGCGGCGGCGGACGGCTCGTGGTGGCCGATCCGCTGACACCGGGCACGGACGTCCTCGCGATCATCGCCCCGGAGGCGGTGTCCGTGCACCGCGAACGCCCTGGCGGCAGCCCCCGCAACGTCTGGCCCGGCACCGTGCGCGAGATCACCACCGTGGGGAGCCGGCTGCGCGTCCTCGTCACCTCGCCGCACGCGCCGGACCTGGTCGCCGAGATCACTCCGCAGGCGGCGGCCGAACTGGGCCTGGCGGAAGGGGAGTCGGTCTGGACGGGCGTCAAGGCCACCGAGGTCACCGTGGTGGGCCTGTGATTCCCCGCGCCGCCGCCCGCGCCCGCCCGCGAGGCCGGTGAGCTGTGACGTTTGCGCGGGCGACGGCGCTGACCACTACGGGGGACATGGGCACGGGTGCGCCGTGCCGGCGGGAACGAAGAGGGCCGAGTGGGCAAGGGGCGGGGCAGCCGGCGTGCGGAGACGCACGACAAGGAGCTCGGCGATGCGGTGGTGCGGGCACAACGAGGTGACGAGGCCGCCTTCTCGGCGGCCTATCGACTCGTCCACCCTCCGCTGCTCGGTTATCTGCGCGGCCTCGTGGGCGACGACGCCGAGGACGTCGCGTCCGACGCGTGGCTTGAAATAGCCCGTGACCTCGGGCGCTTCCGCGGCGACGGAGCCGGCTTCCGAGCGTGGACGGCGACCATCGCCCGCCACCGCGCCATGGACCACCTGCGCCGGATCCGGAGCCGCCCGCGCGGGACGGTCCTCGAGAGCGAGCTCACCGGACTGCCCGCCCCGCAGGACACGGCGGCAGAGGCCTTCGAGACCGTCTCCACCCAGGAGGCCCTTGCCCTCATCGCCCAACTGCCGCGGCAGCAGGCGGAGGCGGTGCTCCTGCAGACCGTCATCGGACTCGACGGGCCGGCCGCCGCACGCGTACTGGGCAAACGCCCGGGAGCCGTGCGCTCCGCCACCCACCGGGGACTCAGACGGCTGGAGAGATACCTGGCGTCGCCGCCGCGCGGCGGTGTGACAGATTCGGACTCCCCTTCGCTGGGAGATGCGAGATGACCGAAAACCGATCCGGAGATGCCGTGGGCCCCGCCGCGCCGCCGCAAGCTTCGCCGCAGCCGCAGCCGCAGCCGCAGCCGCAGCCGCAGCCGCAGCCGCAGCCGCAGCCGCAGCCGCAGTTGTCCGCGGAGTCGAGGCAGCCGACGCTCGACGAGCTGCTCGCCGCCGCCGCGCGCCCGGCACCCGTCGCTCCCCATGCCGAGGAGAACGCCCTGGCGGCGTTCCGCGCCGCCCGTGACGAAGGGGCGCTCGAGCTGCCCACCCGCCCCGAGGACGACTGGCGGCCGGCGGAGACGCGGACCCGTGTCCCCTGGATCCGGGCCGGTGCCGGCGCACTCGTCGCCGGTGTCATGCTCGGCGGCGTCGCGATGGCGGCCGGCGCGATCCCGGCCCCGTTCGCGGAGCCGCCCGCCGACAAGCCGCGCCCGGCTCCCCGCGTCCTTCCGTCCGGCGCGGAGGAGCGGAGCACCGGTGCGACTCCGCCCGCCACGGTGCCCGCCGTCCCGGCCGCCACCGTCCCGGGAGCTCACGAACACCCGCCTACCGCCAAGGACCTGACCGCCCATTGCCGCGCCTATGAGGCGGCAGCGGCGGCAGGCCGGAACCATGGAAAGCCGGGCGGCGGCAACGCGAACGGCAGCAACGCGAACGGCGGCAAGGCCGACGGGCGAGGGGCCGAGGGCGGCGCCGACGAACGTGCCGTGAGCGAGCGGTTGGCCGCCGTCGCCGGCGGACCCGACCAGGTCGAGGCGTACTGCGCGCGCCTGTCGCCGAACCGCCCGGCCGCCCCGGCGGGCGAAGGGAACGGCCCGAGGGCCGGCGAGAACGCCGGCGCCGACGCACCGTCCCCCCTCGATCCCCAGGCGGGGCCGGACAAGTGGCGTGCCCCGATGCAGAAGCCGTCAGGTTCACGGCAGTAGGACGGGCAGGACGTTCACGGCACCGCGAGCGGCCCACCTGCCCCGAACTCGACGATGATGCGGCGTTCCTCCTATGGCTACCGCCGGCTCGGCGGTCGGCTCCGGAAATCCTTCGGGGTGAGCCGAGTCTCAAGTGGAGGCGGCATTGAGGAGGGTTTCGGCCGCGGCGGTGCGGGCGTAGAGGACGGAGCGGCCGGCGCGGTGGGCGCTGACCAAGCCCGCGTTGCGCAGTGCGGTGAGGTATTGGGATACCCCGGCCGGGGAGAGCCCGGTGCGGTGGGCCAATTGTGTGGTGGAGGCCGGGGTCTCCAGTTCGGTCAGCAGCAGGGTCCGCGAGCGGCCGAGTACGACGGCGAGGGTGTCGGTCCGGGGGAGGGGCCGCGCGTTCCACAGTGAGCCGACACCGCGCGCCGGATAGGCAAGTTGTGGTGGATCCGGCAGCGTGGTCCGGGTGCGCAGTCCCGGTCCGGTGAAGACCGAGGGGATCAGCAGCAGTCCTGTACCTGCCGTCCTGCGGGTCAGCGGCTGTTTTCTGCCGGCTATCCGTAGTGCGTTGTCGTCCCAGCTCACCGAAGCGTGCAGGTCGTCGAAGAGGCGGCCCGCGCCGTGCTCGGCGACCATGCGGGCCCGGTAGAAGATGTCTGCGTCCAGAACTGCCCGGATCCGTGCCCAGTAGGGGGCCAGCGCCAGCTCCCAGTACGTTTCCAGTTCCTCCGTGACCTTGGCCAGGCGGGTCCGCGGGTCGGCGTGGAGTGTCCGCAGTCGGGGGCCGAGCCTCCGCTGGTGGCGGGCCAGGTGGGCGAGGTCCCGGCGTACCCGGTCGGCGGGGGAGTCGAGGATCGCATCGCGCTCTGCCGCCGGTGTGGGGGCCGGTCCGGCGGGGGCCGGGTTGAGGAAGTCGGGGACGTAGCCGGTGGGCGGGATCAGCTCGGAGAGCCAGCCTCGGTCCAGCCCGGCGGCCACCATGCGCGGCCGCACCTGGTCGGCCCAGGGCCGGTGGACCGGGTGCGCGGCGGCAGACCTCAGCAGCCGGAAGCTGGGCGCGACCTCCCACATCGGTGAGACGGCGAACCGCACCTGTGCCAGATCGCTCGCCGAGAACGCCAACTCCGCCAGGACGACCACTCCTCAATGGATTCAGGGATTTCTGAATCATTGGCGGGCCAGCCTACCGTGCGGAGATCATCCCGCCATGACCTCACAGACGATCACCGCAGCGGCGTCGGGCACCTTCGATCTCGGCGACCTGACGGTCAACCGGGTCGGGTTCGGCACGATGCGCCTGCCCCAGCACGGCGTGGCGTTCGCGGCAGATGCCGTCCCGCGCGACCGCGGCCAGGCAATGGGCGTGCTGCGCCGCGCGGTCGAGCTCGGCGTGAACCACATCGACACCGCGGCGTTCTACTTCTCGCCGCTGCGCTCCGCGAACGAGCTGATCAACCGGGCACTGGCCCCCTACCCGGACGACCTCGTCATCACCACCAAGGTCGGACCAGGCCGCGACCCCTCGGGCCAGTGGCTGCCGCACGCCACCCCGGAGCAACTGCGCGGCCAGGTCGAGGAGAACCTCCGCCAGCTCGGCCGCGACCACCTCGACGTGGTGAACCTGCGCATCGTCGGCACCGATTCGATCGCCGAACGATTCGGCGCACTCGCCGAACTGCGCGAGGCCGGACTCATCCGTCACCTGGGCCTGTCCAACGTCCGCCCCCACCACCTCGCCGAGGCCCAGGCCATCGCGCCGGTGGTCTGCGTCCAGAACATGTTCGGCATCGGCGCATCGCCCGAGCAGAAGGAATTCCTGCACACCTGCGGTGAACAACGCATCGCGTTCGTGCCGTTCTACTCGATCGCCGGCACCGGACGCGACGGCGGCGCGACCAGCGACGACAAGAGTCAGGTGCACACCATCGCCCGCGCCCACGGGGTGAGCACAGCCCAGATCCGGCTGGCCTGGACGCTGCACCAGGGCCCCCACGTCCTGGCCATCCCCGGCACCGGCGACCCCGACCACCTCGCCCAGAACGTGGCCGCCGGCGTCCTGCGCCTTTCCCAGGACGAACTCACGGTCCTGGACTCCCTCGACCACGAAACAGCATGAACGAGGCCAGGATCCGGCTCAGGACAGCCGAGTTCGCTGTAGAGGCGGCCGGCCTGGATACCGTCGATCGCGGCCCGGGCGCAGGGCACGATCGGGGAGGGGAAGCGGGTCGATGGGCCACCCATTCCAGCTGACGCGCCGGTCCGGCTCCCGCACCACCGCCTCGCCCGGCTGACCCGGCTGCGGGCGAGGCCCGGGCCGTCGCATCCGAGGTCGGGTCTAGGGGGCGCTCCCGGTAGTTCGCTGCTGCAGGTCCCACAGGGAGCGGAAGAGCCCCGGCCCCTGGGTGAGTTCCTCGTATGTGCCTTCCTGGACGATGCGCCCTTGGTCGAGGACGATGATCTTGTCCGCGATGGCGACGTTGGCGAGCCGGTGAGTGATCAGCAGGATCGCCCGGTCCTTGGCCAGGTCCCGCAGCCCGGTGAAGATGCGATGCTCGGCTCGCGCGTCGAGAGCTGCGGTGGGCTCGTCCATCACCAGCAGAGCCGCCTGGCGGTGGAACGCCCTGGTGAGCACCACCTTCTGCCACTGGCCCCCGGACAGTTGTTGGCCGCCGAACCATTCCGAGGTCAGCAGGGTGTCCAGACCGGACCTGAGACCGGGCAGCATGTCCGTCGCCCCGGACGCCTCACAGGCGGCGAGCACAGCGGCATCGCTCGTGTCACCCTGCCCGAACGTGATGTTGTCCCGCAGGCTCAGGGGCAGGTAGGTGTACTTCTGCGGGACCAGGGCGACATGCTTCCACGCGCTCCAGGGATCCATCTCCGCAGTGGTCGTGTGGTTCCAGGCCACCTCACCGGCCGTGGGCAGCAACAGGCCGCACATCAGCCGCGACAGGGTGGACTTGCCCGACCCGTTCTCTCCGACCAGCGCGACGATCTCCCCGCGCCGCACCTGGAGAGACACCCCGCAGAGACTGTCCTCCGGGGCACCGTCGTACCGGTACGTGACGTCGCGGACCTCGAACCGCTCCGGTGCCGCGGGCAGCGCCTCGGCGCCCCGGGAGGCTGCCATGGCCTGCCCGTGGGCGTTGTCGAGGAAGTTCTGCCAGTCCTGCACGTACCACCCTGTGCGTACCGATCGGGCACCGCCGTTGATGATGCCGCGCACGGAGCCGGTCGCTGTCTGAAGGGCGAAGACGGCGCCTCCGCCGGCTGCAAGGCTCATGCGTCCGGAGGCCAGGAGCCACAGCAGCGCGGCCCACACCGCGGCCGCCGCCACCCCGCCGGCAATCGCACCGGCCAGACCCATCCACGCGCCGGTGTCAGCGGCTTCGCGTTCGGCGGCGTTGACCGAGGCGGCGAGCCGCCGGTAACGGGCGACGAGGAACGGTCCGGCCAGGCAGGCCCGCATCTCCTCGCTGGACTCCATGTAGGCCATGTGCCAGCGGAGCTTGTGCAGCATCCGGCGCCGCCCCGAGGTCTCCAGTCCTGCCAGGTACACCACCCGGGCGGCCCGCACGTACGCCGCGGCCTGCGGCAGACATGCCAGGAGAAGCAAAGGAAGAAGCAGCGGGTGCAGCACGGCAAGAACGGTCGCGCCGGCGACGAGTGTCGCAGTGGCGGCCAGCACGTCCTGCGCCTCGTCCACCAGGTCCGGGGTGACTTGGGCACCGCGGTCGGCGATGTCATAGGCGTCGTTGTAGCCGGGCTTGTTGTTCGCGGCCGGTTCCGCACCGAGCGCGGCCTCGATCATCGTCAGTTCCGCCGCCCGGGCGAGCACCGGCCGCAGCCGACCGGTCAGCCAGACGACCGTGATCCCCAGCAGCGCCCGCAACCCGGTGGCCGCGGCCACGACCGCCAACTGTGGCGCCGCTTCCCACAGACGGTCGGTGATGTCGCCCGACGAGATCAGCGCGGTGATCGTCCCCGTGACGGCGAGCAGCCCCAGTGCGGCGAGCACGCCGGTACCGATCTGGCACGCCAGCAGTCCGGCAGCCGCGCCCCGGTCCACCCGCCATGCCATCTTCAGAGACCGCAGAATGAGCGCGGGCAGCCGCCGCGCCATGGTGCCGGTGGTCAGCTGCGCGCCGGCCTGATGCCGGGATTCATCCCGGTACAGGAACTCCTCGTCCTGCGCTTTGCTCGTGTCGTCCGAAGCACCGGCATTCGCTGTGCCGGGATCCGGCTTCTGATGTGTGTTGGCCGAGGTCAACGTGGTCCCCCTTCACGGTCGCTGCGGCTGGGTCGTCCAGCTCAACGACCCGGCTCGGATTTCGAACACCTGTATTTCGGTCGGGCTCGGAATCCCGGAATCGAGGGGGAGGCAGAGCATGCGGTATGCACCGACCCATGGGGTCTACGGGGGGAGCCGCTGAGAGGAGATGGCCGAAACGCCGAGGCTGGTCTTCAGGCACCCCCGGGCCGTGCGGGTGTCCACCGGCCGCAGGCCGCCGCCCGTGCTTAAGGTGCCCCTTGTGGACCTGGACGACGATCTGGACCGGTTGAGCCGCGACGAACTCGTGGCCGAGGTGAGAGCGCTGCGCGGGGGTATCCGCGCGCACCGGGACAGCTCGGGCCACGATCTGTGCTGGCACCACCCGCAGTTGTGGGGACTGCTGCCGGAGCGTGTGGAGCCCGAGGTGGCGGTGCCGCCGTGGCCGCGGTTCATGCGCGGCTGTGTCCGCTACCGGGAGTCCCTCCAGGAACAGTTGCCCGACGCGCCGGTCGACGACCGGGAGTACGGCGGCTAGGCACGCACCAGACCCCGCTCCCTGATCCGATCCGGCCTGACCCAAACGAAAGACCCTAGGCCGGTCGGCCGACGACAATCCCGGACACAACGTGCTCAGGACGCAGCCTGCCCGGACTCGGCCCGCACGGGCGCCACTCGCCCCAACTCGGCCTGCGCGGCTGCTCCCTGACCATGGCTGCCGTGCGACGCTCCGACCAGGCCGAAGGTTGTACGCCGCACGCTGATTTTCTTGTGAGAACAGCCACCTGTGCCGTCCGTGATGCTCCCGCCCGTGTTTCCGCTGGGTCCGGTGAGGCCATCGTTGTGGAAAGGCGGATGCCGTGGAAGATCACGGAGCAGGACTGCCGGACGCCAGGGGCATGCGGAGCTACACCGCCCGGTTCGTCACGGAGATGAGCGAGCGCAGCAGACTGCCGCTCGACTACAGCGTGACGAGCCTGAGACTGGTCGATGTCGTCGTCGACGGACTCAGACGCAACAGACCCGTCCGTACCGGGGTGGTCCGCTTCCTCGACGGGCTCGGCGCCTACACCGGCGAGGTGATGGTCAGACGGGCCGGTGCCTGCTGGGTGGACCTCGACGCCGGACAGCGAGAGATGTTCGGCCAGCCGGTCGGCGTGCGGATGCCGGACGGGCGGGTGTGGAACCCGCTCGGCAAGGTCGTCAAGCGGTTCGAGCACGGCCCCGGCGAGTCGGTCGAGCAGTTCTATCTGCTGCTGCACGGCCGCCGTACGCCACGGGTACGCAGGCGTACGGCACAACAGGCCGCCTGCGGCGGCCGATGACCTGAACAGGGCGGAGATCAGACCTCCGTTCGGGCGGCCGGTACAACCACTTCGCCCGACCGCGAGTCAACCGGGTGGTCCGCACCTGCGTGCGGACCACCAGGCTCGTTCGAGGAGGACCCTTGATTTCCCTGCGCACCCATCGACGCCGCACCGCCGGCTGTGCCGCCACCGTTCTTGCCGTCACCCTCGGCGCAGGCGCGCTGACCGTCCCCGCCGCGGGCGCCGCGACGTCGCCGGCCACGGGGGCGACGAGGACGCAGGACGGCATCGTCAAGGTGCCGCCCCACTCCACGATCCTGGCCGCGGGCCGTGCCGGCTTCATCAGCACGAACGACTACCGCCTCGACTCCAGGGCCTGGATCCGGTACGAGGACGGGGTGCGCACCACGCTCGACCACATATCGCGGAACCACCTCGCCGGGGACTCGGTCCTGGAGTGCGGCTCGACCGAAGCCACCGTGCGCAACCTGGCGACGGACACCACCGTCACCGTGCCCAAGGGCAGCGGCTACTGCATCGGCCTCGCGGGCGGCGCGGCCTTCACCAGGCTGCACTCCGGCGGCTCTACCGCGCTCTGGATGCACACCAGGGCCGAGGGCTCCCGCCAGGTCACCGGTCTGCCGGCCGGCGCCACGGACATCCAGGTGAAGCACGGCGACGCCGTGCACGGCCTCCTCCAGTACCTGGCCGACGGGGTCCTGCACCGCGCCGTGATCGACCTCGCCACCGCCACCGTCACGGAGGACCACGCGGCTCCCCTCGCCGACCGGTGGATGTTCGAGGTCGCCCTCTCCGCGACCCGGATCGCCTGGGCCGAGTACGACCCGGCGTCCCGCAAGGCGTATCTGGTCGTGCACACCCTCGGCGGCGACGAGAAGGAGATTGTCCCCGTCGCCGTCACGTCGCCCCAGGTGGAATTCCTCGGCGACTGGCTCGTCCACGCCACCTCGTACGGCGCCGACAAGCTCACCCCGTCCCCGTATCACGCGTTGACCTTCCGCAATCTGAAGACCGGCGCCACGGCCACACTCCTCGACCACGTCAAGGACATCGTCGCCACCCCCGAAGGCGACCTGCTGGTCAGCGGCGGGAAGCTCGGCACGGGCGACGGCGTCTACCGCGTCTCACTCGGCCAGGACGGCATGCCGGCCGCGGCCTTCGTCGCGGCCAGCGGCTACCCCGCCGAACTCGCGGAGGTTCACGAGCCCCAACTGCCGCCCACGACGGTCGACTTCGACAAGTCCCGCAGTGTTCCCCTCATCCAGTACTTCAACCACCAGGGCGTGAAGTTCACCGGAACGGTCCGCCACGTGCGGACCGGCAAGACCTTCAGTTACACGCAGAACGGCTTCTTCGAGGCCGGGGACGAGGGGTACTACCCCCACGGCTTCTGGATGGGGGAGGACTGGTACGGGCACCTCGACGCCCAGAACCCCGCCGACCCCAAGGCGACCGTCGAGGCCTACAACGGCGCCTACACCTGGGAGACCACGGCGGAGTCGGGCGCGGGATTCGGGCCGGCCATCGAGCGGTCCGGCACGTTCACCGTCAAGCGGGCCCCGAAGCCGCACGACTTCGACGACAACGGCTCTCCGGACCTGCTGGCGCGGGACGCCTCCGGTGTCCTGTCGACGCCCGACGCCGGCACGATCGGCGGAGGATGGCAGATATACGACCGCATCGAGGCCACCGGCAACATCGCCGGCTCCACCCACGCCGACATCGTCGCCCGCGACAGGTCCGGTGTCCTCTGGCTCTACCAGGGCAACGGAGTCGGCGGCTTCGCCGGACGCGTGAAGGTCGGCGGCGGTTGGCAGACCTACGACAAGCTGACCGGCGGCAGCGACTTCACCGGCGACGGGCGCCCCGACCTGGTCGCCGCCGACAAGACCGGCGTCCTCTACCTCTACAGGGCCACCGGCAACGCATCCGCGCCCTTCGCCGCCCGCAAGAGGATCGGTTCCGGCTGGGGCGTCTACAACCAGCTCACCGCCACCGGCAACCTCGCCGGAGCGGGCGCCGGGGACCTCGTCGCCCGCGACAAGGACGGCGTCCTGTGGCTCTACCTCGGCAAGGGCGACGGAACCTTCACCGGCCGCACCCGTGTGACCTCCGGCTGGGGCCGCTACAGCGAACTGATCGGCTCGGGGGACTACGACAACGACGGGAAGAACGACCTGCTGGCCCACGAGCCGGGCACCGGCACGGTCTACCGCTTCCCCGGCACGGGCCTGCGGACCACCCCCTTCGAGGGTCGCAAGGCGACCACCGAATTCAAGGGTGGCTCGTACAACCACTTCGCCTGATCGAAGGTCTCACCGGGCGTGGCACCGCCGTGCCCGGTCCTTTTCTGGGGGTTCACCTTGCAGCAGCGTTCTTCCGGTCGCCGTCTCGCCGCCGCCGCGACCGTCGCCCTCGCGGTCACCGCAGGGACGCTGACGGGCGGCCCCGCCGCCCTGGCCGAGCCCGTCGCCGGCCCCGCGGCCGCGGCTTCGGCCGTGGCGGCCGACCCGGTCCGCTTCCCGTCGAACGCGGAGCTCGCGGGCGCCGGCGCCACCGGCTTCCTCACCCGCTCCACCGACGGGTCGCAGGAGCTGCGCTGGACCCCGTACGCGGGCGGCGCGTCGACCGTGGTCACCCCGCCGGCCGGCGGCGGCGTGGCCGCCACGGGCACGGACGTGCTCGTTCTCGGCGACGCGCCCGCGCCCGCGTTCTTCCGCTCCGTCACGCTCAGGAACATGGCCGACCCTTCGGCCCCGGACGTCTCCATGGACCTCGGCCCGATCTCCGCGACGTACGTGGCGGCCGTGAGCCCGACGAGTGTCCTCGCCCAAGTGACCGCGCAGGACGGGACGAAGGAGCTGCACCTCGTCTCGAAGGAGGCCGGGCGGCTCACCAGCCGGAAGGTGGACGGGCTCCCGGCCGACGCGGGGGACTTCTTCACGTCCGCGCCCGTGCGGGACGGCGAGGCGTTCGTCGGGTACGGGACGGGGCCGGCCGGGGCGCGGACCGGGGGCCGGGCCGTGATCGACCTGGCCGCCGCGAAGGCCGCCGACTCGTACGCGTCCGCCGAATCCGGTTACCTGGTCCACACGTTGGCGTTCTCGGCCACGCATGTGGCCTGGTCCGAGCACGACAGCGCCGGCTGGGCCGTCGTCTCCGTCGACCGCGAGACCCGTACCGAGCGGCGGTTCCCGCTGGGCAAGGCCGAGGAGCTGTACATCGGCCTCACGGGCAGCCGGCTGGTGTACGCCACCCCGTCCGCCCTCACCGACAGCGCGCCGAGTCCCCACCAGACCGTGCGGGCCGTGTCCCTGACGGGCGACGACACGGTCGACCTCATCGCCTATACCCCCACGCCCCCGCGTCCCGCGGCGGACGGGAGCCTGCTGGTCGGCGGCGGCCGGGTCGAGGACGGCGAGGGCCTCTTCCGGGTCTTCGCCGGCCAGGACGGGCAGCCCGTCGTCACGCAGGTCGCCACCTCGTACCGGCCGACCGCGATCGCCTACCTCGGCAGCGCACTGCCCAGTCTGAACTTCGACAGGAGCCAGGAGCACCTGCTGAAGTGGCGGCTGTCGCGGCTCAACGCCGATGTGACCGTCACACTCACCCACCGGGTGACCCGGCAGAGCTTCACCCGTGAGGTGAGACTGAGCCCGGACTCCCCGTACGTACTGGACGCGCACACCTTCGGCATCCCCTGGCAGGGCGTCCTCGACGACACGACCCCGACCGGGCGGTCCGCCTACAACGGACCGTACGACTGGTCGATCCGCGTCGTCCCGCAGAACGGGATCGGTCCCGAGCTGCGGAAGACGGGCGGGACGGACGTCTACCGCCAGACGAAGCCGCACGACTTCAACTACAACGGTTCGCCGGACATCCTCGCCCGCGACGCCACCGGGCGGCTGTGGCGGACCGACACCGTCTTCGACACTGCCGGGAACCGGCTCGCCCTCCCGGGCCAGGCGCGGAGCGAGGTCGGTCCGGGCTGGGGCGTCTACAACACCATCGAGAACCTCGGCACGGCCAGCAGCTGGGACGAGGCTCCCGGCATCGTCGCCCGCGACACGTCCGGTGTGCTCTGGCTCTACCCCGGCCTCAACAGCCCGACGGTGCCGTTCTCCCGGCGGCAGCAGGTCGGCGGCGGCTGGCAGGTGTACGACAAGCTCGCGGGCAGCGACCTCAACGGGGACCACAACGCCGACCTGGTCGCCGCCGACAGGTCCGGCACGCTGTGGTTCTACGAGGGGACCGGCTTCTACAAGTCCCTTTTCAAGACGCGCAAGAAGATCGGCGGGGGCTGGCAGATCTACAACCACATCACCGCCGTCGGCAACGTCGCGGGCGCCCCCGCCGGGGACCTCGTCGCCCGCGACAAGGACGGCGTCCTGTGGCTCTACCTCGGCAGGGGCGACGGCACCTTCACCGCCCGCACCCGCATCGGCGGCGGCTGGAACGCCTACTCCGAGCTCGTCGGCATCGGCGACGGCAACCGTGACGGGAAGCCCGACCTGTACGCCTACGGCCCGAACGGCACCGCCTACTACTACGCCGGCACCGGAAGCCGGAGCGCACCCTTCGCAGGCCGCACCCCCACCAAGGCCCTGGTGAACGACGGCGTCCGCTACGACCACGTGCTCTGAGGCGACGCACACCACCGGGCGCCGCGGCGCCCCGCGACAAAGACCGGACGCTCCGGCTCTTCCAGGGCGCCGGTGGCATCGGTTCCCCGGTCCGGGAGCCGCCGCCGACGCGACGGGACCGTTGAACGGCGTGTGACCTCCGCCCGTACCTTCTGGCGGCCCGTGCGGATCCGCACGGGCCGCCAAAAGGCAGGGAGGCACGTCTTGGCCGGCAGCAACGGCAGCAATGTCACCGCTCTCTTCCGCGCGTCCACCGCGCACAGCCCGTCCTACTTCACGCTGGACAGGGCGGGCGGCGGCGCGGCCGGCGAGATCGTGGACTTCTGCATCCCCTGCAACCCGTACTTCCCGACGCCCGCCATGTTCGACGAGCTCGGCAGCAGGCTCAGGGAGATCCTGACCTACTACCCGAGCGGCTCCGAGACGATCACCGCCGAGCTCTGCCAGCTGCTCGGCCTCAATCCCCAGACCGTCGCCATGGGCAACGGCTCCACCGAACTGATCACCTGGATCGACCATCTGCTCGTCCACGAGTCGCTGGCGGTCCCCGTGCCCACCTTCGGCCGCTGGACGGACCAGCCGATGGAGACCGGCAAGCGGGTGGACATGCTGCTGCTGCCCGAGGCGCGCGGATTCGTCCTCGACCCGGCGTCCTTCGTGCAGTTCGTGCGCAGCAGAGGCTCCCGCGTCGCCGTCGTCTGCAACCCCAACAACCCCGACGGCGGCCTGCTCACCAAGCAGCAGGTGCTGTCCCTCCTCGACCAGCTCCAGGATCTGGACCTGGTCGTCGTCGACGAGTCGTTCCTCGAATTCGCCGACGCCGGGCAGGAGACCAGCGTCGCGGCCGAGGCCGTGCTGCGGACGAACGTGATCGTGCTGCGCAGCCTCGGAAAGAACTTCGGCCTGCACGGGGTGCGTTTCGGCTATCTCGTCGCCAATCCCGGACTCGCCGGCAAGGTGCGCGCCGCGCTGCCCAAGTGGAACATCAACTCCTTCGCGGAGACCGTGGTGTTCATGCTCAAGCAGCACCGCCAGGAGTACGCGGAGAGCCTCGCGCAGGTGGGCCGCGACCGGCAGGACATGATCTGGCGGCTCTCCCAGCTGCCCGGTCTCACCGTCTATCCCTCCCAGGGCAACTTCGTGTACGTGAGGCTTCCCGAAGGAGCCGACGGGGCGATCCTGCGCGACCGGCTGCTCGCGGAGCACGGCGTCCTGGTGCGGGAGTGCGGCAACAAGATCGGCAGCTCCAGCCGGTTCGTCCGGCTGGTGGTGCGTCCCGAACCGGACGTGGCGCGGCTGGTCTCCGCGATGGAACTCGTGCTGTACGGCGAGCACATCCGGTCCGCGCCCGCCCCGCCGCCCGCGCCGGAGCCGCCGCAGCCGATGCTCGCGCAGATACCGGTACGGTCGCAGCCGCTGCCCCGGACCGACGCGCAGGCGCAGGCGGTGCAGGCGCAGGCCCAGCAGTCGGCCCAGCAGCCGGCCGTGGCGCCCATGCTCGCCCAGGCGCAGGCGGGGCAGCCGGTCGCCGCCCCGATGCTGGCGCAGGTGCCGGCCCAGGCCCAGGCCCAGTCGTCAGGGTCCCAGCCGCTGCCGCAGCACGCCCCGCCGCTCGCCCTCACCCGGACGCCGCCCGCCCAGCAGCCGCTCGGCGCCCGGGGCCTGGCACCCGCTCAGGCCGCCCGGCCCGGCGCGGGGGGAGCCGCGGGCTACACGTCCGGCACGGCGGCGGTGGACCGCCTCATCTCCCAGGCGTGAGCGCCGTCGGCTTCATGCGGACGTGAGAGCCCCGGCCCGGGAGACTCCGTATCCGGCATTCGGCATGAACCGGTGGATAAGCGATATATTCCGCTACCGGTGACCGGTCGGCCGTACGGAGCGGGGAGACATGACGACCCAAGGTGACACCACCGCGGAGACCCGGCCGGCCGTCAAGCTGACCTTCATGACGCTCACCGCCATGGTCGTCGGATCCATGGTGGGCGCGGGGGTGTTCTCCCTGCCGCGGCGCTTCGCCGAGGAGACCGGCGTCGCGGGCGCGCTCATCGCGTGGACCGTGGCCGGCACCGGCATGCTGATGCTCGCGTTCGTCTTCCAGTCGCTGGCCGTGCGCAGGCCCGACCTCGACGCGGGTGTCTACGCCTACGCCAAGGCCGGGTTCGGCGAATACCTCGGCTTCTTCGCCGCCTTCGGCTACTGGGCCAGTGCCTGCGTCGGCAACGTGACGTACTGGGTGCTCATCATGTCGACGATCGGAGCCGTCTGGCCCGCGCTCGGCGACGGCGACACCCTGCTCGCGGCCGTGCTGTCCTCGATCGGGCTGTGGGGGTTCTTCCTCCTCATCCGGCGCGGTGTGAAAGAGGCCGCCGCGATCAACCGGATCGTCACCGTCGCCAAGATCGTCCCGATCCTGGTCTTCGTCGTCATCGCGCTGTTCTACTTCGATGCGGGCGTCTTCGCCGACAACTTCGGCGGTGCCGACTACGCGGGCTCCCTCTTCGACCAGGTCCGCGGGACCATGCTCGCCACGGTGTTCGTCTTCCTGGGCGTCGAGGGCGCGAGCGTGTACTCGCGGCACGCCAAGCGCCGGGCCGACGTGGGGCGCGCCACGGTGCTCGGCTTCCTGAGCGTCTTCGCGGTCTTCGCCTCCGTCACCATCGTGTCGTACGGGATCATGCCGATGGCCGAGATCGCCGAGCTCCGCCAGCCGTCGATGGCCGGCGTCCTGGAGGCGGCGGTCGGCCCGTGGGGCAAGGTGTTCATCAGCGTCGGCCTGATCGTCTCCGTCCTCGGGGCATATCTGGCCTGGACGCTGATGGCCGCCGAAGTGCTGTTCGTGGCCGCCAAGGACGACGACATGCCGCGTTTCCTGAAGCGGTCCACCGCGGCCGACGTGCCGGAACCGGCGCTGGTGATGACGACGCTGCTCAGCCAAATCGTCCTGATCGTCACGCTCTTCTCCGACGATGCCTTCAACTTCGCGCTCGACCTGACGAGCGCCCTCACCCTCATCCCGTTCCTGCTCGCGGCGGCGTTCGCGCTCAAGATCGGGATCAGGCCTGACGACAGGACCGTCGGCGGCCGCGGTTCCGGCCGGGAGCTGACGGTCGCCGCCGTCGCCACCCTCTACTCGGCCTTCCTGCTCTACGCCGCCGGGCTGAAGTTCGTCCTCGTCTCCTTCATCATCTACGCGCCCGCCACGTTCCTCTTCGTGAAGGCCCGCAGGGAACAGGGCAAAAAGCTGTTCTCGCCCGCCGAGATCGTCATCTGCGCCGTTTCGGTGGCCGGTGCCGTGCTGGGCGTCGTCGCCCTGGCCGCCGGCTGGATCACCCTTTGACCCGGAGACCAGGAAGGCTCACATGACGACCGACACCACCAGCAGCGCCCGCCCGTCGTACGGCGTCCACTCGGAGGTCGGCAGACTCCGCAAGGTCCTGGTCTGCGCCCCCGGCCTCGCCCACCGCCGGCTCACCCCCACCAACTCGGACGACCTGCTCTTCGACGACGTGATGTGGGTCGACAACGCCCGGCGCGACCACGCCGACTTCGTCGACAAGCTCCGTGAACGGGGCGTCGAGGTCGTCGAGTTGCACAACCTGCTCATGCAGACCATGGCGATCGGCGAGGCCCGGTCGTGGCTCCTGGACCGGAAGATCACGGCCAACGAGGTCGGCATCGGTCTCATCGACTCCACCCGCGCCTTCCTCGAGACGCTCGAGCCCCGCAAGCTCGCCGAATACCTGATCGGCGGCCTGGCGACCGCCGACCTGCCCGAGGAGTTCCGCCCGGGATACGTCGCCCTCGCCCGCGAATCGACCGGCGTACGCGAGTACCTCATGCCGCCGCTACCCAACACCCTCTACACCCGCGACACGACCTGCTGGCTCTACGGCGGCCTGACCCTCAACCCCCTCTACTGGCCCGCCCGCCACGACGAGACGCTGCTGATGAAGGCGATCTACGAGTTCCACCCCGACTTCGCCGGCTCGACCGTGTGGTGGGGCGACCCCGAACTCGACTGGGGCCAGGCCACGTTCGAGGGCGGCGACATCATGCCCGTCGGAGGCGGCGTAGTCCTCATGGGCATGAGCGAACGCACCTCCCGCCACGCCATCACCCAGGTCGCCGCCGCGCTCTTCGCGAACGGCGCCGCCCGGCACGTCATCGTCGCCGGCATGCCCAAACTACGCTCCGCGATGCACCTCGACACCGTCTTCACCTTCGTAGACCGTGACATCGTCACGCTCTACCCGAAGATCATGGACGCGGTGCACACCTTCTCGCTCCGCCCGTCCGACAAGGCGCCCGGCGTGGAGATCACGGACGAGGGGTCGGCGGCCTTCACCGACGTCGTCGCCAAGGCCCTCGGCCTGTCCGGGCTGCGCATCATCGAGACCGCCGGCGACGTCTACGCCTCCGAACGCCAGCAGTGGGACAGCGGGAACAACGCCGTCGCCCTCGAGCCGGGCGTGGTGTTCACCTACGACCGCAACACCCAGACCAACGCCCTGCTGCGCAAGGCCGGCGTGGAGGTCATCACCATCGTCGGCGCGGAGCTGGGCCGCGGCCGGGGCGGCGGCCACTGCATGACGTGTCCGATCGTCCGTGATCCGGTCGACCTCTGACCTGCCCGCCCGCGGCGGCCGGGGCGCTCAGGCGCCGGTCCCACCGCCCGGGTGCGCGCCCGGCCCCTCGGCATGACCGGCGAGCGGGGTCGGGGACAGGGAGGCGTTCTCCTCACCCGGCTCCAGGAGCGTGTCGGCCGGCCCGACGATCAGCGGGTCCGGCCGTCCGACGGCGTCCGGGTCCTTGCTGTCGTAGTCCACGCGCCACAGCAGACTGCGCATGGCCTCCAGGCGACCACGGCGCTTGTCGTTGCTCTTGACCACCGTCCACGGGGCGTGCCCGGTGTCGGTGGCCCGGAACATGTCCACCTTGGCGGCCGTGTACTCGTCCCACAGGTCCAGCGACGCCACGTCCGTGGGGGACAGCTTCCACTGGCGCACCGGATCCACCTGCCGGATCGCGAAGCGGGTGCGCTGTTCCGCACGCGAGACCGAGAACCAGAACTTGACCAGGATGATCCCGTCCTCGACCAGCATCCGCTCGAACTGCGGGCACTGGTGCAGGAACAGGTCGTACTGCGGCTTGGTGCAGAACCCCATGACCCGTTCCACACCGGCCCGGTTGTACCAGGAGCGGTCGAAGAACACGATCTCGCCCGCGGAGGGCAGATGGGCCGCGTAACGCTGGAAATACCACTGCGTCGCCTCGCGTTCCGTCGGCTTCTCGAGCGCCACCACGCGTGCGCCACGAGGATTCAGCCGCTCCGTGAAGCGCTGGATCGTGCCGCCCTTCCCTGCCGCGTCGCGTCCCTCGCAGATCACGATCAGCCGCTGACCCGAGTCCTTGACCCAGCGCTGCAGCTTCAACATCTCGATCTGCAGCACTCGCTTCTGCCGCTCGTACTCGGCTCTGCGGACCTTGCGCTCGTACGGGTAGTTCTGCCGCCAGGTCTTGATCGGGTGGCCGTTCTCGTCCAGGAGCACCGGGCGCTCCGGCTGGCTCGTGTCCACGGTCATCCCGTCGAGCAGCGCCTGCCCCTCCGGGTCCCGCTCCGTCGCGTCGTCCATCGCTGCCACCTGCCCGGTCCGGCTGCCGATCACGTATCCATCATGATCCCATCCGACAGCTCCCGCTGTTGCGGACGGAGGCTGTCCGCAACCCTCGGTACCGTGCGGGCATGGCTTCGAAAACCGCGACCCACCCCGTTCTCGGCACCCGTGAGCTCAACCGCGCCACCCTCGCCCGGCAGCTCCTGCTGCGGCGCGCGCAGCGGGCCGAGATGCCCGTCGCGGCGGCCGTCGCGCACCTCGTCGGGCTGCAGGCCCAGAACGTGAAGCCGCCCTACTACGCGCTCGACGCCCGGCTGGAGGCGTTCGATCCGCAGGAGCTGTCCACGCTGATGGAGGCCCGTGAAGTAGGGCGCATCGTGACCATGCGGTCCACCATCCACACGCACACCGCCGACGACTGCCTGGGACTGCGGCCCCTCGTCCAGCCGGCCAGGGACCGCGAGCTGGCGCAGTTCCGCGCCGGGCTCGTCGGCGTCGACCTCCAGCGGCTCGCGCTCCTCGCGCGCGAACTCGTCGAGGACGAGCCGCGGACCATGAAGGAGCTGCGGGACGCGCTGCTCGCGCACTGGCCGGACGCCGATCCGTTCGCGCTGTCCGTCGCCGCCCGGTGCTCACTGCCGCTGGTGCAGGTCACCCCGCGGGGACTGTGGGGCAGGAGCGGCCAGGTCCGGCTCACCACCGCGGAGCGGTGGTTCGGCCGGCCGTCGGAATCCGAACCGGACGCCGATGACGCCGTACGGCGCTATCTCGCCGCGTTCGGGCCGGCCTCCGTCAAGGACTTCCAGACCTGGTCCGGGCTGACGCGGACACGAGAGGTCTTCGAACGGCTGCGGCCGGGGCTCGCCGTGTTCCAGGACGAGTACGGCGTGGAGCTCTTCGACCTCCCCGACGCGCCCCGGCCCGACGCCGGCACCCCGGCCCCGGCCCGTCTTCTGCCCGAGTTCGACAACCTCCTGCTCTCGCACGCGGACCGGCGCCGGGTGGTGTCCGCGGATCACAAGGGGCTCACCTGGCGGGGGAACCAGGCGTACCGCACCTTCCTCCTCGACGGCTTCTTCGCCGGGATCTGGGGGCTGGAGGAGACCGGGGACACGGCGACGGTGACGTTGCAGCCGTTCGACGCGCCGACGAGGGCCCAGCGGGAGGAACTGGCGGGCGAGGCGGAGCGGATGCTGCGGACGATGCGGGCGGGGGCGTCGCACGAGGTGCGGTTCGGGCGGGTGGGGGCGGCGTAGCGCCTGCGGCGGGTGCCTTTCCCCACCCCGCCCCTTCCCGAACCGGGGGCTCCGCCCCCGGACCCCCGCGCCTCAATCGCCGGCGGGGCTGGATACCGCGCAGCGGCATTTCCAGCCCGCCCGGCGATTGAGGGCACCGCGCGGAGC
>NZ_JBFAQK010000034.1:0-70005 GCF_040677245.1 Streptomyces kurssanovii
GGCGTGGGGGGACCCCCACCGGACCCCCGCGCCTCAATCGCCGGCGAGGCTGATTTCGCGGAGCGAAATCCAGCCCGCCCGGCGCTTGAGGGCACCGCGCGAAGCGCGGTACGCCGCCCGCAGGGCGGCACGGGGTCCGGGGCCTGCCCCGGTTCGGGAAGGGGCGGGGAGGGGAACGAGTCCGCCCGGGCCGGGCGTCAGCGGAGCAGGGACTCCGACACGAACTCGGCCACATGCGCCAGCACCTGCTCGCGCCCCGTTCCCGGTATGCCCACGGCGACATGCACGCTGAAGCCGTCCAGCAGCGCGCGCAGGCGGGCCGCGAAGCGGTCGGGGTCCACCGGGCGGAACTCGCCGCGGGAGACTCCCTCCGCCAGGAGCGCCACCAGGTCCCGGTGCCACGCGCCCTCGATCGCGGCCTGGCGGCCGTGCATGTCGGCGTCCGCGTTCTGCGAGCGGTTCCAGACCTCGAGCCACAGCGTCCAGTGCGGGTCGCGCGGCCCGTCGGGGACGTAGAGGTCGACGTACGCCTCGAGCCGCTCACGGGCCGGCGCCTGCCGGGACAGCAGGGCGCCGCGTTCCGCGCCGAGGCGGCCCTCGCTCCACTCCAGCGTCTGCAGGAGCAGCTCGTCCTTGGTGCGGAAGTAGTAGAGGAGGTGCCCGCTGCTCATGCCGACCTGCCGGCCGAGCCCGGCCATGGTCAGCCCGTCGAGGCCGCGCTCCGCGATGGTGGCCATGGCGGCGGCGAGCAGTTGCTCGCGCGGTGGGGCGGACTGGTTCCGGCGGCGGGGGCCGGCAGGGCTGGTGCTGGTCACCTGTACGTTCTACCCGATCCCGTGCTGTCGGCGGCCCGGGATCAGACCCGCGGCTGCTGCTGGGTGATGCAGTGGATGCCGCCGCCGCCCGCGAAGATCGCCCTCGCGTCGACCAGGGTCACCGTCCGCTCGGGGAAGAGCCGGCGGAAGATGCCCGCCGCGATCTCGTCGCGCGGGTCGTCGAAGGCGCAGAGGACCAGGCCCCCGTTGCACAGGTAGTGGTTGATGTACGAGTAGTCGACCCACTCGCCGTCCTCGTCGCGGAGCTTGGTCGGGGCCGGGACCTCGACGACCTCCAGACGGCGCCCCTTGGCGTCCGTCTGGGCGGACAGCAGCGCGACGTTCGCCTTGCATACGTCGTGGTCGGGGTGGGACGGGTCGGGCTGGGTGTGGACCACGACGACGCCGGGGCGGGCGAAGGCGGCGACGATGTCGACGTGTCCGCGCGTGCCGTACGTGCCGTAATCGCCGCTCAGGCCGCGCGGCAGCCAGATGGCCTTTTTCGTGCCGAGCCTGGCGTGGATCTCCGCTTCGACCTCCGCCCGGCTCCAGCCGGGGTTCCGCTCGGGGCCGAGCTGGACGGTGTCGGTGAGCAGGACGGTGCCCTCGCCGTCGACGTGGATGGCGCCGCCCTCGTTGACCAGCGGCGAGGGGTGCACGGGGACGCCCGCGAGGTCCGCGACATGGCGGGCGATCTTGGCGTCGTGCTCCCAGCGCGCCCACTCGGCCGCGCCCCAGCCGTTGAACACCCAGTCGACGGCGGCCAGTTCGCAGCCGTCGGTGACGAAGGTCGGGCCGATGTCGCGCATCCAGGCGTCGTCCAGGTCCCGCTCGACGATCTCGATGTCCGGACCGAGGAGTGCCCGGGCCGAGGCCACCTGCCCCGTCCCGGAGACCACGGTCACCGGCTCGAAGCGGCGTACGGCCCGGGCCACCGACGCCCATGCCGCGCGGGCCTCCGCGAGTTCCGCCTCGTCGGTGAAGGTCGGGTTGGGGCCGGGCCAGGCCATCCAGGTGCGCTCGTGCGGGGCCCATTCGGCCGGCATGCGGAAGGTCACGGCAAGTCCTAAGGCGTCGTTGGCTTGAAGGAGGGGCTGAAGGAGGGGCTTGAAGGGTGGGCCGGAGGAGTGGGCCCGGGGGCTGGGGGCTCAGAGGAAGTAGAGGCGGTTCAGCGAGACGGACTCGGCCGGACTCGAGCGCAGCGGGTCGCCGTCGAGGGTGACCAGGCCACTGTGTCCGTCCACCGACACGTCCCCCAGCCGGGAGTTGAGCAGCAGGTCACCCGGACCGATGCCGCGGGTGCCGCGCACGGCGACGCGGCGCCTGCGGGTGGGCATCAGATCGGCGCCGAGGTCCACGGCCGCCTGGGCGACGAACGCCACCGAGATGTCGGCCGGCGTCGCCCCGTAGGCACCGAACTGCGGCCCGAGTACGAGCGGTTCGCAGGTGTCCGTCGCCGCGTTCGGGTCGCCGACGACGCCGTACGCGGGGAATCCCGACTTCAGCACCAGTTGGGGCTTGGCGCCGAAGAACTCGGGCCGCCACAGCACGATGTCGGCCATCTTGCCGGGCTCGATGGAGCCGATCTCGTGGGCGAGTCCGTGCGCGAGGGCGGGATTGATCGTCAGCTTGGCCATGTAGCGCAGTACGCGCGCGTTGTCGTCGTGCGCTCCGTCCCCGTCCAGGGGCCCGCGTTCGGCTTTCATCTTGCCGGCCATGGCGAAGGTGCGGCGTACGGTCTCCCCCGCGCGCCCCATGCCCTGCGCGTCCGACGAGGTGATGCCGATCGCCCCGAGGTCGTGCAGCACGTCCTCCGCGCCCATCGTCCCGGCGCGGATACGGTCGCGGGCCATCGCCGCGTCGCCCGGCAGGTCGGTCTTGAGGTCGTGGACGGAGACGATCATGCCGTAGTGCTCGGCGACGGCGTCCCGGCCGAAGGGGAGGGTGGGGTTGGTGGACGAGCCGATGACGTTCGGAACGCCCGCCATCTTGAGCACGTTCGGTACGTGCCCGCCGCCGCAGCCCTCGATGTGGAAGGCGTGGATCGTCCGTCCGTCGAGCACGCGCAGGGTGTCCTCGACGGACAGGCACTCGTTCAGGCCGTCGCTGTGCAGGGCGACCTGTACGTCGTGCTCCTCGGCCACCCGCAGCGCGGTGTCGAGGGCGCGGGTGTGGGCGCCCATGTCCTCGTGGACCTTGAAGCCGGACGCGCCGCCCTCGGCGAGCGCCTCGACGAGCGGCGCCGGGTCGGAGGACGAACCGCGGGCGAGGAACCCGATGTTGACGGGCCAGGCGTCGAAGGCGTTGAAGGCGTGCCGCAGCGCCCAGGGCGAGTTGACGCCGACGCCCCACACGGGGCCGAACTCCTGGCCGATGACAGTGGTGACGCCGGAGGCGAGGGAGGCCTCCATGATGCGCGGCGAGAGCAGGTGGACATGGGTGTCGACGGCGCCCGCGGTGGCGATCAGCCCCTCACCGGAGACGATCGAGGTGCCGGTGCCGACGACGACGTCGACGCCGTCGAGGGTGTCCGGGTTCCCGGCCCGGCCGATGGCGTGGATACGGCCCTCGCGGATGCCGATGGAGACCTTGCGGATGCCCAGCACGGCGTCGATCACCAGGACGTTGCTGATGACGACGTCGCAGGTCTCCCGGACGGCGGCGGCCTTGAGGTGCAGTCCGTCGCGTGCCGTCTTGCCGAAACCGGCCAGGAACTCGTCGCCGGGCTTCTGCGCGTCGGACTCGACCCGTACGACGAGGCCGGAGTCGCCGAGGACGACCCGGTCCCCGGCGCGGGGTCCGTGCACGGATGCGTATTCGTACGGGTCCATCAGTTCTCCTCCGCTCCGAGGTAGCCGCAGGCCGCCGCCCTGCGCAGGGCTTCTTCCTTCGCGCCGGGCGCGTCGAGCGGTCCGTCGACCAGGCCGGCGAAGCCGATCGCGATCCGGTCGCCGCCGATGGGCAGCAGCCCCACCTCCACGTCACCGCCCGCGTCGAAGCGGACCGACGAACCGGCGGGGACGGCGAGCCGCATGCCGTAGGCCGCGGCCCGGTCGAAGCGCAGACGCGGGTTGGCCTCGAAGAAGTGGAAGTGCGAGGTGACGCTGACGGGGACGGTGGCGGTGTTGCGGACGGTCAGCCGCACGGCGGGCGGCGTCTCGTCGTGCGGCGGCGCGGGCAGCAGCGCCCCGGGGGCGTCCCCGCCCCGTCCGCCGCCGATCGGGTCGGAGACGACGGCCAGCCGGGACCCGTCGTCGAAGACCGCCTCCACATGGACCTCCCCCACCACGTCGGCGACGCCGGGGAGGACGTCGTCGGGGCCGAGGACCGAGCGGGCGGCCGCGATGGCCTCCGCGAGCCGGCGACCGTCGCGTGCCGCCTCGCAGACCGTGTCCGCTATGAGCGCGGTGGCCTCCGGGACATTGAGCCGCAGACCGCGGGCCCTGCGCGCCCGCGCCAGCTCGGCGGCGCCGAAGAGCAGCAGCCGGTCGCGCTCGGTCGGGGTCAGTCGCATGTCACCACACCTCCATCTTTGAGCGCCACTCTAACAATGGCGGGCACCGAAGGAAACCATTGACTTGGTACGAGGCATGCCTCACATTGAGCAGCGTTCAATTTGAACGTCACTCAAACTGTGAAGGTGAGGGACAGCCCATGCCGGTGGAACAGCGCGGAGTCGACACCGTCCCCGAGGAGGAGCGCACCAGCACTCCTCGCGATCTCGTCTCGATCCTGCTCGGGTCGAACCTCTGCCTGGGGGTGATCGTCTTCGGCTGGCTCCCGGTCTCTTTCGGCCTCGGCCTGTGGCCGTCCGTCACCTCGGTCGTCGCCGGCACCCTCGTGGGCGTGGCCGTCACCGCCCCGCTGGCCCTCGTCTCGCTGCGTACCGCGACCAATCTGTCGACGTCCAGCGGCGCGGCCTTCGGCGTCCGCGGCCGGCTCGTGGGTTCCGTCGTCGGTCTGCTGCTCTCGCTCGGCTACACGGCACTGACCCTGTGGATCGGCGGCGACGTGGTGATCGGCACGCTGGCCCGCCTCGCCGGACTGCCCACCGGCGGCCTCGCCCACACCCTCGTCTACGCGCTCCTCGCCGCCTGCACCGTCGTCGGCGCCGTGTACGGCTACCGGCTGCTGCTGCGCCTCAGCAAGGTTCTGGCCGTCGGCATGACCGCGCTGCTGGTACTCGGGATCGTCGCGTACGCCCCGGACCTCACCACTGCGGCGCCGCCCGACACCCCGTACCTGCTGGGGTCGTTCTGGCCGACGTGGGTGCTGTCGGCGGTGGCCGCCGGACTCAGCGGACCGATCGCGTTCATCACCCTCCTCGGCGACTACACCCGCTACATCTCGCCGCTGCGCCACAGCCCGCGCCGGGTGCTCGGCGCAACCGGCGCCGGGCTGGTGGCCGGGCTGCTGATCCCGCAGCTCTTCGGTACGTACACGGCGCTCGCCGCGCGGGCCGGGACCGACTACGCCGGCCCGCTCGTCGCCGCCTCCCCCGCCTGGTACCTCGTCCCGCTGCTCGTCGCCGCCGCGGCGGGCTCGGTCGGCAACGCGGGGCTGATGCTGTACTCGATGGGGCTCGACCTCGACGCGATCCTGCCGCGCGCCACCCGCACCCGGGCCACGCTGGTGGTGGCCGTCGTGGCAACGGCGTTCGTGTTCGCCGGCCACTTCGGGTGGGACGCCCGGTCGGCCATGACGTCGTTCGTGCTGCTGCTCACCGCGGTGGGCGCCCCCTGGGCGGTGATCACGCTGATGGCGCACGTCCGCTGCTCGGGCGTGTACGACGCGGAGGCCCTCCAGGTCTACAACCGCCGTGCACGGGGCGGCGTCTACTGGTTCCGGTCCGGCTGGAACGTACGCGCCACCCTGTCCTGGGCGTTGGGCGCGGCCGTGGGGCTGGCGGCCGTCTCCACTCCGCTCTACGAAGGACCGCTGCTCGGCCTCACCGGCGGCATCGACTGCAGCTTCGTCCTGTCGGGACTGGTGGGAGGCGTGACGTACGGGGCTCTGCGGGCGGGCACAGCGCCCGCCGCCGCGACCGCGCCGGTCGCGGAGACGGCGACCTCATGAGCGCGACGGCCTCATGAGCACGACGGCCTCGTGAACGCGACGACCTCATGAGCACGACGGCCTCGTGAACGCCACGGCCCGCCCCGGCCGGAGCCGGTGCGGGCCGTCGCGATGACGCGGGACGTCAGCCGAGCTCGTGCATCCAGCCGTGGACGTCCTCGCCGGAGCCCGTCTGGATGTCGAGGAGCGCCTTGCGCAGCCGCATGGTGACCTCGCCCGGCTGCCCGCCGGACTGCGTCCACTCGCCGCGCGCCGACTTCACCCGGCCGACCGGGGTGATCACCGCGGCCGTGCCGCAGGCGAAGACCTCCTTGAGCGTGCCGTTCTCGGTGTCGGCCTGCCACTGGTCGATGGAGATCCGGCCCTCCTCCGACCCGTAGCCGAGGTCCTTGGCCAGGGTGAGGAGCGAGTCGCGGGTGATGCCGGCGAGCAGCGAGCCGGTCAGCTCGGGAGTGACGATCTTCAGGTCCTCGCCGGAACCGGTCTCGTACACGAAGTACAGGTTCATGCCGCCGAGTTCCTCGACCCAGCGGTGCTCCACGGCGTCGAGGTAGGCGACCTGGTCGCAGCCCTTCTGCGCGGCCTCGGCCTGGGCGAGCAGGGACGCGGCGTAGTTGCCGCCGGTCTTGGCGTCGCCCATGCCGCCGGGGACGGCGCGGACCCGGTCCTCGGAGAGCCAGATCGAGACGGGCTTGACGCCGCCGGGGAAGTACGCGCCGGCCGGGGAGGCGATGACGAGGAAGAGGTACTCGTTGGCGGGCTTCACACCCAGACCCACCTCGCTCGCGATCATGAACGGGCGGAGGTAGAGGGACGCCTCGCCACCGTGCGCGGGGACCCACGCCTTGTCCTGCTGGACCAGCGCGTCGCAGGCGGCGATGAAGGTGTCGACCGGCAGCTCGGGCATCGCCAGGCGGCGGGCGGAACGCTGGAAGCGCTCGGCGTTGGCCTCGGGACGGAAGGTGGCCACGGAGCCGTCGGGGCGGCGGTACGCCTTGAGGCCCTCGAAGATCTCCTGCGCGTAGTGCAGGGTCATGTTGGCCGGGTCCATCGACAGCGGCCCGTAAGGAACGAGCTCGCCGTCGTGCCAGCCACGCCCCTCCGTCCACCTGATCGTCACCATGTGGTCGGTGAAGTGGCGGCCGAATCCCGGATTGGCCAGGATCGCCTCGCGCTCCGCGTCGGACAGCGGGTGCGAGGAAGGCTTGAGCTCGATCGTGGGCGTCGTCATGAGTGCAGTGTCCTTCACCGGTTGTTGTGACGGACCGCGCTCACGCCCACTGCTTGGACATCCGAGCATCGCCGTGCGACACGGCCCACGTCCGATTATCGCCCGTGGGGATCCGTGCAGGGAACGGCGTGAGTACGGCCCAGGTTCTGATGGTGGCACCCGGGGGCCGCACAGGAAAAGCCGCCGGGCGCGATGTGGAGTGCGACCCGGCGGCTTCTGGGGGTGTCCGGGGACACCCCGGAGTCGGTTTTCCGGCGGGTCAGCTCGCTACTCGTACCGCGAGCGCGTCGCCGATCTCGTCCGTCGTGCGGACGGTGTCCGGCGTCCGCTCCGCCAGGTCGGCGGCGACCGTGTCCTCGATCCGGACGGCCTCGCTCTCGTAGCCCAGGTGCCTCAGCAGCAGGGCGACGGAGAGAACGGTCGCGGTCGGGTCGGCCTTTCCGGTGCCCGCGATGTCCGGCGCGGAGCCGTGCACCGGCTCGAACATCGACGGGAACTCGCCGGTCGGGTTGATGTTGCCGGAGGCGGCCAGGCCGATGCCGCCGGTCACGGCAGCGGCGAGGTCGGTGAGGATGTCGCCGAAGAGGTTGTCGGTGACGATGACGTCGAAGCGCTCCGGCTGGGTGACGAAGAAGATCGTCGCGGCGTCGACGTGCAGATAGTCGGTGGTGACCTCGGGGTACTCCTGGCCGACCCTGTCGAAGATGTTCTTCCACATGTGCCCTGCGTAGACGAGCACGTTGTTCTTGTGGACGAGCGTCAGCTTCTTGCGCGGGCGGGAGTTGGCCCGCTCGTACGCGTCGCGGACGACACGCTCCACTCCGTAGGCCGTGTTGAGGCTGACCTCGGTGGCGACCTCGGCGGGCGTACCGGTGCGCAGGGAACCGCCGTTGCCCGTGTACGGGCCCTCTGTGCCCTCGCGCACGACGACGAAGTCGATGTCGGGACGGCCGGCCAGCGGGGTGGCCGTGTTGGGGAACAGCTTCGACGGACGCAGGTTGACGTAGTGGTCGAAGGCGAACCGCAGCTTCAGCAGCAGACCGCGCTCCAGCACACCGGAGGGCACCGACGGGTCGCCGATGGCGCCGAGGAGGATCGCGTCGTGGCTCTTGAGGGAGTCGAGCTCCGCGTCGGGGAGGGTCTCCCCGGTGCGGTGCCAGCGCTGGGCGCCGAGGTCGTACTCCTTGGTCTCCAGCTTCACATCCTGAGGCAGGACCGCGGCAAGGACCTTCAGGCCCTGCGCCACGACCTCCTGGCCGATGCCGTCACCGGGGACAACTGCGAGATTGATGCTGCGAGACATGTCGGCACCCTACTCCGCGTCCCATCCAATGACATGGCACGTCCACCATATGGACGCGGATGATCGTCGCTCAGTGACCGGTGGAGCCGCCGTTGTCGCGGCGGTCGAGGGCGCGCTGCAGGGCGGCGGCGGCGTTCTTGCGGTCGGACTCGGTGGTGCGGGAGGCGTGACGGACTCGGCGGGCGGTCGCAGCGGACATGATGATCGACTCCTTGAGATCAGAAGAGATTTCGAGGCGCCGGAAGGGGCGGGGAGCGCGCCGCAGGGGTTGCCTGCCTGGGGGCGCGGACTCGGAACCGCCATTCGCTGGATCGAGCGAGACGTTCGGCTCCTACAAAGCTAGGTCAGCCGGGCCGCTCTGTCTCCACAATTACTCGGACTTCCTACTATCTGAGACGCGATCATGGCCCGGGACGACAGCGCGGGCCCGCGGCGGGAGTCGGCGTCCCGGCGCGGGCCCGTGGAGACCGGGCCTCAGATCTCGCAGTTCGTCTCGAGGTCCGCCCCGGCCTCGCCGTCGCAGTCGTCCGTGCCGGTGCTGCCGTTGAGCAGATCACTGCTGGGGCCGCCCCGGAGGGTGTCGTTCCCGGCCCCGGCGTCGATGCGGTCGGAGCCGCCCGCGGCGCCGGCCGACACACTGCTCGGGCCGATGTTGTCGCCGAACACCGTGTCGTCCCCGCCACGCCCGTCGATCAGATCGTTCCCGGCGGTCGCGCCCGTGGGGTCACCCATCGCGCTGTCGCCGACGAGCAGGAACTCGCCCGCGCCACCACCGGTGATCCGGTCGTTGCCGGAACCGGTCGCCGTACCACCGGAGGCGCTGTGATCACCGGTCGCGACGGTGCCGCCGTCCGCTCCGAGATCGATGACGTCGTTGCCGCCGCTGCCGCTCGCGTTCCCCAGAATGGCGGTGCTGTCGCCGTTGGCGTCACCGGCGTCCCCAGGGCCTTCCAGCAGGATGTCGTCGCCGGCCCCCGAGGCGTCGAAGAAGGCGAACGCGTCACCGTTGAGGCCGTCGTTGCCCTCGCCGCCCTCGAGACGGTCGTTCGCCCCGCCGGAGGCGTGGTCGCCCCTGCTGTCGCCGACCAGGAAGTCGTCGCCCGTTCCGCCGTGGAGCGTGTCCCCCGCCGCCCCGGCGGCCGTGCCCTGCGGGGCGAGGTTGTCGCCCACCAGCGCGTCGGCGCCCGCCCCGCCGAACACGCGGTCCGTCCCGGTGGCCGCCGTGGCGTTCCCCGTCGCGCTGTAGTTGTCGCCGACGACGGTGTCGCCGCCGTCCTGGCCGTCGAGCGAGTCGGCGCCCGGCCCTCCGGTCAGGCGGTCGTCGCCACCCAGGCCGCAGATCAGGTCGTTGCCGCCCAGGCCGTCGATGACGTCGGCGCCCGGTGTCCCGACGATCACGTCGTTACCGGGCGTCCCCGTCGTCCCCGTGGTCGTCGCGGGGACCCCGAAGCACAAGGGCGCCTGCGCGCCGGCTTCCGTGGCTCCCAGGCCGACGACGGCCGCCGCTGCGAAGAGGTGGGCGCAACTGAACAGGAGCACCCGGCGGACGGGGCTCCTTCGCCGGTTGTGGGTCATCGTGTCTCGTGTCTCCCTGCGTGGTGGTGATCACTGGCGCGTGATCCCTTCCAGCGCAGGGCACCGGCGAGCGCCGCCCCACCCGTCCGGAGCAGGCGGCAACCGGGTCGGGAGCGGTCCGTTCAGAGCCTGCCGCCGGTGAGGCGGGACAGCGGGCCGCGCTGCTTGAGGCCGGCACGGCGTCCGAGCGCGTACGAGCCCGCCACCGCGGTGGCGACGCCCGTCCCGGCGCCGGCCACGATCGCCTTGCGCGCCTTCACGAGCGTCCACACGACTCCTGCCTTGCCGACCGTCGCGCCGGCGGCGGTGGAGGCCGCCTGCTGGACGGTCCTGGCCGCCGTCAGTGCCTTCTCCGTGGCCACGCCGCCGATGCCCTGGGCCACCTCGCCGGTGCGGCGGGCGGTGTCCTGCGCCTTGGACGCCGCCTTCGCCGGCGCCTCGGCGGCCGACCGGGTCCGCCCCTGTGCGGCGGCGGCCGTCTTCTTCGTCGTCGTACGTGCCTGGGTCGTCTTCTTCTCGGTCTCAGCCATGCCGTTCGGGTATCCGCCCACGGCGCACGCAAACTGAGCGGTCGTCACCACGCGTGGCCGCCGCCGTCCCGTTTCCTGGCGGACCGCCAGGGCATCCGCGTACCGGAGGTGCCCATGAACGCACACACTTCGACGCTCCCCGGGCGCGCCCGCGTCCGCCGGGCGGCGAACGGTTCCGTCGTCGAAGCGGCCGCGCGCTGGGGATTCGTGGCCCGCGGGGTGATCTACCTGCTCGTCGGGGCGCTGGCCCTGCACATCGCCTTCGGCGGTACCGGCCGCCAGGCGGACCGCGGCGGCGCGCTCACCCGGTTGTCGGAGCAGCCGTTCGGCTCCGTGCTGTTGTGGGCGCTGGGTGCCGGACTGGCCGGCATGGCACTGTGGCGGCTCTCCGAAGCGCTCTTCGGCGCGGCGGGAGCCGACGGGCACAAGCCGCACAAGCGGCTGCTGTCCGCGGGCCGCTGTGTCTTCTACGGGTTCGTCGCCTACTCCGTCCTCGCGTTCGCCGCGGGTGAGAGCGGCAGCGGCGGCGGCTCGAGCGACCGGCAGTCGCAGGACGTGACGGCCAGGGCGCTGGAGTTGCCCGGGGGCCGGTGGATCGTCGGTCTGGCCGGTGCCGGCATCGTCGTCGCCGGTGCCTGGGTCGCCGTGCGCGCGGCGCTGCGCACGTACCGCAAGCACCTGAAGCAGGGCGGCATGTCGCGCCGGACGCGGCGGCTGATCGACGTGACGGGCGTCGCGGGCGGCGTGGCACGCGGGGTGCTGTTCGCAGCGGTCGGCGTGTTCGTCGTGCTCGCGGCGCTCACCTACGAACCGGACAGGGCCAAGGGGTTCGACGACACGCTGCGGTCCTTCGCCGGAACTCCCGCGGGGCCGTGGCTGCTTGCGCTCGTCGCCGCCGGGCTGGTGCTGTTCGGGGTCTTCTCGTTCGCGATGGCGCGCAGGCGCCGGGTCTGAACCGGACCGGACCGGATCAACGGGCCGTGCGGCGTGGCCACATGGAAACCGCCCCCGTTCCGGCGTGGGGGCCGGGACGGGGGCGGAGCCTCGGGGGTCGACCGGAAGGTCAGCCCATGTGCGGGTAGGAGTAGTCGGTCGGCGGGACCAGCGTCTCCTTGATCGCACGGGTCAGCGTCCAGCGCATCAGGTTCTGCGGGGCGCCGGCCTTGTCGTTGGTGCCGGAGGCGCGGCCGCCGCCGAAGGGCTGCTGGCCGACGACGGCGCCGGTCGACTTGTCGTTGATGTAGAAGTTGCCCGCCGCGTAGCGGAGCTTCTCCATCGCGTGGGCCGCCGCGGCCCGGTCACCGGCGATGATCGAGCCGGTCAGCGCGTACGCCGACACCGACTCCATCTGCTCCAGCATCTCCTCGTACTTGTCGTCCTCGTAGACGTGGACGGCGAGGATCGGGCCGAAGTACTCGGTCGTGAAGACCTCGTTGGCGGCGTCGGAGCACTCGATGACGGTCGGGCGGACGAAGTAGCCGACCGAGTCGTCGTAGCTGCCGCCCGCGACGATCGTGCAGGACGGGTCGGACTTCGCGCGGTCGATGGCGGCCTTGTTCTTGGCGAAGGCACGCTCGTCGATCACGGCGCCGATGAAGTTCGACAGGTCGGTGACGTCACCCATCCTGATGCCGTCGACCTCGGCCGCGAACTCCTCCTTGAAGCCGGAGTTCCAGATCGAGGCCGGGACGTAGGCGCGCGAGGAGGCGGAGCACTTCTGGCCCTGGAACTCGAAGGAGCCGCGGGTCAGCGCGGTCTTCAGCACGGCGCGGTCGGCGCTGGGGTGCGCGACGACGAAGTCCTTGCCGCCCGTCTCACCGACGATGCGCGGGTAGGAACGGTACTTCTCGATGTTGTTGCCGACCGTCTTCCACAGGTGCTGGAAGGTCTTGGTCGAGCCCGTGAAGTGGATGCCGGCGAGCATCGGGTGCTCGAGCGCCACCTCGGAGACGGCGATGCCGTCGCCGGTCACCAGGTTGATGACGCCCTTGGGCAGACCGGCCTCCTCCAGGAGCTGCATCAGCAGCACGGCGGCGTGGGTCTGCGTCGGGGACGGCTTCCAGACGACGACGTTGCCCATCAGCGCGGGCGCGGTCGGCAGGTTGCCGGCGATGGCGGTGAAGTTGAACGGGGTGATCGCGTAGACGAAGCCCTCGAGCGGACGGTGGTCCATGCGGTTCCACACGCCCGGCGAGTTGGCCGGGGGCTGCTCGGCCAGGATGTCGCGGGCGTACTTGACGTTGAAGCGCCAGAAGTCGATGAGCTCGCAGGGCGTGTCGATCTCGGCCTGCTGGGCGGTCTTCGACTGGCCGAGCATGGTGGAGGCGGCCAGCGTCTCGCGCCACGGGCCGGACAGCAGCTCGGCGGCGCGCAGGATGATCGCGGCACGGTCGTCGAAGGACATCGCGCGCCACGCGGGAGCGGCCTCGAGGGCGGCGTCGATCGCGTCCTGCGCGTCCTGCTGGGTGGCGGCGGCGAAGGTGCCGATGACGGCCTTGTGGTTGTGCGGCTGTACGACGTCGACACGCTCGCCGCCGCCCATGCGCTTCACGCCGCCGATGGTCATCGGCAGCTCGATCGGGTTCTCGGCCAGCTCCTTGAGCTTGGCCTCGAGGCGGGCGCGCTCGGGCGAACCGGGGGCGTAGCCGTGCACCGGCTCGTTGACCGGGGCGGGGACCTGGGTGACAGCGTCCATGGGTTCCGTTGCTCCTTAGCGAGGGGTGGAGGGCTCAGCCCTTGGTGATCATCGAGCGGAGGAAGAAGAGCAGGTTGGCCGGCTTCTCCGCCAGGCGGCGCATGAAGTAGCCGTACCAGTCGGTGCCGTAGGCGGTGTAGACCCGCATCCGGTGGCCCTCCGCCGCGAGGCGGACGTGCTCGTCGCCGCGGATGCCGTACAGCATCTGGAACTCGTAGTCGTCGAGCTTGCGCCCGGCGCTGCGCGCCAGCTCCTGGGTGATGGCGATCAGACGCGGGTCGTGCGACCCGATCATCGGGTAGCCGTCGCCCTCCATAAGGATCTTCAGGACGCGGACGAACGCCTTGTCGATCTCGGCCTTGTCCTGGTGGGCGACGGAGGCGGGCTCCTTGTACGCGCCCTTCACGATGCGGACGCGGCTGCCGGCCTCGGAGAGGCGGCGGGCGTCGTCCTCGGTGCGGAACAGGTAGGCCTGGATCACACAGCCGGTCTGCGGGAAGTCCTTACGGAGTTCCTCGTGGATGGCAAACATCGAGTCGAGGGTGGTGTGGTCCTCGGCATCCAGCGTAACCGTGGTGCCGATGGCGGCGGCGGCCTCGACGACCGGGCGGACGTTGGCGAGGGCCAGTTCGTGGCCGCCCTCGAGGGACTGACCGAACATCGACAGTTTGACCGACATCTCGGCCTTGGTGCCGAGGCCCAGGCCCGCGAGCTGCTCGATCAGCTCCAGGTAGGCGTCGCGGGCGGCGGCGGCCTGCTCGCGGGTGGTGATGTCCTCACCGACGACGTCGAGCGTGACCTCGAGGCCCTTGGCCACGGCCTCCTTGACGACCGGAACGACCTGCTCGACCGTCTCACCGGCGATGAACCGGGCGACGACCTGCTTGGTCCCCGGGGCGGCCGACACGAAACGGCGCATCTTGTCGCTGCGCGAAGCGGCGAGGATCACGGGACCCAGCACGGGGCACCTCCACGGAACAGGTGTTGAAGTGGCCGAAACCGGAAGCTTGAGGAAACGGCACGAAGAACCACCCTGAACCTAAGGATGGCGCGGACGGCGGGCCATCGACAGCTGTCACGCATCCGTGTCCCGGATCTCAGACATATGTCTGAAGGGTGCGAGAATGGGGGCGTGAAAGGCGACTACCAGGACCTCGTCGACGAGATCTCCGCACTGCTGGCCATGCCGGCGACGCTGGAGAACAGGGACTTCGGTTTGATCGCCTTCGGCGCCCACGACAGCGACAGCGCCTTCGACGAGACCACCCTGGACCCGGTCCGCACCCGCTCGATCCTGACCCGCAGATCGACCCCGGCGGTGCGCGCCTGGTTCGAGGGCTTCGGCATCACCCGCGCCACCGGCCCGGTCCGTATCCCCGCCGCACCGGACGCGGGTGTCTACCGCGACCGGATCTGCCTGCCGGTACGCCACCGCGGCGTCGCCCTCGGGTACGTGTGGCTGCTCGACGCGGAGCCGGGGCCGTCGGCCGCCCAGTTGTCCGCCGCCATGGAGGTCGCCGACCGGATCGGCACACTCCTCGCGGACGAGGAACGGGTCGGCGCGGACCTCTCCCGGGAGCTGCGGGCGGTGCTGGCGGCGGAACGGGGCTGGCAGTACGACATGGCGGTGGCCGAGCTGGGCACCGGGCTGGGCACGGACGCGGAAGGGCTGCACACGCTGGTGTGCGTGACGCCGTGGATCACGGGCGACGCGCCGTCCGTGCGATCACTTCCCGGGGCCTCCGCCTTGTGCACGGTGCCCCTGCCCGTGCGATCCGGCGGCGGACGCCTTGTGGAGACGGAGACCTCCGGCGAGGCACCCGGCGGTCGGGCCGGCGCGGTGGCCGCGCTCGTACGGCTCCGTTCCGCGGACAGCCTCTCCCCCGCGCTCACGGCGGCGTCCCGGCTGGTGGACGCGGCGGGCGGCGGCGAGGCGGCCGCCGGCGTGGCGACGCCGCTGCGCGGACTGGCCGGCCTGGGCCGCGCCTGGCGTGAGGCGGCTTCCGCCGCCCGGGCCGCGCGGGCGCAGACCCGGCTCGGGCCCGTCGCCCGGTGGTCGGACATCGGCCCGTACCGCCTGCTGACCGCCCTGCCCGCAAAGGCCGCGGAGGATCCCGCGGTAGGCGAACTGCTGGCACCCTCGCACCGCGAACTGGCCCGCACGGCGGAGGTGTTCCTCGACTGCGCCGGCCAGGCGGGGCGCACGGCCACGGCGCTGGGGATCCACCGCCAGACGCTCTACTACCGGCTCGGCCGCGTCGAGCAGCTCACCGGTCTGGACCTCGACGACGGCGAGCACCGGCTGCTGCTGCACATGGCCCTCAAGAGCGCCCGGCTGTAAGCGATCACGGCGTCTCGTCGGCCGCCTTCATGACCCGCCGCAGCCCCTCGGCGAGTTCGTCGGCGCGGGTCGCGGTCGCCGGGTCGAACGACCACTGGGCGATGAGCCCCATCATCAGCGTCATGTAGAACTTCCCGAGCGTGTCGACGTCCTCCTCGGCGACGTCGGCCTCCGCACCGCCCATGAACATGGGGATGATGCCCCGCGCGCCTTCACGCTGGGCCCGGGCCAGATGGTCGCGCACGGCGGGCAGTTGATCGCCCATGACGACGATCTCCATGCTCAGGTGCCACAGGGAGTCCGGGCCCGACATGGTGGCGATGATGTTCTTCCAGACCTCCTGGAAGCGGTCCGTCGAACCGGGGCGCGTCCCCGTGGTCGCCTCCTCCGTGGCGTCGAAGTGGTCGGAGACGCCCTCGACCAGGGCGATGTACGCCTCCGCCAGCAGCGCGTCCTTCGAGCCGTAGTGGTAGCCGATCGACGCCAGGTTGGTCCCCGACTCCCTGACGATGTCCCGCGCCGTGGTGCGTACGAAGCCCTTTTCCGTCAGGCAGCGCTTCGCGCCCTCGAGCAGATCCTCGCGATGTCCCATGCCAGGCAGCGTACCGGCATGCCATACGAGCGTCCTAGACGCTCGTTTTATACAAACGTTCTAGACAGACGTTTAATACGCCCGTACATTGCTGCGCATGACCCCACCGAGTACCGCCGCGCCCCTTGCCGGCCGCCGCGAATGGACCGCCTTCGTCGTCCTTCTGCTGCCGCTCCTCCTGGTCTCCATGGACGTGTCCGTCCTCTACTTCGCGATCCCCGCCATCAGCCGGGAACTGGACCCGAGCAGCACCCAGCAACTGTGGATCTTCGACATCTACGCCTTCGCCCTCGCCGGCCTGCTCATCACGATGGGCTCGCTCGGCGACCGCATCGGCCGCCGAAGGCTGCTTCTCGTCGGGGCGGTCGCGTTCGGCGCTGCCTCGATCGGTGCCGCGTACGCGCAGAACGCCGAAATGCTCATCGCCGCGCGGGCGTTGCTCGGCATCGGCGGCGCGACCCTGATGCCCTCGACCATGGCCCTGGTGCGGAACATGTTCCGCGACGACAGGCAGCGCACCAAGGCGATCGGCATCTGGTCCGGGTGCATGGCGGGCGGTATCGCGCTCGGCTCCGTGATGGGCGGCGTCATGCTGGACCACTTCTGGTGGGGCTCGGTCTTCCTCGTCAACGTGCCCGCGATGCTGCTCCTGCTGTTCCTGGTGCCGGTCCTGGTGCCCGAGTTCAAGGACCCGGCCCCCGGCCGCTTCGACCTGCTGAGCGTCCCGCTGTCCATGGGCGCGGTCCTGCCCGTGGTCTACGGACTCAAGGAGATCGCCGCCGACGGCTACGGCACGGTGCCGGCCCTCTGCGTGACGGCCGGCCTCGCGGTCGGGTTCCTCTTCGTACGGCGTCAGCGAACGCGCCACGACGCGATGATCAGCCGTGACCTGTTCCAGGGCGGCCGCGGGTTCGGGGCGGGCGTCCTCCTCAACAGCATCGCCATGTTCGCCATGATGGGCTCCGCCTACTTCACCACGCAGTACCTGCAGTCGGTCCTCGGCCAGGGCGCGATGGAGGCCGCGCTGTGGAGCGTCGTCCCCTCGGTCGCCGTGGGCGCCGCCGCGCCCGCCGCCGGCGCCGCGGCACTACGGTTCGGCCGCGCCCCGGTGGTCAGTGCCGGATTCCTCGTCGGCGCGGCCGGCTACCTGCTCCTGACGGTCACCGGCACCGACTCGATGGCGGTCCTGCTGACCGGTGCCGCCGTCATCGGCTGCGGCATCGTCGCCGTGGCGGCCACCGTCTCCGACATGGCGCTCGCCGCCGCACCGCCGGAGAAGGCCGGCTCGGCGGCCTCGGTCCTGGAGACGGGACAGGAGTTCGGCGGCGCGCTGGGCATGGCCTTCCTCGGCAGCCTGGGCACAGCGGTCTACCGGCGGGAGGTCACCGACGGCGCACCCGCCGGCCTGCCGGACGGAGCGCTGGACACGGCCCGCGAGACGCTGGGCGGCGCGGCGGTGGTCGCCCGCGAGCTGCCGGGCGAGGCGGGTGACTCACTGCTGGCACTCGCCCGTGGCGCGTTCGTGAGCGGCATGCACGCGGCGGCGGTGGGCGGCGCGGTGGTACTCGTCGGGGCGGCGGTGCTGGCGGCGGCGGCCCTGCGTGGGCGCGACAGCGGGACGGCGCCGGACGCCGGGCCGGTGCGGGCGGAGGCTGCGCTCGGGACCCACCGGGGGCCGCACTGAGTCACCTCCCGCGGCTCGCGAGCAGGTCCGAGCCTTGCGATGCCCGGTGGCGCTCGTCCACCGTCAGCCCGCGGTGGGCGGGGCGGGAGGGCGGCGGCCGGTCGCGGACTCGTCGGCCCTGGCCGCGTCGGCGAGCGCCTCCGCGGCGGCTTCCGCCGCCTGCGCCGCGTCGTCGGCGGCCTGGACGGACCTGTCGTCGGAGGAGGTCTCCCGTGTCGCCGGCGACTGCGGCAGCACTTCGCCGAAGGCGCGGGACACCCCCTCCAGTGCGGAGGTGACTTCGCTGGGGATCACCCAGAAGGTGCTGCCCTGCCCCTGGGCCAGCTGAGGCAGCGTCTGGAGGTACTGGTAGGCGAGCAACTTCGGGTCGGGGTCGTTGCGGTGCACGGCCTGGAACACCTCGTCGATGGCCCGGGACTGGCCCTCCGCCTTGAGGATCTCGGCGGTGCGGTTGCCCTCCGCGCGGAGGACGGCGGACTGCTTGTCACCCTCAGCGGTCAGGATCTGCGACTGGCGCTGCCCTTCGGCACCGAGAATCGCGGCACGCTTGTCCCGCTCGGCCCGCATCTGCTTCTGCATCGCGTCCTTGATGGACTGCGGGGGGTCGATGGCCTTGATCTCCACCCGGTTGACCCTTAGTCCCCACTTGCCGGTGGCGTCGTCGAGCACGCCGCGGAGCTGGCTGTTGATGGTGTCGCGGGAGGTCAGCGTCTTCTCCAGGTCCATGGAGCCCACGACGTTGCGCAAAGTGGTGACCGTGAGCTGCTCGACCGCCTGCAGGAAGTTCGCGATCTCGTAGAAGGCCGCCCGGGGATCGGTGACCTGGAAGTACAGGACGCTGTCGATCTCGACGACGAGGTTGTCCTCGGTGATGACCGGCTGCGGCCTGAAGGACACGACCTGTTCCCGCAGGTCGATCACCGGATGGACGCGGTCGATGTAGGGGATGACGAGGTTGAGCCCGGGTTGGAGTGTGCGGTGATAACGGCCGAGCCGTTCGACGTTGCGAGCACGCGCCTGCGGCACGATCCGTACCGCTCGCACCACGGTGAAGACGGCGATGAGCGCGACGATCAGGCCGGCGATGAGAGCGGCCGAGGCTTCCATGGATCACTCCCGGGGGTAGACGAGCGCGGTGGTGCCGCTGATCTCCATGACGTCGACGGTCGTTCCCGGAGGGATCACCAGCGTCTCGTCGTACGCGCGGGCGGTCCATTCCTCGCCACCGATGCGGACCCTGCCTTCCAGGCCCGTCACCTCCGAGACGACATAGGCGGCCTTGCCGACCAGCGCGTCCACACCGAATCGTTCCTTCTGCGGCTGGAGCACGTGGCGCAGCGCCAAGGGGCGCAGGAAGAGCATGCTCGCCGTGGCGACGACGGTGAACACGAGGAACTGCCAGGGCAGCGGAAGACCGATCGCCGCGGCTCCCGCCGTGACCAGCGCGGCCCCGCCCAGCATTCCGAGCGAAGCGGTGAGCGTGAAGATCTCCGCCACGACCAGCAGCGCTGCGACGATCAACCAGATCAGCCATGGATCCATGGCGTGCCCCTCCTGACCTGTGCAGGTGAGCGAAGGGCCGGACCATTGCCCGGCCGTTGCCGAGGGCGCCGCGTACCGCTGGGAAGACCCCGCGGAACGGGCGGGGTCGTACGGGGTGCGCCGCGACCTCACGCGACTATTGCCCACTTTTGACCAATTTTACCGGTTGGCGGGAAACGGCTTGGGGCCATGCACGCGGAGGCACCGGAGCGGAGCGGCCGCCCGGCCACCGGACAGCGAACGGCCCCGGGCGGCGTCGCCCGGCCCCGGACGCGCCCCGGCCCCCGGTCGCGCGCACGAGGCGGGCGGCCGGGGGCCGGGGCGACGGATCGTACGGGTCAGTCCGTGAGGTTCACCGACCGCGCCGACGTCGCGCCGATCTCGTCCGAGATCTCCGCCAGCACCGCCGGCGGCACCGTGTCGTCGACGGTCAGGACGACGAGCGCCTCGCCGCCCTCCTCCGCCCGCGAGACCTGCATGCCGGCGATGTTGAGACCGGCCTCGCCGAGGATCCGGCCCACGGTGCCGACGACGCCCGGGCGGTCCTCGTAGCGCAGGACGGCCATGTGGTCGGCGAGCGCCAGGTCCACGTCGTGCTCGCCGATCGCGACGATCTTCTGGAGGTGCTTGGGGCCGGCCAGCGTGCCGGAGACCGCGACCTCCTCGCCGCCGGAGAGCGTGCCGCGCACGGTGACGACGTTGCGGTGGTCGGGAGACTCGGAACTCGTCGTCAGGCGGACCTCGACACCGCGCTCCTGCGCGAACAGCGGCGCGTTGACGTAGCTGACGGTCTCGTCGACGACGTCCTCGAACACGCCCTTGAGCGCGGACAGTTCGAGCACCTTGACGTCGTGCTGGGTGATCTCGCCGTAGACCTCGACGTCGAGACGGACCGCGACCTCGCCCGCGAGGGCGGTGAAGATCCGGCCGAGCTTCTCGGCGAGCGGCAGACCGGGGCGCACGTCCTCGGCGATCACGCCGCCCTGGACGTTGACCGCGTCCGGTACGAGCTCACCGGCGAGCGCGAGGCGCACCGAGCGGGCGACGGCGATGCCGGCCTTCTCCTGCGCCTCGTCCGTGGAGGCGCCGAGGTGCGGGGTGCACACGACCTGGTCCAGCTCGAAGAGCGGCGAGTCGGTGCAGGGCTCCTTGGCGTACACGTCGAGGCCGGCGCCGGCGACGCGGCCTTCCTTGAGCGCCGTGTACAGCGCCTGCTCGTCGACGATGCCGCCGCGCGCGGCGTTGACGATGCGGACGGCCGGCTTGACCTTGTGCAGCGCCTCGTCGCCGATCAGCCCGAGCGTCTCGGGGGTCTTCGGCAGGTGGACGGTGATGAAGTCGGAGACCTCGAGCAGCTCGTCGAGGGACAGCAGCTTGACGCCCATCTGCGCGGCGCGGGCCGGCTGCACGTAGGGGTCGTACGCGACGATCTTCATGCCGAACGCGGACATGCGCTGGGCCACCAGGACACCGATGCGGCCGAGGCCGACGACGCCGAGGGTCTTCTCGCTCAGCTCGACGCCGGTGTACTTCGAGCGCTTCCACTCGCCGTTCTTCAGCGCGGTGTTGGCCTGCGGGATGTTGCGCGCGGTGGCGACGAGCAGGCCGCAGGCGAGCTCGGCGGCGGTGACGATGTTGGACGTCGGGGCGTTGACGACCATCACGCCGGCCTTGGTGGCGGCGGACACGTCGACGTTGTCCAGACCGACGCCAGCGCGGGCGACGACACGCAGCTTCTTGGCGGCGGCGATGGCCTCGGCGTCGACCTTCGTGGCGGAGCGGACCAGGATCGCGTCGACGTCGGCGATGGCGGGGATGAGCTCCGCGCGGTCGGCGCCGTTGCAGTGCCGGATCTCGAAGTCCGGGCCCAACGCGTCGACGGTGGCGGGCGACAGCTCTTCAGCGATGAGTACGACAGGTTTCGAGCTCACGTGAGTCCTCACAGATGCAGTGCGGACGGCCGTCCCGACGGCCGCAGGCGGTGGAGGGGGCAAGCCGCGTGGAAGACGCACGACACTGTGGGCCTGACGCGATGGTGTTGTTGAGCAGTGTAGTGGTGCCGCACGGTGCGTCTTGCGCCTCGTTGGCAGGATCACTCGTCCGTGGCTGGACGAAGTGGCGGAGGCGAGGGGACCGGGGACCGGCCCCCTCGCCCGGTGGCTCACGCCTCGTCGTTGTCGACCCAGCTCATGAGCTTGCGCAGCTCCTTGCCCGTGGTCTCGAGCAGGTGCTCGGAGTCCTGGGTCTTGTACTCGTCGTACTTCTTCAGACCACCGTGGTACTCGTCCATCCAGTTCTTGGCGAAGGTGCCGTCCTGGATCTCGGCGAGGACCTTCTTCATCTCGGCCTTGGTCTGGTCCGTGATGATCCGCGGGCCGGTGATGTAGTCGCCCCACTCGGCGGTCTCGGAGACCGACCAGCGCATCTTCTCGAGGCCGCCCTCGTACATGAGGTCCACGATCAGCTTCAGCTCGTGGAGGCACTCGAAGTAGGCGATCTCCGGCTGGTAGCCGGCCTCGGTCAGCGTCTCGAAGCCCGCCTTGACCAGGGCGGAGGCTCCACCGCAGAGCACGGCCTGCTCACCGAACAGGTCGGTCTCTGTCTCCTCGGTGAAGGTCGTCTTGATGACGCCGGCGCGGGTGCCGCCGATGGCCTTGGCGTACGAGAGCGCCAGCGCGAAGGCGTTGCCGGTGGCGTCCTGCTCGACGGCGGCGATCGCCGGGACACCGCGGCCCTCTTCGTACTGGCGGCGGACCAGGTGGCCCGGGCCCTTCGGGGCGACCAGGGCGACGTCGACGCCGGCCGGCGCCTTGATGAAGCCGAAGCGGACGTTGAAGCCGTGGGCGAAGAACAGCGCGTCGCCGTCCTTCAGGTTGCCCTTGACGGACTCCTCGTAGACCTGGGCCTGGATCGGGTCCGGGATCAGGATCATGATGACGTCGGCCTCGGCGGCGGCCTCGGCGGGCGTCACGACGCGCAGACCCTGCTCCTCGGCCTTGGCCTTGGACTTGGAGCCCTCGTGCAGACCGACACGGACGTCGACACCCGAGTCACGCAGCGACAGCGCGTGGGCGTGGCCCTGGCTGCCGTAGCCGATGACCGCGACCTTGCGGTTCTGGATGATGGACAGGTCGGCATCGTCGTCGTAGAACAGCTCGGCCACTGGGATATCTCCTTGGAGTGCTGGTGTTGCGTCCCACCGTACGGCGGGAGAGGACGGGGAGGTTTCGGGGTCTCGCCAGGCGAGAAGGGGAGTCAGGCGCTGCGGTCCAGGGCGCGCAGCGACCGGTCCGTGATGGAGCGGGCGCCCCGCCCTATGGCGATCGTGCCGGACTGGACGAGTTCCTTGATGCCGAACTGCTCGAGCATCTTCAGCATCGCTTCCAGCTTGTCACTCGAACCGGTGGCCTCGATGGTGACGGCCTCGGGCGACACGTCGACCGTCTTGGCGCGGAACAGCTGGACGATCTCGACGATCTGGGAGCGGGTCTCGTTGTCGGCGCGGACCTTCACCAGCACGAGCTCGCGCTGGATGGCGCCGCCGGGCTCGAGTTCGACGATCTTCAGGACGTTGACGAGCTTGTTGAGCTGCTTGGTCACCTGCTCGAGCGGCAGGTCCTCGACCTGGACCACGATGGTGATGCGGGAGATGTCGGGGTGCTCGGTGACACCGACGGCGAGCGAGTCGATGTTGAAGCCGCGGCGGGAGAACAGGGCGGCGATCCTCGCCAGGATGCCGGGCGTGTTCTCCACCAGGACGGAGAGCGTGTGCTTGGACATGTGCGTCGTTCCTCTTCCTACAGCTCTTCCTGCGGCTCTCAGTCGTCTTCGTTGTCGCCGAAGTCGGGGCGGACGCCCCGGGCGGCCATGACCTCGTCGTTGGAGGTGCCTGCGGCGACCATGGGCCACACCTGGGCGTCCTCGTGGACGATGAAGTCGATGACGACGGGGCGGTCGTTGATCGCGTTGGCCTCGGCGATGACCTTGTCGAGGTCGTCGGGCGACTCGCAGCGGATCGCGTAACAGCCCATGGCCTCCGACAGCTTGACGAAGTCCGGGACGCGGGTGCCGGCGCTCTTCTCCAGGCCGGTGGCCTCGGGGCCGGAGTGCAGCACCGTGTTGGAGTAGCGCTGGTTGTAGAACAGGGTCTGCCACTGGCGGACCATCCCGAGGGCGCCGTTGTTGATGATCGCGACCTTGATCGGGATGTTGTTCAGCGCGCAGGTGGTGAGCTCCTGGTTGGTCATCTGGAAGCAGCCGTCACCGTCGATCGCCCAGACCGTGCGGTCCGGCGCTCCGGCCTTCGCACCCATCGCCGCGGGAACCGCGTAGCCCATCGTCCCCGCGCCGCCCGAGTTCAGCCAGGTGGCGGGCTGTTCGTAGTCGATGAAGTGGGCGGCCCACATCTGGTGCTGGCCGACGCCGGCGGCGAAGATCGTGCCCTCCGGGGCGAGTTCGCCGATGCGCTGGATGACCTGCTGCGGGGCGAGGCTGCCGTCGCCCGGCTGCTCGTAGCCGAGCGGGTAGGTCTCGCGCCAGCGGTTGAGGTCCTTCCACCAGGCGCTGTAGTCGCCGGTGTTGCCGGTGCTGTGCTCGGCCTGGACGGCCTGGACCAGGTCGGCGATGACCTCGCGGGCGTCACCGACGATCGGGACATCGGCGGCGCGGTTCTTGCCGATCTCCGCCGGGTCGATGTCGGCGTGGACGATCTTGGCGTACGGGGCGAAGCTGTCCAGCTTGCCGGTGACGCGGTCGTCGAAACGGGCTCCGAGGGCGACGATCAGGTCGGCCTTCTGCAGCGCGGTGACGGCGGTGACCGCACCGTGCATGCCCGGCATTCCCACGTGCAGCGGGTGGCTGTCGGGGAACGCGCCCAGCGCCATCAGGGTGGTGGTGACGGGGGCTCCGGTGAGCTCGGCGAGCACCTTCAGCTCGGCCGTGGCGCCGGCCTTGAGGACGCCGCCGCCGACGTACAGGACCGGGCGCTTGGCGCCGGTGATCAGCTTGGCGGCCTCACGGATCTGCTTGGCGTGCGGCTTGGTGACCGGGCGGTAGCCGGGCAGCTCGGTCTGCGGCGGCCAGCTGAAGGTCGTCCTGGCCTGGAGGGCGTCCTTGGCGATGTCGACGAGGACGGGGCCGGGGCGGCCGGTGGACGCGATGTGGAAGGCCTCCGCGATGATGCGCGGGATGTCGTCGGCCTTGGTGACCAGGAAGTTGTGCTTGGTGATCGGCATCGTGATGCCGCAGATGTCCGCCTCCTGGAAGGCGTCCGTGCCGATGGCCTTGCTGGCGACCTGGCCGGTGATCGCGACCAGCGGCACGGAGTCCATGTGCGCGTCGGCGATCGGGGTGACCAGGTTGGTGGCGCCGGGACCGGAGGTGGCCATGCAGACGCCGACCTTGCCGGTGGCCTGCGCGTAGCCGGTGGCGGCGTGGCCCGCGCCCTGCTCGTGGCGGACCAGGACGTGGCGGACCTTCGAGGAGTCCATCATCGGGTCGTACGCCGGGAGGATCGCGCCGCCCGGGATGCCGAACACCGTGTCGGCCCCTACTTCCTCGAGAGAGCGAATGAGGGACTGCGCACCCGTGACGTGTTCGACGGTGGCGGACGGCTGTCCGCCGGTACGGGCCCGCGGCTGCGGATGGTGGGCCCCGGAGGCCTGCTCGGTCATCGGCGTTCTCTTCTCGAAGCTGAGGGTTTTCGCGAGGTTTGATGCGGTTCTGATCTGGCTGCTGTCGGCGCCGGTGCAACAAAAAACCCCTCGTGCCGTGAGGCAAGCGAGGGGAGCGCGTCGGGAGGTGTCTGCAGAGCTGTCGGTGCGGCTCTGCTAGCCGACGCGCTTTCCAAGTACGAGAATTCGGGTGCGCATGGCAATGACCCTCCCCCCGGCGCGCTACCACTGTCAAGTGGGTGGGACGCGCGTCTCATTATTTGAGCCATTCCGGGCAGGCGGGACGCCCGCGGCCAGCAGCGGCAGCCCGAGCCCGTCGGGCACCGGATACTCGCCCCTGGCCAGCGCACGGCGCAGCCTGTACTCGTCCAGCGGCCCGGAGAAGGCCATGCCCTGTCCGTGGGTGCACCCCATCGCGCGCAGCGCCAGCACCTGCTCCGGGACGTCCACGCCGTCCGCCACGGACTGCATGCCGAGGTCGCCCGCGATCCGCAGCAGCCCGCTCGTGATCTTGTGCACTCTGGCGGACTCGACGACGCCCTCGATCAGGCCCCGGTCCAGCTTCAGCACGTCCACGGGGAGCCTGCGCAGCGCGTTGATCGCCGCGTAGCCGCTGCCGAAGCCGTCCAGCGCGATCCGTACGCCCATCCTGCGCAGGGCGGTCAGCCGCTGCTCGAGCTCGTCGAAGGAGATGCGCGGATCACTGTCCGCGAGCTCGATGACCAGTGCGCCCGACGGCAGGCCGTGCCGGGTGAGCAGGGCCTCGATGGAGCCGAGCGGCAGCGCCCTGTCCAGCAGCAGACGCGCCGGCAGTCGCACCGACACCGTTGTCCGGTGGCCCGCTCCGGCGCGTTCCGCCGCCTGGCCGACGGCCTCCTCCAGCAGCCAGCGGCCGAGCTCGGCGCTGCGGTCGCCGTCGTCGGAGACCCGCAGGAACTCGGCAGGGGTGAAGAGGATGCCCTGGGCGGAGCGCCAGCGGGCCTGTGCGGAGACCGCCGCGATCCGGCCGGTGGTGAGGCTCACCACCGGCTGGTGCAGCAGCGCGAACTCGCCCTCGTGCAGGGCGCTGCGCAGCCGCGCGGCCAGTTCGGTGCGCCGGACCACCTCGGCCTGCATCTGGGGCGCGTACAGCTCGACGCGGTCCTTGCCCGCGGCCTTGGCCCGGTACATGGCGAGGTCGGCGTTGCGCATCAGGTCGGTGGGGCTCATCGCGGGTTCGGCGAAGGCGACGCCGATGGAGGCCGCCACGCGTACCTCACCGCCGTCGATGCGGTACGGCTGGGAAAGCATCAGCCGCAGCCGGTCGGCGATCTCCAGCACCTGCGACTCGCGGGCGGACCTGTCCCCTGAGCCGTCGCCGACGATCAGGGCGGCGAACTCGTCGCCGCCGAGCCGGGCGGCCGTGTCCGCGGCCCGTACGGAGTCGGCGAGCCGCCGCGCCGCCTGGATCAGCAGCTCGTCGCCCGCCTGGTGGCCGAGCCGGTCGTTGACGCCCTTGAAGCCGTCGAGGTCGATGAAGAGCACGGCGGTGCCCTCGTCGCCCGCCCTGCGGCCCGTCAGGGCCCCTCTGACCCGCTCGGTGAAGAGCGCGCGGTTGGGCAGGTCGGTGAGCGGGTCGTGCTCCGCGTTGTGCTGTAACTGGGCCTGCAGCCGCACCCGTTCCGTGACGTCCCGGCTGTTGAAGATCAGGCCGCCCTGGTGACGGCTGACCGTCGACTCCACGTTGAGCCAGTCGCCGGAGCCGGACCGGAACCGGCACTCCATGCGTGTGGTCGGCTCCGTCGACGGCTCGGCGGCCAGGAAGCGGCGCAGCTCGTGGACGACGCGGCCGAGGTCCTCCGGATGGATGAGCGAGGCGAGCTCGGTGCCGACCAGTTCCTCCGCGTCACGCCCGTAGACGCCGGCGGCCGCGGGCGAGACGTAGCGCAGGACCCCCGACGGCGCGGCGATCATGATGACGTCGCTCGAGCCCTGCACCAGCGAGCGGAAGTGGTTCTCCTTCTGCGCCAGTTCGTGGGTGAGGGCGATGTTGTCGAGGAGCATGATGCCCTGCCGTACGACGAGGGCGAGGACGACGGTGCAGCCGGTGAACACGACGACCCGGTCGACCCGGCGCCCCTCGATGACGTTGTGGAGGATGCCGAGGGTGCACACGGCCGCGGCCAGGTACGGGGTCAGCGCGGACAGTGAGCTCGTTATGGGACGCACCGGATTCCTTGTGCCCCGTGGCGGACCGGCCGGCTCACCGGTGCGCGCTCCCCAGGGGGCGTAGGCGAGCAGCAGCGAGCCCGCGAACCAGCCGGCGTCGAGCAGTTGGCCGGAGCTGTAGCTCTCCCGCAGCAGCGGGGACGTGAACAGGGCGTCGCACAGCACCGTGAGCGCGAGGCCGGCGATCGCGGTGTTGACCGCGGACCGGTTGGCGGGAGAGCGGCGGAAGTGCAGCGCGAGCACCATGCTGACCAGCACGATGTCCAGCAGCGGATAGGCCAGCGCGAGAGCGGCCGGGGCCACGCTCTCGCCCTGCGCGTGCGCGGTGTGCGCGAGCGCGAGGCTCCACGAGAGCGTGAGCAGCGAGCCGCCGATCAGCCAGGCGTCGAGCGCGAGGCAGACCCAGCCGGCCTTGGAGACCGGCCGCTTGGCCAGGACCAGCAGTCCGACGATGGCGGGCGGCGCGAAGCAGAGGAAGAACAGATCGGCCACGGACGTGCTCGGCACGGCGCGGCCGAGCACCACCTCGTACCAGCCCCAGACGGCGTTCCCCGCCGCCGCCATGGCGGAGGAGAACGCGAACAGCAGCCACGCGGGACGGAAGCGGCACTTCTGCGTACGGGCGTAGAGCAGGCACGAGACCGCGGCGATCAGGGCGGCCAGGCTGAGGCCGAAGTCGCCCATGATCAGAGCCAGTCGGCCCGAGCCCCAGCCGAAGGCGGCCCCCACTCCGTACCCGCCGCAGAGGAAGGCCAGGACGAGCTGGTGCTTCAGCCTCGAGCCGCCGCGCGGCAGCGCGTCCCGGAACACCAGCGCCCCCGGCGCGCTCATCGCGCGGTCCGGGGTCGCGCCGCCGTCCCCGGGGGCGCGGGCGGTACGGAGGCCTGGGGCGCGGCCGTAGGATTCGTCGCTCCGCGCAGCGCGGTGCGCGGGAGTCGCCAGCGGCTGCCCTGCCGCGTCGGATCGTCGGTCCATCGGCCATGCATCGCCCGTCGCCCCCCTCACGTCTGATCGGCAATCAGTTCGCGCCACAGCACCACCCCTCGCACGGTGCAGCCCCCAGGTCGGGACGATACACCAATATCGTCACTCAGGGACATAGCCCCTCTACTCTCCGTGACGATCTCTGGCGATTAAGGCACGCGGCGCATTCGAGTGACTTCGAAGCGTGTCGGAACGGGACCGGCCCGAAGGTCGTTATCCGGTCGTCACGACGACATTCCGCAAGTCATCGCCCGACGCGAAGCGGCTGACCTGATCGGCCAGCAGCCGCTTGGCACGCGGCATGAACGCCGAGGTGGAGCCGCCGACATGGGGGCTGATGAGTACGCCGCGGGCGTGCCAGAGCGGATGCCCGGCGGGCAGCGGCTCGGGATCCGTGACATCGAGAGCGGCGGTGATCCGACCCGTCTCCACCTCCGCGAGCAGCGCCTTTGTGTCGACGACCGGACCGCGGGCGATGTTGACGAGCAGCGCGCCGTCCTTCATCCGGCTCAGGAAGTCGGCCCCCACCAGGCCCTTCGTCCGGTCGGTGAGCGGGGTGGACAGGATCACGACATCGGCGTCCGGCAACAGGACGGGAAGGTCGGTGAGTGCGCGCACTTCGCCGCGCTCCGTTGTACGGGCGGAGCGCGCGACGCGCGCCACCCGCGCACACTCGAACGGCGCGAGCCGGTCCTCGACGGCGGCGCCGATGGACCCGTACCCCACGATGAGCACCGACTTGTCGGCCAGGGACGGGTAGAAGCCGGCCCGCCACTGCTCCGAGTCCTGCCCGCGGACGAACCCGGGGATGCCGCGCAGCGAGGCGAGGACGAGTGCGAGGGCGAGCTCGGCCGTGGACGCCTCGTGGACACCCTTGGCGTTGCACAGCCGCACACCGGCGGGCAGCAGGTCGAGTCCCGGCTCCACGTGGTCGATGCCCGCGGACAGCGTCTGCACGACACGTACGGACTTCATGGCGGCCAGCGGCCGTATGGCCACCTCCATGCCCTTCATGTACGGGACGGCGTAGAAGGCGCAGTCGGCGGGGTCGGCCGGGTAGTCGGGTCCGCCGTCCCAGAACCGGTACGTCAGGCCGGTCGCGGACGGGGCGGGGAGGCCGTCGATCTCGTCGGCCGGGACGGGGAGCCACACATCAGCAGTCATGGTCAGGAGGCTATGCGAAGGCCCCGGGCGCCCATTGGTTAGTTTGGGGAGCGGCCGAGGGAGAGGTACGGGGAGTTGGAGCGCAGGGCGATCGGTGCGGCGGGCCTCGAAGTGGGCGCCGTGGGGCTCGGCTGCATGCCGATGAGCTGGGCCTACAGCAGCTCCCAGCAGCGCGGGGACCGGTCGCTCCGTACCGTCCACAGCGCGCTCGACGCCGGTTCGAGCCTGCTGGACACGGCCGACATGTACGGCCCGTTCACCAACGAGCTGCTGCTGGGCCGGGTCCTCAAGGAGCGGCGCGCGGACGCCTTCGTGTCGACGAAGGCGGGCCTGCTCGTCGGCGACCAGCACATCGTCGCCAACGGGCGGCCCGGCTATGTGAAGCGTGCCTGCGACGCCTCGCTGCGGCGGCTCCAGACCGATGTGATCGACCTGTACCAGCTCCACCGCGCCGACCCCGAGGTGCCCGTGGAGGAGACCTGGGGCGCGATGGCGGAGCTGGTGGGCGCCGGCAAGGTGCGGGCGCTCGGGATGTGCGCCGTCGGTGCGCGGGCGTCACGCCGCTCCGGGGGCGACGTGTACGAGGGAACGATTCGCCAACTGGAGCGGATGCAGCAGGTGTTCCCGGTGAGCACGGTGCAGGCGGAGCTGTCGGTGTGGTCGCCCCGGGCCCTGGAACGGCTGCTCCCGTGGTGCGAGGCGCGGGGGGTGGGCTTCCTCGCGGCCACACCGCTGGGGAACGGTTTCCTGACGGGCACGCTCACCCCGGGGCAGGGCTTCGAGCCGGACGACGTACGGGCGCGCCACCCCCGGTTCACGGCGGAGATGATGGCGGCCAACCAGTCGGTCGTGGCGGGACTGCGCCGGGTCGCCGCACGGCACGGGGGCTCCGTCACACCGGCGCAGGTGGCCCTGGCCTGGGTGCTGGCCCAGGGACGTCACGTGGTGCCGGTGCCCGGAACGAAGCGGCCGGAGTGGGCGGTGGAGAACGCGGGCGCGTGGAAGCTGAAGCTCACGGCGTACGACCTGGCGGAGATCGAGGCGCTGCCGCCGGCACGGGGTTCGTGGGACTGAGCGCAGCGGCTGCTTCCCTGCGGAACGGGACGCCCGCTGCCGCTGCGTCTCGGCGGACCCGGCACGCTGACCGCTCCAGACGCGTCTCGGCGAAACTGGCACGCGGACCACTCCAGAGGCGTCCCGGCGGTCCCGGCACGCTGACGCCTGCCCGGCTTCTCCGCAAGATCGGGAACCTGAACGGCGGCGGCGGTGTAAGAAGAACAGGAAGGCAGCTCCAGCCGCCGTCGAAGGGATCAGAACCGTGCACCGTCCTGCAGTGACGGCCGTAATGGCCGCCGTCGCACTCCTCTTTGCGGCCGGATGCTCGTCAGGCGACGGGACGAGTCCGTCCGCCGGTACGCCCGGCGCCTCCAAGGAAGCCGCCTCGCCCTCGACCACGGCGCCGAGCCCCGCGCCCAGCTCCGCGGGCCCGCCGGCGAAGGGCTCCGTCAAGGTCGTGTCCACCCTGGCGGAGGACCTCAAGTCCCCCTGGGGCGCGGCCGTCCTGCCTGGCGGCGACCTGCTGATCACCTCGCGGGACGAGGGGACGATCACCCGGGTCGACGCGGAGAGCGGGGAGAAGACCGAGATCGGTTCCGTGCCGGGCGTCGCACCGGGCGGCGAGGGCGGTCTGCTGGGTCTCGCGATCTCCCCCTCGTTCGCCTCCGACCGCCAGGTCTACGTGTACTTCACCACCGCCTCCGACAACCGCATCGCCCGCCTGCTCTACGACGAGCAGAAGCCGGCCGGCCAGCAGTTGGGCGCGCCGGACACGGTGCTCCGCGGCATCCCCAAGGGGATCGTCCACAACGGCGGGCGGATCGCCTTCGGCCCCGACAAGATGCTGTACGCGGGCACGGGCGAGACGGGCGAGACCGGTCTCGCCCAGGACAAGGAGTCGCTGGGCGGCAAGATCCTCCGCATGACGCCGGACGGCAACCCGGTCCACGGCAACCCGGAGGCCGATTCCGTCGTCTACTCGTACGGCCACCGCAATGTGCAGGGCCTCGCCTGGGACTCCGAGAAGCGACTGTGGGCGGCGGAGTTCGGGCAGAACACCTGGGACGAGCTCAATCTGATCGAGCCGGGGAAGAACTACGGCTGGCCGGAGGTCGAGGGCGAGGGCGGCCGGTCCGGCTTCGTCGACCCCGTCGCGCAGTGGAAGACGACGGACGCCTCACCGAGCGGCATCGCGTACGCGCGGGGCTCGATCTGGATGGCGGGGCTGCTCGGCGAGCGTCTGTGGCGCATCCCGCTGTCCGGGACCGCGCCCGCCGCGGACCCGCAGCCCTTCCTCGAGGAGGAGTACGGCCGTCTGCGCACCGTCGTGCCGGCGGGCGGGGACAAGCTCTGGCTCCTCACCAGCGAGACCGACACCCGCGGCACGCCGGAGTCGGGCGACGACAAGATCCTCCAGCTGGAGGTCCGATAGGGGAGGCCGACCGTGTTCAACGCCTTCGAGGAGATCTTCGCACCTGGCCGTAAGCACACCGACGACGAGCGCAACCGCTTGGCGCTGACGAGAGTGGACGTCGGCGACGGCGACCCCGGTCGTGGCCCGATAGACCTCGACTCGGGCAAGGTGACGGTCCGGGCCCAGGACGCGGCGCATCCGGACGCGCCGGCGGCGGACGCTCCGGCGCGGGATGCGACGAATCTTCAAAAGCCGACGGCGCCGTGAAGCACGTGCCGGGGCGTCAGGCCGTTTCCGTCGGGCTGAGGTCCTTGCCCGTGCCGGTGTGCTCGCGACCGGTGTCGGTTGCGGCCGCCCCGCGGCCGACCACTGGTGCGAGGTTCCGAAGACCGGGCGTCAGGGCGAGGGTGACCGCGGCGGAGGCGGCGGCCATCACCGTCATGGCGGTTGCGGGCGAAGTGAGCTGTGCGATGCCGCCCGCGATCGCCGCGGCGACGCCCTGCGTGGTGAGCATCCCCGAGGAGTGCAGTCCCAAGGCGTGCCCCGTCAGCTCGCTCGGCGTCAGGGACAGCAGGCGTTCCTGGAGCAGCAGGCTGGCGGAGAAGCCGACCGCCCCCACGGTCACGGCGGTGAGCGCCACGGGCAGCGCCGGGTGCAGGAAGAAGATCAGGTACGGGGCGGCGAGCAACAGCAGCAGGGGCGGCGCACCGAATCTGTCGCGCAGGCGCGCGGGCAGGAAGCGGCCGGTCAGGGTGTCCCCCGCCAGCATGCCCACCGCGGTGCAGGCGAACAGGAGCCCCGCGTGACGTGGAGCGTAGGAGACGAAGAGGGACTCGCAGCCGACGACGAGTCCGTTGGGCACCCACAGGGCGAGGTAGACGCGGCGCCGCGGTTTCGACGCCCACAGGCGCACGGTGGTCCCCCAGCTCTCGCGCGCGGACGGACGGCCTTTCGCGCGTGACGGCCGCCTCGTGAGACCGATGCGGGCGACGGCCGCGGAGACGACGTACAGGGCGGCTCCGGTGAGCAGGGCCTCCCGCGGCGTCAGGACGTTGACGAGTACGCCGCCGACGGCGTAGCCGCAGATCTGGAGGCTTCCCGCGCACATGTTGTGCACGGAACGGCCGACCAGGTAGCCCTCTGCGGGGAGGATCTCGGTGAGCAGTCCGTAGCGCACCCCGCCGCCGACCGAGCCGATCGTGCCCTGCACCGACAGGATCACGAAGATGCCCCACACCGGCAGGCCGGGCAGGGCCAGGGCGGTGGTGGTCACGGCGAAGAAGAGCGCCAGGCCGACGGTCGCGGCGCGCGGTGGCAGGCGGTCCGCCGCCGACAGCAGGACACTCGCGCCGATCATCTGGGCCAGCTTCGGGCCGAACATGCTGAGGGCCGCGAGGAGCGGCGAGCCGGTCGCGTCGTGGACGAGCGTCCCCAGTGCGAGCCCGCTCACCGTCAGGGCCGCCACATGTGCGGCGGTGACCGCGAGCAGTGGGGCGAACTCCGGTGCTTTGAAGACCTCTTGATAGGTGCGCATGGACGGAGTGTCCGCAGGCGCCCGGGCCCGGAGTTAATGTTTCGCGGGGAGGCGAAACCATTGGGCTGGTGGGAGGTCAACGCGGATACGCTCGCGGGCAGCCGGTTCGTCGTGTCCCCCCTCTGCGAGACGACGGCGAGCCTGTCGGTCCTGAAGAAGGACACGCCCGCGCATCCGGCCGAGCGCCGGTGGCTGGAACGTCACCGGCCCGCCTTCCAGGAGCGGCTGGCCGCCGATCCGGTCACCGCCCTGCTGGTGCCCGTCGCACTCGGCAGGCACCGATGGATAGCCGACTTCCTGACGCCGGTGCCGTCGCTCGAGCGCGCGGCGCAGGGCGGCGCGGAGTTCTACGACGAGCTGGCCCGCATCCGTGAGACGCCGGCCGACGCCGCCCGCGCCGACCTCGAGGTCGCGCATCGCGGACCGCTGCCCGACCTGTTGCTGCGCCCCGATCTGCCGGAGCGCATCGCCGGCCTGCTGGAGTGGGTCTGGCGGGAGACCGTGGCGCCGGACTGGCCACGGCGGCGGCGCGTCATCGAGGCCGATGTGATCGCGCGTACGGACCGGTTGAGCCGGGCGGGCTGGGCGGCCGCACTGGACGACATGCATCCGGAGATGCGGTGGCTGGGCGGCAACCGGCTGCAGATCAACACCCGTGCCTTCCCGCCCCGGCAACTGATGGGATCGCAGCTGCTGTTCGTGCCGGTCACGCCGCGCACGGGATGGATCTCCACGGACCGGCCGGACGTCGACGGCACGGTGCACCGGAACGCCGTGGTGTACCCGTGCTCGGGCACACTGGCGGAGCCGGAGCGGGCCGCCGCCCCGGAGGCGCTGGCCAGACTGCTCGGCGCCGGGCGGGCGGGCGTGCTGGTGCTGCTGGACAGCCCGATGAGCACGACGCACCTCGTGGCGCTGACGGGCCAGGGTCTCGGCTCGGTGGGCCGCCACCTCAAGGTGCTCCTGGACGCGGGGCTGGTGGGCCGTCGGCGTGCGGGGCGGTCCGTGCTCTACTACCGCTCGACGGCCGGCGACGTACTGGTGCGGGCCCAGGGCTCGTAGCGACCGAGGGCGTGAGGGCCCCGGTGATCACGGCGCGCGGATCGCAGCCCGTGGATCACGCGGCGCGTGCCCTCGAGGACGCGGGTCGGAGCGCGTGGCTCACTGTCCCGGGGTCACAGCGGCGTGCCTCACGGCTCGTAGACGTACGGCGTCGTGGTGCACAGCGCCGTGAAGCCGAGGCGTTCGAGGATGGGGCGGCTGTCGTCCGACGCGTCGACCTGCAGAAAGCGGACGCCCTTGGCCACGGCGAGACGGGCCCGATGGGCGACCAAGGCCCGGTAGATGCCGCGGCCGCGCCACGCGGCGAGCGTGCCGCCGCCCCAGAGACCGGCGAACTCCGTCCCCGGGTAGCGCTCCATGCGGGCCGAGCACACGGGGAGGTCGCCCGCCATCGCGACGGTGATGTCGATCGTGTCGGGAGCCTTGGCCAGCTGGACGAGGAGCTGCTCGCGCAGCCGGTCGCTACTGGTGCCGAAGGCCTGCTCGTGCACCTGTGCCACGAGGTCGACGCCCGCCGGGCCGGTCACCGGCTCCAGTCGTACCCCGTCGGGCAGTCCGGCGCCGGCGGTCAGACGGGCGGCCTCCCCGACCATCACCGTCTCCTCGGGCTCAGGGGTGAATCCGGCCGCGAGCAGCCGCGCGCCGAGGTCGTGCGGCCTGTCGTAGCTGTACAGCTTCCATTCGAAGGGGCGGGCGAGCCCGGAGAAGTACCGGACCTGCCCCTCGATCACCGCATCGGCGGTCTCCGGACGCAGGGCGGACCACAGGACACCGCTCCAGTCACCGTCGGCGCCGGTCTGGCGCACCACGTCGCCGGCCTGCTCGCCCCCCGGCGCGTCCCGGCGCAATTGCTGGTCGAACAGGGCGAGTACGGCTTGCTGATCACGTGGGTCCATCCGGGCATTGGAGCACCGCCCGCCCAGGAGCACCATCGGATTTCTGCCTTGTGCCGCGAGCAGCCCGCTACGCGGCCCGCCGCTTGCGCCACTCCGGGGCCAGCACCGACCAGATCTGCTCGTCGTGCCGCTCGCCGCGGTACAGGTAGAGCTCCCGCTGGGTGCCCTCGTGGGTCATGCCCAGGCGTTTGGCGACGTTGATGCTGGCCTGGTTGGCGGAGGCGACGATCCATTCGACGCGGTGGATTCCCCGTACCTCCACCGCCCAGTCGACGATGACGGTCACGGCGCGTGTGACCAGGCCCCGGCCGGCCGCGGTGGGTTCGAGCCAGCAGCCCGCCTCGCAGGTCCCCTGGGCCACGTCCATGGTCCGGAACATGACGCCGCCGACGAGGGTGCCCTCCAGCCAGATCCCGAAGATGCGTCCTGTGTCCGCGGCGGCCTTGTCGGCGTACGCCTGGAGGAAGGCCCGGGCGGCGGGGACGTCCTTGACGATGTCCGGCAGGCCGACGTGGCGGCCGATGTACTCGCGGCCGCGGTCGATGTGGGCGAAGAACTTCTCCGCCTGCCAGGGTTCCAGGGGACGCAGTTCCGCTCCGTCGTCGCCGAGGTTTATGGCAAACACAGTGCTCCTCCGATGGACCGCGGGCCGTTACCGCACGAGCTCGCCGTCCTCGCGCGCGCGTGCATCGGGGATCCTCGCATGCGCGGCCTCGCGGCACTCGGGCTTTTCGATGCTGATCCGGGGCAGCAGGCGGCCCATCCACCCGGGCAGCCACCAGTTCGCGCCGCCGAGCATGTGCATCAGGGCGGGCACCAGCAGGGTCCGCAGTACGAAGGCGTCAAGCGCCACGGCCGCGGCGAGGCCGATGCCGAACATGGCGATGACCCGGTCACCGCTGAGCACGAAGGCGAGGAAGACGGAGATCATGATGACGGCGGCGGAGTTGATCACGCGGCTGGTCTCGGCGAGTCCGACCCGTACGGCGCGCCGGTTGTCGCCGGTCTCCAGCCACTCCTCGTACATCCGGCTGACCAGGAACACCTGGTAGTCCATGGAGAGGCCGAAGAGCACAGAGACCATGATCACCGGCAGGAAGGGCTCGATGGGGCCTGCGCTGCCGAGGCCGAGCAGCTCGCTGCCCCAGCCCCACTGGAAGACGGCCACGACGATGCCGAACGCGGACGCGACGGCGAGGACGTTCATCGCCGCCGCCTTCAGCGGGATGCCGAGGGAGCGGAAGGCGAGCAGCAGCAGGAGGCAGCCGAGCGCGATGACGACGCCGACGAAGAGGGGCAGCTTGCCGACGATGATCTCGGCGAAGTCGTCGTAGCCGGCGGTGACACCGCCGACGTGCACCTGGAGCGAGGTGCCGTTCTCCGCGACCGGCAGGACCTCGGAGCGCAGGCGGTCGACGAGTTCGCTCGTCGTCCTCGACTGCGGCGCGGACTCAGGGATGACGGTGAGCACCGCCGTGTCCCCGCTGCTGTTGTAGGCGACGGGCCCGGCGGACGCGACGCCGTCGGTCGCTTGGAGGTCCTCCCGGAGCCGGTCCAGCGCCACGTGGTCGTCGGGGCCTTCCAGCTCGGCGACGAGTGTGAGGGGCCCGTTGACGCCCGGGCCGAAGCCGTCGGCGAGCATGTCGTACGACTGCCGGGTGGTGGCGGAGGCGGGGCCGTTGCCCTGGTCGGACGTGCCGAGGTGGAGCGAGAACGTCGGCAGGGCGAGCACCAGCATGACGACCGCGGCGAGGGCGCCCAGCAGCTTGGGCCGGCGCTCGACGAAGGCGGACCAGCGGGCGGCGAAGCCGGTCGGCAGTTCGGGCTGCGGTCCCTGTTCGGTCAGCCGGCGGCGCTCGCGCCGGCTCAGCGCCCGCATGCCGATCATCGAGAGCAGGGCGGGCAGCAGCGTCACGGACGCGGCGACGGTGAGGACGACGGTGAGGGACGCGGCGATCGCGACGCCGTTGAGGAAGCCGAGTCGCAGCATCAGCATCCCGAGGAGCGCGATGCAGACGGTGGCGCCGGCGAAGACGACGGCGCGGCCCGTGGTGGCCACGGCGTCGCGTACCGCCTCGTCCACCGGAAGGCCGCGCTTGAGCCCCTTGCGGTGTCTGGTGACGATGAAGAGCGCGTAGTCGATGCCGACGCCGAGACCGATCAAAAGGCCCAGCATGGGCGCGAAGTCGGCGACGGTCATGACATGGCCGAGGAGAACGATGCCCGCGTAGGCGGTTCCGACGGACACGAGCGCCGTGGCGATGGGCAGCACGCTGGCGGCGAGGGAGCCGAAGACCAGGAAGAGGACGACAGCCGCGACCGCCACGCCGACCATTTCGGCGAGATGTCCGTCGGGGGCCTCGGTCAGGGCGATGGCGCTGCCGCCGAGTTCGACGTCCACCCCGTCGCTCGCGGCCGCCTTGGCGGTGTCGACGACGGCCCTGGCCTGTGCCTCGGAGATGTCCTCGACCTGGTGGTCGAAGGCGACCACGGCGAAGGCCGTGCGGGAGTCGGGACTGATCTGCGTGGCGCCGTCGCTGCCGTACGGGCTCACGACGGCGGCGATGCCGTCGAGCCGGGCGACGTCCTCGAGCATGTCGGACATGCGCTTCTCGACGTCGGGGGCCCGGACGCTGCCGCTTTCCGTGCGCCAGACGATGGTGTCGCTGTCGCCGGCCCGGCCGTGGAAGCCGTCCTCGAGCAGAGTGGTGGCACGGCCGGATTCGGTGCCCGGGACCTCGTAGTCGTTGGAGTAGGCGGCTCCGGCGACGCCCGCGGCGGCCGCGACGCCGCCGAGGGTGACGAGCCAGAGCAGGACGACGACGAGGCGGTGCGTGACGCACCACCGGGCAATTGCTGCCAACGGACCGGCTCCCCTGGTGGTTCGTGGATCTTTGGTCGGGAACGGCCCGCAAAGAACTCATGACCTGCAAGAAGCCACTCTGGCAGTCAATCGTGATCGTTTGTCCCTTTCGTGGGGTGAGTCACACCGATGCACACCGGTGCACAACGGTGCACACCACCCATGGCCTCGATGTGCACCCTCTCGACCCCGGCGCCGGGCGCCGCGTCAGCCCGAGACGCTCGGGCGGCCGTTCTCGATGTGTCCCATCAGCCGGCGCCGGAATCCGGACTCACCCTCCGGCCCTTCGACGGTCACCTCGAGGTCGTACCAGCCGTGCGCGTCGGCCGCCGAGTGCACGACGGTGCGGCTGCGTCCGGCCTTCACGGTGATCCTGCGGGTCCAGCCGTGCAGGTCCGCCTCCTCGACGTAACCGAGGGGCCGCACGGTGAACGTGAGGGGCGCGCTGCCGCTGTTGCGCAGCGTGAGGTGCACGTCGCGGTCGTGGTGGTCGATGACGGAGCGGACCTCGGCGGCGCCCCGCGCGGGGCCGGCGAACTCCCGGCGGAAGCCGTTCGGGCCGGTGATCGTGAAACGGTACTGCGCCCGCGTAAGGGGCACCGTCCATTGCGCCTCGCCCCTTACATCCCGGTGCTGGGGCACGGGGAACTCGCCCGCGTACGGGTAGAGCGCGAAGTGCGCACTCGCCCGTCCGCTGTTGCGGAGCGCCACGGTGACCGCGTCGGCGGTCAGCGTCGCGTGCGCGTCGGGCTGGTACGGCAGGGGACGTGCGGGACGGGTTCCCGGCTCCTGGACGGGCATCGCCTGCACCTTGGGCGGCAGCGGCCGCCAGCGGCCCGTGAACGCCGGTATCTCCCCCGGCCGCTCCACCTCCGGCTGGGGGCGGGCCCTGCCGAAGTCGAACGCCGAGGTGAGGTCGCCGGTCACGGTGCGCCGCCACCGGGTGATGTTGGGCTCCTCGACACCGGTCCACCGTTCCAGCAGCCGGATCACCGAGGTGTGGTCGAAGACCTCGGAACAGACGTAGCCACCGACCGACCAGGGCGAGACGACCAGCATGGGGACGCGGATCCCGAGGCCGGTCGGGAGCCCCTGCCAGCGCTCGTCGGTGTCGTCGGCGGGCGGGACGGGCGGCGGCACATGGTCGAAGAAGCCGTCGTTCTCGTCGTAGTTGATCAGGACGACGGTGCGCCGCCAGACCTCGGGGTGCGAGGCGAGGGCGTCGAGGACCTTGTAGACCAGGGAGGCGGAGGCGATGGGCGACGATGCCCCGGGGTGTTCGGAGTCCACGGCCGACGGCACGAGGTAGGAGACGGCGGGGAGCCGGCCGGCGGCGACGTCGGCACGGAAAGTGTCGGCGAGTGTGCCGGTCTCGACCCGGCGCAGCCCGCGCTCGAAGAGCGACCGCTCGCCCTTCGACAGCGTCGCCACGCCCCGCTCCAGCGACGCGAGCAGCTCCGCGCGCTCCGCGGCGTCCTCGGTCTCGCGGACCTTCGCGTAGAAGGCCTCCATGTAGGTGAAGCCACCGGCCTGGGCCAGCGCCTTGCGCGCGATCTTCTTGAAGCTCGTGAAGAACTCGATGCTGTTGTCGGTGAAGTTCTCCCACTCCGTGTACGTCTTCCAGCTGCGACCCGCCTTCTCCAGGCGCTCCGCGTACGTCGGCCACGGGTAGCCGGGGTGGGTGCCCTCCGCGTAGGCGGCGTTGGTCACGGCACGCGTGCCGTCGGCCTCGTGCCCCGTCCAGCCGCTCCAGAGGTGGTTGCGGTTCGGGTTCGTCGAGGTGTGGATCGAGGAGTGGTAGGCGTCGCAGATGGTGAAGGTGTCCGCGAGCTCGTAGTGCAGCGGAAGATCGCGCCGGTCGTAGTAGGCCATGGTCGCGGCGGTCTTCGCGGAGACCCAGCCGTCCATCCAGCCGTCGTGCCAGGCCTTGGCGCCGCCGTCCCACGAGTGGTCGAGGTCGCCGATGTACTGGAGGTCCCTCTTCTGCGCCGCCGCGGCCTCCCGCACGGGGAAGGGCAGCACCCGTCCCTGCGCCGCGGGCTGCTCGAAGACCGTCCTGCCGGAGGGGAGTTCGACGGCGTTGCGGTCCCCGAAGCCGCGCACTCCGCGCAGTGTCCCGAAGTAGTGGTCGAAGGACCGGTTCTCCTGCATGAGGATCACCACGTGCTCGACCGCGCGAAGTCCGCCGGCCAGCGGATCCTCGGAGAGCACCGCCTGGAGGGACGGCGGCAGCAGCGATCCCGCGGCCGCCACGCCGAGTACTCCCGTACCGAGCGCCAGCACACTTCTGCGCGAAATCTCCGGTGACATCCCCGACCTCCCGTCGACAGCCAATGGTTCATCCTCGAGCCATCGCTCCGCAGGGACGGTAGTCAGAGCGGATGTCGGTGAGAAGGCCCAGTGACATCCGAGTGGTGAACGTCCAAGAGTCCGGACAGGAAGTCCGAGCGACATCCGGCCGGCGGCGGAACCGCCCGCTCCACCATACTCAGGGCAGGGGCATCCGGCCGCGAAGGGCGCACGACGGCGGGAATCGGCCGTGGTCCACAAGACGAGCGGATTTGTCGGCGCCGGCTGGCACGATGGCCGACATGGAATACAGGGGGATCCACCAGACAGCCCTGACGCCCGCGGACGCCGCGGAGTTCGCCCGCATGCTCCATGACGCGCCCGGCCCGCATCTGGGCCGCGCCCCTGTGCCCGTGCTCGTCCACGAGCCGGACACCACCCCTGCCGGACGCCGGCGCGCGCTCCAGGGCGTGTACGACGCGATCGTGGCACGGATCGGCGAGCCGACGCTGTACGGCGGCTCGGCGGAGGGCCCGAGCGTGCGCTGGCGTGACGGCCGCAGAATCGTCCTGCTCGCCGGGGACCGCCGGCAGGTGGGGCTGTCGGTCCACGACACGTTGACCCTCGAGGGCGAGGAGCGGCGGGCCTTCGAGTGGGGCGGCGCGTGGTCCGGCGGCGAGCCGTACGACCCGGCGTTCCTTCCGTACGTGTGGCAGCTGGACCGCAGCGGCCCCGGTGAGCGCCCGACGTCCCGTCAGGGCGGCCGGCCCGCCGCGGACCTGGCGCAGTTCCAGTACGGCCTTCAGCTGCTTCTCGCGGCGTGGGTGGAGCAGCTGCCGGTGCAGGTCGGCACCGACTGGGCGAGCTTCTGCCTGACCAGCGCCGTCGACCGGGGCCGCCAGCTGCTCGTGTCCTACAGCCTCGAGGACGGCCTGCAGGCCTCGATCGACGACCGCGACGGGGAGAACAACGAGGACCGCGCCAGGACGATGCTCGCCCGCGGCTGGCAGAGCAGGGACCGCGGCTGGTGGCAGACGGACTTCCCCGACCCCCGGCCGGAGGACGCCGCGGACCTGGCCGCCCTCGTCGTCACCGAACTGTGCGCCCGCGGCACGAGGGCGCCGGAGGAACTCCGCGCGAGGGACGTGAGCTGCAAGGACCGCGGCGAACTGTGGCTGCCGGGGCTGGGCGTCCGCCACTGACCCGCCCGTCCGCCCGCCGCCGTCAGGACGCCGGGCTCCCGGGCAGACCCTAGGCGCCGACCAGCCCCGTCACGGGCGCGGCCTGGCTGGTGAGCGGGTCCAGCTCACCGGGCACCTCGGCCAGCCTGTTGAGACCGGAGAGCTGCTCGGAGGTGCTCGGCATCTGTCCGCGCTGCTCCGGTGCGACGGAGCTCTCGGTCAGGGTGTCGACCGTGTCCATGACGGACAGCGTCCCGACGGGGAGTTCCGGGGAGGCGGCGGTCGCGGCGGGGGCCGCGAGCGCGGAGGCGCCGGTGGCGAGGGCGAGAGCGGCGAGTACACGGTGTGCTGTGGTCATGTGGTGACAACGGCCCGGCTCCCTGATCGGTAACGCGGAGATTCCCGCCCCGACGCGGAAGCCGCCGCCTTGACCACGAAGCCTCATGCCCTGACGCCGGACTTCGGCCACACCAGCGGGACTTGGGCACCGGGAACGCGGAAGGGCGGCACGCACCCGTGGTGCCTGCCGCCCTCGCCGTACGTACAGCCGTCAGCCTTCGGTCACGCCCAGCTTCTGAAGGATCAGTTCCTTCACCCTGGCCGCGTCCGCCTGACCGCGGGTGGTCTTCATGACCGCGCCCACGAGCGCTCCCGCCGCCGCGACCTTGCCGCCGCGGATCTTGTCCGCGATCGCCGCGTTGGCCGCGATGGCCTCGTCGACGGCCGCGCCGAGCGCGCCCTCGTCAGAGACGACCTTCAGGCCGCGCTTGTCCACGACGGCGTCCGGGTCGCCCTCGCCCGCGAGCACGCCCTCGATGACCTGACGGGCCAGCTTGTCGTTGAGCGAGCCCTCCTTGACCAGCGCGGTCACCCTGGCGACCTGCGCCGGGGTGATCGGCAGCTCGTCCAGGGCCTTGCCCGACTCGTTGGCGCTGCGGGCCAGTTCGCCCATCCACCACTTGCGGGCCTGGTCGGCCGGTGCGCCCGCCTCGATCGTGGCGACGATCAGGTCGACCGCGCCGGCGTTGAGGATCGACTGCATGTCGTGCTCGGAGACGCCCCACTCCTCGCGGAGCCGGTTGCGCCGGAGACGCGGCAGCTCGGGCAGGGTGGCGCGCAGTTCCTCGACCCACTCGCGCGTGGGCGCGACCGGGACCAGGTCGGGCTCGGGGAAGTAGCGGTAGTCCTCCGCCTCCTCCTTGACCCGTCCGGACGTCGTGGAGCCGTCTTCCTCGTGGAAGTGCCGGGTCTCCTGCACGATGGTGCCGCCGGACGAGAGCACCGCGGCGTGCCGCTGGATCTCGTACCTGGCCGCACGCTCCACGCTGCGCAGCGAGTTGACGTTCTTCGTCTCGGAGCGGGTGCCGAACTTCTCGGTGCCGTTCGGGCGCAGCGACAGGTTCACGTCGCAGCGCATCTGGCCCATCTCCATGCGCGCCTCGGACACGCCGAGCGCCCTGATGAGCTCGCGCAGCTCGGCGACGTACGCCTTGGCGACCTCGGGAGCGCGGGCGCCGGCGCCCTCGATCGGCTTGGTGACGATCTCGATCAGCGGGATGCCGGCCCGGTTGTAGTCGAGCAGGGAGTGGGACGCGCCGTGGATACGGCCGGTGGCGCCGCCGACGTGGGTCGACTTGCCGGTGTCCTCCTCCATGTGGGCGCGCTCGATCTCCACGCGGAAGACCTCGCCGTCCTCGAGCTGGACGTCCAGATAGCCGTTGAAGGCGATCGGCTCGTCGTACTGCGAGGTCTGGAAGTTCTTCGGCATGTCCGGATAGAAGTAGTTCTTCCGGGCGAAGCGGCACCATTCGGCGATCTCGCAGTGCAGCGCGAGGCCGATCTTGACGGCCGACTCGACGGCGACCGCGTTGACGACCGGCAGGGAGCCGGGCATGCCGAGGCAGGTGGGGCAGGTCTGCGAGTTGGGCTCGGCGCCCAGCTCCGTGGAGCATCCGCAGAACATCTTGGTCTTGGTGCCGAGCTCGACATGGACCTCGAGGCCCATGACGGGGTCGTAGGACGCGAGGGCGTCCTCGTACGACACCAGTTCAGTGACGGTCACGATGAAACTTTCCCTCTCAGCCCAGCAGAACGTCGTCGTCGCCGAGCCGCTTCAGCTCGCGGTAGAGGATGGCCAGGCCGGTGACGATGGCGGCGGCGGACACCGCGGCGTCGATCAGCCGCAGCACGTCCCCGTCCTCGCGGGCCAGCCTGGCCTGCTTGGCGACGCTGATCGCGCCGAACGCGGTGCTGCCGAGCGATACGTACAGCCCGGTCTTGGACTTCTTGAAGTTCTTGGCCTTCTTTGCCATGGCACTCATAGCGACGGAGCCTCCTCAAGCAGCGGGTGCCCCCAGCGTTCCACGAACGCCGCCTCGACGGCTGCACCGACCTTGTACAGACGGTCGTCCTTCATGGCCGGGGCGATGATCTGCAGGCCGACGGGCAGGCCGTCCTCCGGTGCGAGACCGCAGGGCAGCGACATGGCCGCGTTGCCGGCCAGGTTGGTCGGGATGGTGCACAGGTCCGCGAGGTACATCGCCATCGGGTCGTCTGCGCGCTCGCCGATCGGGAAGGCGGTGGTCGGCGTCGTCGGGGAGACGATCACGTCGACCTGCTCGAACGCCTTCTCGAAGTCCCGGGTGATGAGGGTGCGGACCTTCTGCGCGGAGCCGTAGTACGCGTCGTAGTAGCCGGAGCTGAGCGCGTACGTGCCGAGCATGATGCGGCGCTTGACCTCGTCACCGAAGCCGGCCTCGCGGGTGAGCGCGGTGACGTCCTCCGCGGACTTCGTGCCGTCGTCGCCGACCCGCAGGCCGTAACGCATGGCGTCGAAGCGGGCGAGGTTCGAGGAGCACTCGGAGGGCGCGATCAGGTAGTACGCGGACAGCGCCAGGTCGAAGGACGGGCAGTCCAGCTCGACGATCTCGGCGCCGAGCTCCTTCAGCAGCTCCACCGACTCGTCGAAGCGCTGCACGACTCCGGCCTGGTAGCCCTCGCCACGGAACTGCTTCACGATGCCGACGCGCATCCCGGCCACGGAACCGTTGCGGGCGGCCTCGACGACCGGCGGGACCGGCGCGTCGATGGACGTCGAGTCGAGCGGGTCGTGCCCGGCGATGACCTCGTGCAGCAGGGCGGCGTCGAGGACGGTACGGGCGCACGGCCCGCCCTGGTCGAGGCTGCTGCTGAACGCGACCATGCCGTACCGCGACACTCCGCCGTACGTGGGCTTGACGCCGACCGTCGCGGTCACGGCGGCGGGCTGACGGATCGAGCCGCCGGTGTCCGTGCCGATGGCGAGCGGCGCCTCGTAGGAGGCGAGCGCGGCGCTGGAGCCACCGCCGGAGCCGCCGGGGATACGAGTGAGGTCCCACGGGTTGCCGGTCGGGCCGTACGCGCTGTTCTCGGTCGAGGACCCCATGGCGAACTCGTCCATGTTGGTCTTGCCGAGGATGACGACGTCGGCCGCCTTGAGCCGCTGGGTGACCGTCGCGTCGTACGGCGGGATCCAGCCCTCGAGGATCTTGGAGCCGACCGTGGTCGGGATGCCCTCGGTGGTGAAGATGTCCTTCAGCGCGAGCGGCACACCGGCGAGAGGGCCGAGCTTCTCGCCCTTCGCGCGCTTCTCGTCGACGGCGCGGGCCTGCGCGAGGGCGCCCTCGCGGTCGACGTGGAGGAAGGCGTGGACCTTCTCGTCGACGGCCTCGATACGGGCCAGGTGGGCCTGCGTCACCTCGACGGCCGTGAGCTCGCCGGCGGCGATCTTCGCGGCGATCTCGGCGGCGGTGAGCTTGATGATGCTGTCCGACATGGTGATTAGTCCTCCCCCAGGATCTGCGGCACCTTGAAACGCTGCTGCTCCTGGGCCGGGGCGCCGGAGAGCGCCTGCTCGGGGGTGAGCGACGGACGGACCTCGTCCGCGCGCATGACGTTGGTCAGCGGCAGCGGGTGGGAGGTCGGCGGTACGTCTTGGTCGGCGACCTCGGAGACGCGGGCGACCGCGCCGATGATGTCGTCGAGCTGACCGGCGAAGTGCTCCAGCTCTTCGCCGGACAGCTCCAGACGCGCCAGCCGTGCGAGGTGGGCGACCTCCTCGCGCGTGATGCCAGGCATGCAGCGATCCTCAGGGGTGAGTGTGATGGTTTTGGCCCAATCCTATGGGGCGAGCGCCGCTGACCGTGAAACGGTTTGCTCTGCCCCCGCCCCGCGGCCCGGCGACCGTGCCTGATACCCCGCCCGGAAACCCGTCCCGCCGCTGCGGCTCACGCCCCACGACCCCTGCGCGATCGACTCCACACCCGCCCCTGCCTCCGGCCGGGTCCGCTCGGACGCGACGCACGGCAGCGCCACCGATTGCCCCGGGTGCCCGGCGTCTACGACAGCGCCGACCGACCGGGCGGAAGCCGGACGCCCCCGGCCAGGCCGGCAGCCGCTGCCGCCGGAGACCGGACAGCCGGAACCCCACCACGCCCGACGGCCGGCGCGGTCTCTGTCGGGGGCGGCTCGCCGCCCGCGTCCCGTACCGCCGCGCCTGCCTCCGGCCGCGCCGGGCGGAATCCGGGCGGCCCTCCGGCGGTGGGGACGCCGCCCACAGGGGCTACGTCACCGCGCGGCCCGACGTGCGGTTCGCGCGGGGCTGGGGTGGGGGGATCTCGCCGGCTGCCGGGAGGGCCGGGCGGTGCCAGCCGTGCTCCCCGCGGGCCAGCAGCCACGCCGTGGCCTCCTGCGGAGGCATCGCCGCGGCGACCAGCCACCCTTGTACCGCGTCGCAGCGCAGGTCCCTCAGCCGCTCCCAGGTCTCGTCGTCCTCGACGCCCTCCGCGACGACCAGCAGGCCGAGCGAGTGGGCGAGGTCCACGGTGCAGCGGACGATCTCGGCATCCTCGGCGTCGACCGCGAGCCTGGCCACGAAGGAGCGGTCGATCTTCAGCTCGCTGACGGGCAGCCGGCGCAGGTGCACCAGCGACGAGTAGCCCGTCCCGAAGTCGTCCAGCGACATCTTCACGCCGTGGTCGGCGAGGCCGGCCAGGGTGTCCGCGGCCCGCTGCGGGTCCTCCAGCAGCACGTGTTCCGTTATTTCCAGCTGGAGCGCGCCCGCCGGAACCCCGTGCCGGGCGAGCCTCGCGGCCACGGCCCCGGCGAAGCCGGGTGTGTGGACGTCGCGGGGCGAGACGTTGACGGCGACCGGGACCTCGAGTCCCTGCGCGCGCCATGTGGCGACCTGCGCGAGCGCCGTCTCGAGGACGTACTCGGTCAGGTGCGGCATCAGTCCGGAGGACTCGGCGATGGCGATGAACTCGTCCGGAGGGACCCGCCCCCGCTCGGGGTGGACCCAGCGGACCAGGGCCTCGAGACCGGCGACGTGCCCGTCGAAGCGGACCTTGGGCTGGTAGTGGAGTTCGACGTCCCCGGCGTCCAGCGCGCGGCGCAGGTCGCCGAGGAGACCGAGCCGGTCCGGGGTGTTGCTGTCGCGCTTGGACTCGTACACCTCGACGCCCGTCCGGTCCCGCTTGGCCTGGTACATCGCCACGTCCGCGCGGCGCAGCAGCCCTTCGGCGTCGAGCGCGTGGTCGGGGAAGACGGCGAGGCCGGCGCTGGCCTCCAGGACGAGGGTGAGCCCGTCGAGGTCGAGCGGGGAGGACAGTTCGGCGACGAGGTGCCTGGCGATCCGCTGCGCGGACGTCGTGGAGTCGGCGGTGGGCAGCAGCACGGCGAACTCGTCGCCGCCGAGCCGCGCCGCCTCCGCGCCCCGGGGAAGGGCGAGCCGGAGCCGTTCGGCGATCTGCAGCAGGAGCCGGTCCCCCGCGAGGTGACCCAGTGTGTCGTTGACGGACCGGAAGCGGTCGAGGTCGATCAGGACGAGGGCGGCACGTGCGCCGCTGCTCTCCGCGTCCTCCAGTGCGGACCAGGTGCGCTCCAGCAGCCACTGCCGGTTGGGCAGCCCGGTGAGCGGGTCGCGCAGCTGCTCCTCCGCCCGGGCCCTGGCGATCCACAGCGTGGAGTCCAGGGCGATCAGCGGTACGGCGAACAGCGGCAGCAGCAGCGGCATCGCGACGGCGACGACGCAGATCAGCGGTGCTATGCCGACGAGCGCGACGGCGACGAGGCCCTGCCGCAGCAGGGCCGTGCGGGCGACGGTCGGCAGCCCGCCGGCCTGTGGTGCCAGCACGTACCAGAGCAGCAGCCGGGTGGCGCCCAGATACGCGGTGGCGGCGAGGATCACCTCGGGCGCGGCCGCCGGCTCCCAACTGAGCGGGTCCCAGGGCCGCTCGACGGTGGGCACGACGTCGAAGAGGGCGAGCGCGAGCGCCGCCGCTCCGATGCCGAGCATGTCGACGGCGCCGTGCAGCACGCCCTGGCGCCAGCGGTTGCGGCAGGCGGCGCCGACGAGGGCCACGACGGCGAGGGAGACCAGGCCCGCCGCCACCCAGCCGTACAGGAGCAGGGTGGCGAGGGTCAGCGCGGCTCCCGATCCCGCGCCGCCCCACCAGCGGTCGCGGCCGAGGGCGACGAGATGCCCGACGATGATCCCCGTGAGCACGGCGAGCGACCAGCCGACGGTGCCGGCGGGGAAGAGCGCCTGCCCGTCCTGGAGGGTCCGTACGACTCCGGTGCCCAGCACGAGCGCGGCAGTTGCCACGACGGCCGCGGGCAGGCCGGGTTTCCTGCCCACCAGGGCCGCGAGTGCACGCGGCCGTGAGACCGGGGCGGCGCTCTCGGTCGGTTTCATTCCCGTCCCTCTCACAGCCGGCGGTGCCTCGCGATGGCTCCCGTTGTCATGCCACCACGACTGAATCCCACCACGCAGCCGTGCACGACAGGCGCACATTTCAACAGTAGGCCGCGGGAGACCCGCACGGGCAGCGCTCTACAGCTCTTGCCCGAATGCGACCCGGCCACCCTTAACCATCTGGTATGCGATGAACGCGTGACCTGTACTGGGCGTTCCACCGGCGCTCCGGGCGTCCGGATCCTGCCCCTCGTGCCGCGGCAGTGCGCCTCACGCGCCCCCGTCGAGTGCCCGTCCGAGCCCCTTTTGTCACGCCTCCTCGGTCACAGCAGCCTCACGAGCCGCCTCCGGTCCCTCTTCGAGGAGGACCGCGAAGCCCGACTCGTCCAGAACCGGCACCTTCAACTGCACGGCCTTGTCGTACTTGGAGCCGGGATTGTCACCGACCACCACGAAGCTCGTCTTCTTCGATACGGAACCGGCCACTTTCGCTCCGAGGCTCTGGAGCGCTTCTTTTGCGCCATCCCTGGTGTGGTTCTCCAGCGTTCCGGTGACGACGACCGTCAGCCCTTCGAGCGGACGCGGCCCCGCGTCCTCCCCCGGGCCGTGCTCCTCCATCCGTACGCCCGCCGCACGCCACTTGCGCAGGATCTCGCGGTGCCAGTCCTCCTCGAACCACTGCTTGAGCGCGGCGGCGATGGTCGGGCCCACGCCGTCGACGGCCGCGAGCTCCTCCTCCGTCGCCTGCTCGATACGGTCGATGGAGCGGAACTCACGGGCGAGTGCCTCCGCGGCGACCGGGCCCACATGACGGATAGACAGTCCCGTGATGATCCGGGCCAGCGGGCGCTCCTTGGCCGCCGCGATGTTCTCCAGCATCGCCACGGCGTTCCTGCGCGGCTCGCCCTTCTGGTTGGCGAACACCGTCGCGATCTTGTCCTCGCCGGTCTTCTGGTCGCGCTTGGGAAGGCCGCTGTCCTGGTCGAGGACGTACGCCTTGATGGGCAGCAGCTTCTCCATGGTGAGGTCGAACAGGTCGCCTTCGTCGGCCAGCGGCGGCTCCGACGGCTCCAGCGGCTGGGTGAGCGCCGCGGCCGCGACGTAACCGAAGTGCTCGATGTCGAGCGCTCTGCGCCCCGCCAGGTAGAAGAGCCGCTCCCGCAACTGGGCTGGGCACGAGCGGGCGTTGGGGCAGCGCAGGTCCACGTCGCCCTCCTTCATGGGCCGCAGCGCCGTGCCGCACTCGGGGCACTCGGCCGGCATCACGAACTCCCGCTCGCTGCCGTCCCGCAGGTCCGCCACCGGGCCGAGGATCTCGGGGATGACGTCACCGGCCTTGCGCAGCACCACCGTGTCCCCGATGAGGACACCCTTGGCCTTGACCACGTCCTGGTTGTGCAGGGTCGCGAACTCGACCTCGGAGCCCGCCACCGTCACCGGCTCGACCTGTGCGTACGGGGTGACGCGGCCGGTGCGGCCGACACCGACGCGGATGTTGACCAGCTTGGTGTTGACCTCCTCCGGCGCGTACTTCCAGGCGATGGCCCAGCGCGGCGCCCGCGCGGTCGACCCCAGGCGGCCCTGCAGCGGGATCTCGTCGAGCTTGACCACGACCCCGTCGATCTCGTGCTCCACGGAGTGGCGGTGTTCTCCGAAGTAGGCGATGAACTCCCGCACCTCGTCGAGCGAGCCGACCACCTTGTTGTGCCGGGCGGTGGGCAGGCCCCACTCGCGGAGCAGGTCGTACGCCTGGGAGAGCCGGTCGATCGTCAGGCCCTCGCGGGCGCCGATGCCGTGCACCACCATGCGCAGCGGCAGTGTGGCGGTGACCTTGGGGTCCTTCTGGCGCAGTGAACCGGAGGCGGAGTTCCGCGGGTTGGCGTAGGGCTGCTCACCGGCTGCCACACGGCGGGCGTTGAGCTCCTGGAACTGCTCCATCGGGAAGTAGACCTCGCCGCGGATCTCCACGAGGCCGGGGATGCGGTCGCCCTTGAGCCGGTCGGGGATACCGGCGATGGTGCGGACGTTCGGAGTGATGTCCTCGCCCACGCGCCCGTCGCCGCGCGTCGCCGCGCGGGTCAGCCGGCCCTTCTCGTAGGTGAGGTTGACCGCGAGGCCGTCGACCTTCAGCTCGCACAGGAAGTGGTAGCCGGGGGCGCCGACGTCACGGGCGACGCGCTCGGCCCAGGCGGCGAGCTCCGCGTCGTCGAAGGCGTTGTCCAGGGAGAGCATCCGCTCGCGGTGCTCGACCTTGGTCAGCTCGGTCTCGTAGTCCCCCGCGACCTTCTGGGTCGGCGAGTCGGGCGTGCGCAGCTCCGGATGGCGCTCCTCGAGCCCTTCGAGCTCCCGGAGGAGCTTGTCGAACTCCGCGTCGCTGATGACGGGGCTGTCCTTCACGTAGTACCGGAAGCGGTGCTCCTCGATCTGCTCGGACAGGAGCGCGTGCTCCTCCCGTGCCTGGGCGGGCAGGTTCGTCTGCTGTTCGCCGGCCACCGTCTCGTCCTCCCGTTGTCCGTGCACCCGTTACTCAGGGTTGTCCGCGAGGGATCTCGCGGCGCGGACGCAGTGGGCGAGCGCCGCCCGGGCGTACGCGGGCGACGCGCCCGCGAGCCCGCACGTCGGGGTGATCACGATCGACTCGGCGAGAGTCCCCGGATTCAGCCCCAGCCTGCGCCACAGTGTCCGTACACCCTTGACGATATCGGCGCCCACCGACAATCCGGCCGACGCGGCGTCGGTGGAGGGGACGATGCCCGCGAAGAGCTTCGTGCCGCCCTCCACTGCCTCACCGATGGACTCCTCGTCACGTTCCGTGAGCAGACCGAAATCGAACGAGATTCCCTGCACGCCGGCACGGCGCAGCAGCGCAAAAGGCACGTCCGGTGCGCAGGAGTGCACGACCACCGGCCCCTCGGCGGCGGCCATGACCTCCCGCAGGGTGCTCTCGACGACCTGCCGGTCGACGGCACGGTACGTGCGGTAGCCGCTGGCGGTCCTGACCTGCCCGCGCAGTACGGCCGTGAGCGACGGTTCGTCGAGCTGGAGCACGACACGGGCTCCGGGGACCCGGCGGCGCACGTCGGCGAGATGCTCGCGCAGCCCCTCGGCGAGGGAGGCGGCGAGGTCCCGGCACGCGCCGGGGTCGCCGAGCGCGGCCTCGCCGCCGCGCCGTTCGAGGGCGGCGGCGAGCGTCCACGGGCCGACGGCCTGCACCTTCAGCGGGCCCTCGTAGCCCTGGGTGAACTCCTCGAGCGCGTCGAGGTCCTCGCCCATCCAGGAGCGGGCCCTGCGGGTGTCGCGACCGGGCCGGTCGCTGATCCGCCAGCCGCTCGGCTCCACATGGGCGTACATCTCGACGAGGAGGCCGACCGTCCGGCCGATCATGTCGGCGCCCGGCCCCCGGGCGGGCAGTTCCGCCAGGTGCGCGAACTCCTCGAAGGACCCGGTGACCGTCCTCGCCGCCTCGCGTGCGTCACCGCCGGGCAGGGAGCCCACACCGGTCGCGGGGCCCCATCGGAACTCGTTCTTCTCGCTCACCCCGGCAGCGTACGTGCCCCCGCCCTCAGCGCCCCGGCCGCACCGTCAGATCGTTGATCTCCGCGTCGCGCGGCAGGTCCAGCGCGGTCAGGATCGCCGTGGCCACCGACTCGGGGTCGATCCAGCGGGAGGCGTCGTACTCCTTGCCCTCCTGCGAGTGCACCTTGGCCTGCATGGGGCTCGCCGTACGCCCCGGGTAGACGGAGGTGACCCGTACGCCGGCGGCGTGCTCCTCGTGACGCAGGGAGTCGGCGAGGGCCTTCAGGCCGTGCTTGGAGGCGGCGTACGCGGCCCACTCGGCGTGGGCGGCGAGGCCGGCGCCGGAGTTGACGAAGACCACATGGCCCTGGACGGCCCGCAGCTGGGGAAGGAACAGCCGGGTCAGTTCGGCGGGCGCGATCAGGTTCACGTTGAGCTGCTGGTGCCAGGTAATCGGACGCAGGTCGCCGACCGGTCCGAGGTCGACGATGCCCGCGATGTGCAGCAGCGAGTCGACGCTCTCGGGCATGGACTGGTGCCCGAGGGCCCAGGAGATCCGGTCGGGGTCCGCCAGATCGGCGACGAGCGTGCCGGCCCCGGGGTAGCGCGCCTCGAACTCCTTGGCCCGGCCCGCGTCGCGGGCGACGAGGACGAGATCGTCGCCCCGCTCGTGCAGACGACGGGCGACGGCCGCGCCGATGCCGGATCCTGCGCCGGTGATCAGATGGGTGGTCATGCCCGCCATGCTCGCACTACCGGATGCCGGCGGACTCCTCGAGGTACGCCATGGCGCCGGCGCCGTCCTCGGCGAAGAACACGAGGTCGGTGAGGGGCAGGGGCAGGAAGCCCTCGTCCTCCATCCGCTGGAACTGCTGCTTGAGCCCGTCGTAGAACCCCGCGGCGTTGAGCAGGACGACCGGCTTGGTGTGATGGCCGTGCTTCTTCAGTTCCAGGATCTCCGTCGCCTCGTCGAGCGTCCCGGTGCCACCGACCATGATCACGACGGCGTCGGACTTGGCGAGCAGCAGCGCCTTGCGCTCCGCGAGGTCCTTGGCGATCACCATCTCGTCCGCGTTCGCCCGTGCCTTGGCCTGAAGGAACTCGACGGAGACGCCGACCAGCCGGCCGCCGGCCTCCTGCACGCCGTCCGCCACGACCTTCATCAGCCCGCTCTCCGAACCGCCCCACACCAGTGTGTGACCGCCCTTGCCGATGAGCTCGGCGAACTCGTGGGCGGGGCGGGTGTAGCGCTCGTCGAGATCGGCGGCGGAGAGGAAGACGCAAATGTTCATCCGACCACCGTAAACGGGGGCACCGACATCTCTTACGGAATTTTCCCGCCGGAGCGATGAGTTCCCGCGGGCGGCCCGGTCAGCCCTCTCATGGACACCACCATGAGCACGGCCGTGATGAAGGCCGAGTCCGCGGACGGAACCCTCATCGCCTGTGAACGGCGCGGCAGCGGACCGGCGTTGGTGCTGGTGGGCGGAGCGCTGTGCACGGCCGCCTCCGACGCGCCGCTGGCCGAGCTGCTCGCCCCGCGTTTCAGCGTGTTCACGTACGACCGCCGCGGCCGGGGAGCGAGCGGCGACACGGCCCCGTACTCGGTGGGGCGCGAGATCGAGGACCTCGCGGCCGTCATCGGGGCGGCGGGCGGCCACGCCGCCGTCCACGGCACCTCCTCGGGCGCGGCGCTGGCGCTGCGCGCCGCGGCGGCCGGGTTGCCGATCACCCATCTGTCCGTCTACGAACCGCCGTTCGCGACCGACCCGGCGGCCGCGCAGGGCAACACCGAGTACGCCGGCCGGACGGCGGCCCTCCTCGCCCGAGGCCGGCGGGGTGACGCCGTCGCCGCTTTCATGGCAGCGACGGGGATGCCCGAGGAGGCCGTCGACGGGCTCCGTGTGCTGCCGCTGTGGTCCGGCATAGAGGCCCTGGCGCACACCTTGGCGTACGACCACGAGGTGATGGGCGACGGCATGGTGCCGACGGCGCTCCTCGCCTCCGTCACCGCCCGGGTGATGGTGGTCGACGGCGGCGCGAGCCCCGCCGGGATGCGCGACGCCGCACGCGCGGTGGCGACGGCACTCCCCCACGGACGCCACCGCACCCTGACGGGCCAGACGCACGAAGTGGCCCCGCACGTACTGGCGCCGACGCTGGTCCGGTTCTTCGCCGAGTGACGGCCCGGACGTGAGGCACGGTGGTCCTCGTCGCCATGGGTCCGGTGCGTGGCCGGAAGTGCCGCCGGAGCACGGCCGGTTGGCGCCGATCATGTCCCTGATCACGCTTGTAGAGTGCCCGGTATGAGCCGAGTGACCGTCAACGGTGCAGCGATCCACTACAGCGACCAGGGACCGGCCGACGGGGTGCCCGTCGTCCTCGTCCACGGGCACCCTTTCAACCGCTCCCTTTGGGCGCCACAGGCCGAGGCCCTGACCGCCGCCGGGTACCGCGTGATCGCGCCCGATCTGCGCGGTTACGGCGACAGCGAGGTCGTCCCCGGCAAGACCCTGCTCTCCGACTTCGCCGACGACATCGCGGCCCTCCTCGACCATCTGGGTCTCGAGCGCGTGGTGATCGGCGGTGTCTCCATGGGCGGCCAGATCGCGATGGAGTTCCAGCGTTCGTACGCGCCGCGCGTGCGGGCGCTCGTCCTGTCGGACACCTCTCCGATCGCGGAGACGGAGGAGGGCAAGGCCTTCCGCAACGACCTCGCCGACCGGCTTGTCGCCGAGGGCATGGACGGGTACGCGGACGAAGTGATCGACAAGATGCTGGCGGCGTACAACGTCACGGCGATGCCGGACGTCGCGGCGCGGGTGCTGACGATGATGCGCACGACCGCCCCCGAGGGCGCGGCGGCGGCCCTCCGCGGCCGCGCGGAACGACCCGACTACCGCGACACGCTGGCCGCGGTGCAGACGCCGGTGCTGATCGTCGTCGGGACGGACGACGCGTACACCCCCGTCTCCGACGCCGAGGCGATGCGGGCTCTGGTCCCGCACGCCACGCTCACGGTGATCGAGAAGGCGGGGCACCTCCCGGGGGCCGAGCAGCCCGCGCTGTTCAACGCGGCACTGCTGGAGTTCCTGAAGGAGCAGGCGGTCTAGGCACCCCTTCCGGCCCTTGCCGAGCCCGACCGGCACGGGCCGACCTGGTCCGGGGCGCGTCCGACCGGGTCCAGGGACGGGCCGACCGGGTCCGGGGCGCGTCCGACCGGGTCCGGGGACGGGCCGACCGGGTCCGGGCGGGAGCGACAGGGTCCGGGGGACGGACGGGTCCGACCTGGTCCGGACGGGTCCGTCCGGTCCCGGGGCCGACCGGGTCCGGACGGGGATGCCTAGGCGACCGCCGGTGCCCGCCGGGTCGTCGTCGCGATCGTCGCCGACCCGACCACACGCGTGCCGTCGTAGAGGACGACCGCCTGGCCGGGGGCCACGCCCCGGACCGGCTCGGTGAAGGTGACCCGCAGCTCGGAGCCGTCGACCAGCTCGGCCGTCACCTCCGTCTCGCCGCCGTGGGCGCGCAGCTGGGCGGTGTACGTGCCGGGGCCCTCCGGGGCCGCGCCGCACCAGCGGGGCTTGATCGCGGTCAGGGCCGTGACGTCGAGGGCCTCGACCGGGCCGACGGTCACCGTGTTGTTCACCGGGGAGATGTCCAGGACGTAGCGCGGCTTGCCGTCGGGCGCGGGGTGGCCGATGCGCAGGCCCTTGCGCTGCCCGATGGTGAACCCGAAGGCGCCGTCGTGACTGCCGAGCTTCGTGCCCGACTCGTCGACGATGTCGCCCTCCGCGGTGCCGAGGCGGTCCGCCAGGAAGCCCTGGGTGTCACCGTCGGCGATGAAGCAGATGTCGTGGCTGTCGGGCTTCTTCGCGACCGCGAGCCCGCGCCGCTCGGCCTCGGCCCGGATCTCGTCCTTGGTGGTCAGCGTGTCGCCGAGCGGGAACATGGCGTGCGCGAGCTGCCTCTCGTCGAGGACGCCCAGCACGTACGACTGGTCCTTGGCCATGTCGCTGGCGCGGTGCAGCTCACGGCTGCCGTCGTCCTTCAGGACCACGGTGGCGTAGTGGCCGGTGCACACCGCGTCGAAGCCCAGCGCGAGGGCCTTGTCGAGCAGCGCGGCGAACTTGATCTTCTCGTTGCAGCGCAGGCACGGGTTGGGCGTGCGGCCCGCCTCGTACTCGGCGATGAAGTCCTCGACGACGTCCTCGCGGAAGCGTTCTGCCAGGTCCCACACGTAGAAGGGGATGCCGATGACGTCCGCGGCGCGGCGCGCGTCGCGCGAGTCCTCGATGGTGCAGCAGCCGCGGGCACCCGTGCGGAAGGACTGCGGGTTCGCGGAGAGCGCCAGGTGCACACCGGTCACGTCGTGACCGGCCTCTGCCGCCCGGGCGGCGGCGACGGCGGAGTCGACGCCGCCGGACATGGCGGCGAGGACGCGGAGGGGGCGCGGGGAAGTCTCAGTCATAGCGCTACCAGGGTACGGGTGCCGGGGAACCGAAAGCTCGCGAGTATGCGTTGTGACCGTCATGGGGAGCGACAACAAGCACGGCAGCGGCGGCAGGAAGCATGGCGTGAGCCGGCGGGCCGTGCTGATCGGCGGCGGGGCGGCGGTCATCGGTGGGGGCGTGCTGGCCGAGGAGGAGATCCGCCGGCTGTGGCGGGGCATGCCCTGGGTGCGTCCGCCGCGCAAGGAGGGCGAGCTCGACTTCGCAGCGGCCCAGTGGGTCTCGGCGAACGCCGCGAACTGGCGGCTGGCCTGGCGGCCCGACGACTACGAGATCGACCGGGTGGTCATCCACGTCGTGCAGGGCAGTTACGCGACCGCCCTGAAGGTGTTCCGGGACCCCCTGCACAAGGCGGCGACCCACTACGTGGTGCGCAAGGACGGCCACGTCGCGCAGATGATCCGCGAGTACGACGTCGCCTACCACTGCGGCAACCGGTCCTACAACGAGCGCAGCATAGGCATCGAGCACGAGGGCTTCGTGGACCGGCCGCAGGACCTCACCGACGCGATGTACCGCGGCTCGGCGAAGCTGACGGCGGACATCTGCGTGCGCCACGGCATACCGGTGGACCGGGAGCACATCGTGGGCCATGTCGAGGTCCCGGGGACGGACCACACGGACCCGGGGCCGCACTGGGACTGGCCGAAGTACATGAAGCTCGTCGCGGCGGAGATGCCGGCGGCCCGGCGGGCGGCGGAGGCGGCGGAGAACGGCGGCTGAGCCGGTCGCGTCCGACGCGCCGGGCACCGCTGTCCCCTTTCCCGGCCATGGGACCGGCAGGAGGCCACCGGCGCCGGTGGAGTCGCCGGGCCACGGATCCGACGACCGCCACGGCGACGGCGGGCACCACCTGACTCGAAGCAGGAGTGCCCTAACTCAGGCCGGCCGTGCGCGCCCGTTCGACCGCCGGGCCGATGGCCTGGGCGACGGCTTCCACGTCGGCCTTCGTCGAGGTGTGGCCGAGGCTGAAGCGCAGGGTGCCGCGGGCGACGTCCGGGTCGGTGCCGGTGGCGAGCAGGACATGGCTGGGCTGGGCGACGCCCGCGGTGCAGGCGGAGCCGGTGGAGCATTCGATGCCCTGGGCGTCGAGCAGCAGGAGCAGCGAGTCGCCCTCGCAGCCGGGGAAGGCGAAGTGCGCGTTGGCGGGCAGCCGGTCGTCGGGGTCGCCGCCGAGGATCGCGTCGGGGACGGCGGTCCGCACGGCGCGTACGAGGTCGTCGCGCAGGGAGCCGACGTCGCGGGCGAAGTCCTCGCGCCGTTCGGCGGCCAGCCGGCCGGCCACCGCGAAGGCGGCTATGGCCGGGGCGTCGAGGGTGCCGGAGCGTACATGGCGTTCCTGGCCGCCGCCGTGCAGGACGGGGACGGGGCTGTACTCACGGCCGAGCAGCAGGGCGCCGATGCCGTACGGGCCACCGATCTTGTGTCCGGAGACCGTCATCGCGGCGAGTCCGGACGCGGCGAAGTCCACGTCGAGCTGCCCGAACGCCTGGACCGCGTCGGCGTGCAGCGGTACGTCGAACTCCTTCGCCACGGCGGCGAGTTCCGCGACCGGCATGACGGTGCCGATCTCGTTGTTGGCCCACATGACGGTGGCGAACGCCACGTCGTCGGGGTTGCGTCCGATGGCCTCACGCAACGCCTCGGGGTGGACTCTGCCGTAGGAGTCGACCGGCAGGTACTCGACGGTCGCGCCCTCGTGTTCACCGAGCCAGTGCACCGCGTCGAGCACGGCGTGGTGCTCGACAGGACTGGCCAGCACGCGGGTGCGGGCGGGATCGGCGGCGCGGCGTGCCCAGTACAGGCCCTTCACGGCGAGGTTGTCGGCCTCGGTGCCGCCCGAGGTGAAGACGACTTCGCTGGGCCGGGCGCCGAGTGCCTCCGCGAGCGTCTCGCGGGCCTCCTCGACGGTACGGCGGGCCCGTCGCCCGGCTGCGTGGAGTGCGGAGGCGTTGCCGGTGACGGAGAGCTGGGCGGTCATCGCCTCGACGGCCTCCGGCAGCATCGGAGTGGTCGCGGCGTGGTCGAGGTAAGCCATGGTGGCCTCGATTCTACGAGGCTCCCCGGGGGCGCGGACGCGGCGCAGGGGTGCACGGACCTCGGGCCTGCGCCCCGGGCGGGGCGGGTGGGGGGCCGGGAGCGGCTCTGTCCCGGCCGGGAGCGGTCGGCGGTCAGCCGCCGAAGCCCCAGACGACGGTGCCGTTGAGGGTCACGAGCGCGGCGAGCACCACGAGGTCGGCGACGCCGAGGGCGAGGCCGAGCAGGGCGCGGCCGCGGCGGGCGGTGCCGCGCCGGAGGGCGAGTGCCGCGAGCACGACTGCGGTGGGGCCGAGCACGATGTTCATCACGAGCAGCCCGACGAGGCCGAGCACGAAGGCCGCGACGGCCATGCCGTCGGCGTCCTTGCGGCGTTCCTCCGCGGGGTCGTTCGCCGGGCCGTTCGCGGCCGTCGGCGCCTCGGGGGCCTCTTCGGTGCCGACCGCGGCGGCAGGGCGGCGGTCACCGCCGCGATGCTGGGGACGTACGAGTTCGGCGAGTTGCATGACGTCTCTCCTTCCGGTTCCGGTACGAGGACTGTGCGGGGCTGTTCAGTCGCGGCGCGCCCGGCCGCGCTCGCGCACGGCGAAGACGAGCAGCCAGCAGCCGATGGCGGAGGCTGCCACCAGCGAGACGGACGCGGGGAGTTGGACCACGGCGCCCAGCATGATTCCCAGCAGAAGAAGTGCTGCTACAAGGGCGATCATCGTCATCCTTTCGGCGACTTCTCGGTGAACAGTTGTGAGTACGAGTGTTCACTGACTGGTGAGTCTACTCTTCCCTTCTTCGGAGAACGGTTGTTTACTCGATGTCATGAGTCACACCGTCGGCATCCGTCAGGCCCAGAAGCAGAAGACCCGCCAGGCCCTCCTCGACGCCGCTCTCCAGCTGCTCGAGGAGCAGAGCCTGAGCAGCCTCGGGCTGCGCGAGGTCACCAGGGCCGTGGGTGTCGCGCCGACCGCGTTCTACCGGCACTTCCGCGACACGGCGGACCTCGGCGTGGCGCTCGTCGAGGAGACGCTCGGCAGCCTGCACCTCACCATCGGGCAGGCGCTGCGGGAGCCGTACGACGAGGCCCGCATCGAGCGGAGCGTGGCACTGGTCGCCGAACTCGTGCGCGCCTCGCCCGCCCATGTCCGCTTCATCGCACGCGAACGGCACGGCGGCGTGGCGGCGGTCCGGGCGGCGATAGGCGAACAACTCGACCGGTTCTCCGAGGAGGTGGCGGCCGCGTTCGCCGGCGAACCGGAGTCGGCCGGCTGGAGCGGGGAGGACCTCCGGATGCTCGCCGGCGTGTACGTCGACCACATGGTGATGACGGCCTCGTCCTTCCTGGAGGCCGGCCCCGGTGGAGAGGACAAGGTCCGCGCCCTGGCCGTACGGCAGATGCGCCTCATCAGCCTCGGCCGCCGCCACTGGCTGGACGGCCCCTGACCTTCCTGGAAACGCGACGGCCGCCTCCCGCCACAGCGGGCGGGAGGCAGCCGGAGTCGTTCCTGCGGGCGGGGTGCGCCGCGCCGATGCGGCAGGGCCGCGGAGGAGAGCTACCGGCCCCGAGGGGCCTTGGCCAGCTGGCGGGACTGGGCCACCAGGCGGTCGGCGGAGTCCCAGACGTCCGCGTCCTCCTCCAGGAAGCCGCCCGCCAGGTTCCGCGTCGTGATCGAGACCCGCAGCGGACCGGGCGCCGGGCGGCAGCGGATGTGGGTGGTCAGTTCGACCGTCGGGGTCCAGCCGGAGAGTCCGAGCTCGAACGACGTCGGCGGCAGCGCGTCCACCGTCAGCAGCAGGGAGAGCGGGTCCGCGTCGCGGCCGTCCGCGAGACCGAACCAGCCCCGCATCTCGCCCTTGCCGGAGGGCGCGCCGATCGCCCAACCCACGGTCGCCGGGTCCAGCTTGATGTCGAGCCGCTCGGTGATCGCGGAGCTGCCGGGGATCGCGGGCCGCCCGTCGGCCGGTCCGAGGCACTGCTCGAGCGGCGGGATCGCCGGGGGCACGGCGGCGGTGCGGACGTCGTCGGGCAGGGAGTCCAGATCGCCGTAGGTGGCCAGCACGCGGATCCGCTCGACCTCGGTGCCGTCCTCCTCGTACTGGAAGAGGGACGCCTGACCGGTGGAGAGCGTGCGGCCGGTGCGCACGGTCTGGGTGCGGATCACGGCGGGCCCCGGCTGGGAGGCCGTGAGGTAGTGCGCCGACACGGAGAAGGGGTCGGGGTGCGGCAGCGCGTCGCCGAGCGCCCGGCCCATGAGGGCCAGCAGGTAACCGCCGTTGACGGCGTGGATGATCGTCCAGCCCGCCGAGAGTTCCACGTCGTAGACGCCGTCCGCGCGCCGCGTGATCGCCGTGTCCCGGTCGAACTCACTGTTACCGACGGTCGCCTGAGTCGCTGCTTCTGCCATGGCGGTACGGTACAACAGGTAACTACTAAGCGGTAGCTTTGTGCACAGCGTCACGCCGCTGCCACCCGTCCCCGAGCGCTTGTCGTCGGTCGCCGGTCCTCACTCGCTCATCTCGGAACGCCGGTTCCAGGCACGCGGCGCACGCCAGTGGAAACGCATCGCCAGCAGCCGCAGGACGAACGCCGTCACCACGGCCAGCCCGCTCGTGAACGGGTTCAGCGCCTCGAAGCGGATGCACACCACGACCATCGTCGCTCCCACGATCGCCGGCACGGCGTACAGGTCCCGGTCCCAGCGCAGCAGCGAGGGCACCTCGTTGGCCAGCACATCGCGCAGCACACCGCCGCCGACGGCCGTGGCGAGGCCGAGGGTGGCGGAGGAGGTGAGTCCGAGACCGTACTCGTACGCCTTGGTCGTCCCCGTCACGCAGAACAGGCCGAGTCCGGCCGCGTCGAAGACGTTGACCGCCACCTGGATCCGCTCGACGTGCGGGTGCAGGAAGAACACCAGCGCCGTCGCGACCAGCGGCGTGACGAAGTACCCGAGATCGGTGAAGGCCGCGGGCGGTACGGCCCCGATGATCAGGTCGCGCAGCAGCCCGCCGCCCAGCGCCGTGACCTCGGCGAGGACCGCCATGCCGAACACGTCGAAGTTCTTGCGGACGGCGAGCAGCGCCCCGGAGATCGCGAAGACGAAAATGCCGACGATCTCGAGAGCATGCTGGACGGAGGGCGTGAACAGTTCTTGGAGCACCGGACAGTTCTACAACGCCCGGTGCTCCAAGATGCGCGGCGGTCCGTCAGCCGGTCTTGGCCGACTCCGCGCCGGAGGCGTCCGACTCCGGAGCGTCGGCGTCGTCGGCGTCGTCGGCGTCGTCGGCGTCGTCGGCGTCGTCGGCGTCGGCCTTACCCGCACCGGCGTCGTCCGCGGGCGGCACGTCGTCCGTCTTGGCGGGAGCGTCGGCCTCGGCCGGAGCGTCAGCCTCGACGTCGTCGTCGTCGGCCTTGGCCGGAGCCTCGGCCTTCACGGGAGCGTCCGCCTCGGCCTTCGCGGGAGCGTCCGCCTTCGCCGGCTCCTCCGCCTCCGCGGAGTCCTGCTCCTGCTCCTGCGTCTCCGCCTTCTTCTCCGCCGGCTCGTCCCCGGACGACTGCGCCGGGATCGCGACCTTTTCGGCGTCGGGGCCCTCCGCCGCGACGGCCTTGGTCTCCGTGACCGCCTCGATGCCGGTCGGGCGCGTCAGCTCCAGCGTCCCCGCCTCGATCTCGGCCGCGAAGTGGCAGGCCACCTTGTGCCCGTCACCGACGTCGGTCAGCACCGGGCGCTCGGCCGCGCACCTGTCCTGGGCCCAGGGGCACCGGGTGTGGAAGCGGCAGCCGGCCGGCGGGTTGGCCGGCGAGGGCAGGTCGCCCTGGAGCAGGATCCGCTCGCGGCGGTCCTCCACCTCGGGGTCGGGCACCGGGACCGCCGACATGAGCGCCTTGGTGTACGGGTGCTTGGGTCCCGCGTACAGCGCGTCGCTCGGCGCCTCCTCCACGAGGGAACCGAGGTACATGACCCCGATGACGTCCGAGATGTGCCGGACGACCGCGAGGTCGTGGGCGATGACGAGGTACGTCAGGCCCATCGACTCCTGGAGCTCCTCCAGCAGGTTGATCACCTGCGCCTGCACCGACACGTCGAGCGCCGAGACCGGCTCGTCGCAGATGATCACGTCGGGCTCGAGGACCAGCGCACGGGCGATGCCGATGCGCTGGCGCTGGCCGCCGGAGAACTCGTGCGGATAGCGGGAGAGCGCGTTGGTGGGCAGGCCCACCTTGGCGAGGATCTCCTTGATCCGCTCCCGGCGCTCGTCCTGGTCCTTGCCGATCCCGTGCGCGGCCATGCCCTCGCTGAGGATCGACTCGATGTTCTGCCGCGGGTTGAGGCTGCCGAGCGGGTCCTGGAAGACCATCTGCAGACGCCGGCGGTACCGGCGCATCTCCTCCTCCGGCAGCTTCGCCAGGTCCGTCCCGTCGAAGACGACCTCGCCGTCGGTGATGTCCACGAGCCGCAGCACACCGCGGCCGAGCGTCGTCTTGCCGCAGCCCGACTCGCCCACCAGCCCGTACGTCTGGCCGGCCTCGACCTTCAGCGACACACCGTCGACCGCGTAGACATGGCCGACCGTGCGGTTGAAGAGGACGCCCTTCCTGACGGGGAAGTGGACCTTCACGTCGTCGAGTTCGAGCAGGCTCATGCCGAGACCTCCGCCTTGGGCTTGGGAAGGACCGGGTTGACGCAACGCACCTGGTGTCCGGCCGCGCGTGGTTCGGTCAGTTCGGGTGTGCCGGTCAGGCACTCCATCGTGTAGTAGTCGCAGCGCGGCGCGAACGCGCAGCCGTCCGCCCAGGCGATCCGGTCGTTGATGGATCCGCGGATGGGGCTGAGCGGTTCACCGCGCGGCGCGTCCAGCCGGGGGATGGACCCGAGCAGACCGTGCGCGTACGGGTGGGTGGGGTGCGCGAACAGCTCGCGGCGGCCCGCGGATTCGACGGCCCGGCCCGCGTACAGCACGTTGACCTGGTCGCAGAGGCCGGCCACGACGCCCAGGTCGTGGGTGATCATCAGCAGGGCGGTGCCCTCCTGGTCGACCAGTTCCTTGAGCAGTTCCAGGATCTGGGCCTGGATGGTCACGTCGAGCGCGGTCGTCGGCTCGTCGGCGATGAGCAGCCGGGGAGCGCACGCGACGGCCATGGCGATGAGCGCGCGCTGGCGCATACCGCCGGACAGCTGGTGCGGGTACTCCTTGAGCCGCCGGGAGGGGTCGGGGATGCCGACCCGGTCCAGCAGGTTCGCCGCTTCCTTGCGGGCGGCCTCGCCCTTGAGCCCGCGGTGGCGCTCGAGGATCTCGGTGACCTGGACGCCGATGGGGACGACCGGGTTCAGCGAGGACAGCGGGTCCTGGAAGATCATCGCGAGCTGGCTGCCGCGCATGTCCCGCAGCTTGCGCGGGCTCATGCTCAGCAGGTCCTGACCGTCGAACTCCGCGCGCCCGCCGACCCGCACGCCCTTGCCGGGCAGCAGGCCCATCAGCGCGAGCGAGGTGACGGACTTGCCGCAGCCCGACTCGCCCACGAGGCCCACGACCTGGCCCTGGTCGACGTCGAACGAGACGCCGTCGACGGCCGTGGAGTCCTTGCGGCCCTTGGCGGTGAAGGTGACGCTGAGTTCTTCAACTGAGAGCAGTGCCATGGGACTTCAGCCTCGCAGCTTCGGGTCGAGGGCTTCGCGCATGGCCTCGCCGAGCAGGGTGAAGCCGAGGGCGGTGATGATGATGCCGATGGCGGGGTAGGCCGCCATCATCGGCTCGTTGTCGAAGAACCGTTCTGCCTGGGCGAGCATGACGCCCCACTCCGGGATCGCCGGGTCGGGGTTGCCGAGGCCCAGGTAGGACAGGGCCGCGGCCTCGATGATCGCGGTGGCGAGGCTCAGCGTCGCCTGGACGATCACCGGGCTGAGCGAGTTCGGCAGGATCTGGGTGAGGACGATCCGCTTCTTGCGGATGCCGAGCGCCTTGGCCGCGAGCACGTAGTCGCTGCTGCCCTGCACCAGCATCGAGCCGCGCAGCAGTCGCGCGAAGATCGGGATCTGCACGACGCCGACCGCGATCATCACGGTGGTCAGCGACTGGCCCATCACCGCGGCGATGGAGACCGCCAGCAGCAGCGACGGCAGCGAGAGCATGATGTCGGTGAAGCGCATGATCACGGTGTCGACGCGCTCACCGGTCCTGCCGCCGAGGGTCGCCGCGGCGCCGGACAGAACGCCGACGAGCGCGCCGACGACCAGACCGATGAGCATCGACACCACGCCGACCATCAGGGTCTGCCGGGCTCCGACGAGGATCCGGGAGAACATGTCGCGGCCCAGGTGGTCGAGGCCGAACCAGTTCTCGCCGCGCGCTCCGACGAACTGTCCCTTGTTGGCGAAGACTTCGCCGCGCCACGTCTGCGCGGACGGGCTGTGCGGGGCGAGCCACGGTCCGATGATCGCGAGGAGCACGAACAGCGCGATGATGACGGCGCCGATGATGGCCATCTTGCTGGCCTTGAGCCGCCGCATGGCCTCGCGCCACAGACTCGCGCCGCTCGTGACCTCCGACGTCTGCATCAGCTCGGCGAGCCGGTCGATCTTGTCGGCCTTCTTCGTCATGGTCGTCACGTCAGTGCACCCGCACTCTCGGGTCGATAAGGCTGTACGCGAGGTCGACCAGGAGGTTGATGAGGACGTACACCATCGCGATGAAGAGGATGAACCCGACGAGCACCGGGTAATCGCGGGCGTCGATCGAGGTGCGGATGAAGTTGCCGATCCCGTTGAAGGAGAAGACCGACTCGGTCAGCACCGCGCCGGAGAGCAGGCTTCCGGTCAGCAGACCCACGGCGGTGACCACGGGCAGCAGAGCGTTGCGCAGCACGTGCCGGCCGCGGACGACCCGCTTGTCGAGACCCTTGGACTCGGCCGTGCGGACGTAGTCCTCACCGAGGACCTCCAGCACGCTGGCCCGGGTCATGCGCACGATGACGGCGAGCGGGATGGAGGACAGCGCGATGGCGGGCAGGATCAGATGGTGCATCGCGTCCAGGCTGGCGTCCAGCTCGCCGGTCAGCAGTCCGTCGAGGACGGCGAAACCGGTGATGTCGGTGGCGTCCATGCCGGTGTCGAGCCGTCCGTAGCTCGGGAACATCTGCAGCTGGACGGCGAAGATCCCCTTGAGGATCAGTGCGAGGAAGAAGACCGGGATGCATATGCCGATGAGCGATCCGGACACCGCGCCGACGTCGAGCCAGCCACCGCGGCGCTTGGCCGCCAGGTAGCCCATCGGGATGCCGACAACGATGGCAATGACGATCGCGACGATGCTGAGTTCCACCGTCGCCGGGAACCGCGTCGCGAACTCGTCCCACACCGGCTGACCGGTCTGGGTGGACGTCCCGAGGTCCAGTTCGAAGATGCGCTTGAGGAAGCGCCAGTACTGGACGTAGACGGGCTGGTCGAGCCCGAGGGCCCGGTTGATACGCGCCACTTCGGCTTCGGTCGCCCGCTCGCCCAGGATCGCTGAGGCGGGTCCGCCGGGCAGCCGGTTCAGCCAGAGGAAGAGCAGAACCGACAGGCCGAGCAGGGTGGGTATGAGCTGTAGCAGTCTTCGTACGACGAGTCGCAGCACCCCGCGTGCCCCTTTCTTACGTGCGTCGATGCGGGTCCGCCCGGCCACCGAGGTTCTGTGGCCGGGCGGACCCGCTGGGGTTTCGATTACTTGAAGGAGACCTCGGCGAAGTTCTCCTGCGTCAGCGGGGAGACCTTCGGCGGGTTGACGTTCTTGGCGAACGCGATCGCCGGCGGGGAGGCCGAGATCGGGACACCCGGGACGTACTCCATGATCGTCTCGTTGGCCTTCTTGTAGGCCTCCACGCGACCCGCGGGGTCGGTGACCTTCGACGCGGCGTTCACGGAGTCGAAGACCTTCTTGTCGTCGAAGCCCCACTGCTTGTCGGGACCGGCGAACCAGGTGCCGATGAAGTTGTAGCCGTCGTTGAAGTCACCGGTCCAGCCCAGCATGTGCAGGGCGCAGGAGCCGGCCTCGGTGGCGTCCAGGTAGTCCGGGGCCCACTTCATGGCCTTCGGAGTGACCGTGATGCCGGCCTTCTCCAGGTCCGCCTTCATGCGCTCGAACATGTCCTGCGGCGCCGGCATGTAGGGGCGCGTGACCTCGGTCGGGTAGCAGAACTCGATCTTGAGCTTCTCCTCACCGGCCTTCTTGAGGAGCTCCTTGGCCTTGTTGGTGTCGAACGGGTAGGTCTTCACCTTGTCCGAGAAACCGGCGACCGTGTCGGGCATGAACTGGGTCGCGGCCTTGCCGCCCTCGGGCAGCTGCGTCTTGACGATGCCCTCGCGGTCGATGGCGTGCGAGATGGCCTGCCGGACCTCGAGCTTCTTCAGCGCGGGGTTCTTCGACTGCGTCATACCGACGTAGAAGATGTTGAAGACGTCACGGGTCGGGACCTCGTAACCCTCCTTCTCCAGCGTCTTCACATCGGCCGGGGCGACCAGGTCGTAACCGTCGATGTCACCGGCCTGCAGCGCCTGACGGCGGCCGGCCTCGGTGTCGATCGTGCGGAAGACCAGGTTCTTGACCTTGGCCTTCTCGCCCCAGTAGTCGTCGAAGCGCTCAAGGGTGACTTCCTTGTTGCCCTTGTTCCACTTCGTGATCTTGTACGGGCCGGTGCCGGCGACCGTGCCGGCCTCCTGGCTGTACTTGGGGTACGTGATCGCGTCGCCCTTGGCGGTCGCGTCCTGCTTCGCGTACTCCTTCAGGGCCTTCGGCGAGTGGATCGCCAGCGCCTGGAGGGAGAAGCCGCCGGGCAGGTTCGCCGAGGGCTCGTTGACCTCGATGACCGCCGTGTTCTCGTCCTTAGCCGTGCAGGACTTGTAGTTCGGCTTGGGGGCTTCCTTGTCCTCGTTCTTGGCGAAGCCACCCATGATGGTCTGCCAGTAGTACGAGACCGCGCTCGACTGGTAGGTGCCCTTCCAGTTGAACCAGTGGTCGTAGTTCGCGCAGACCGCGGCGGCGTTGAACGTCTCTCCGTCGTGGAACTTCACACCCTTGCGCAGGTTGAACGTCCACACCTTGCCGGCCGGGTCGCTCGACCACTTCTCGGCGAGACCGCCGACGAGCTTGCTGCCGCCCGACTCGTGCTCGAGCAGGGCCTCGAAGGCCTGACGGGTGACCCGGAAGGTCTCACCGTCGCTCGCGAGCGCAGGGTCGAGGGAGCCGGGGTCACCGGCGCCGGCGAACACGAACGTGTCCTTGTCGCCCCCCTTGTCACCGTCCTTGCCCCGCTCGCTGGCGCAGCCGGTGGCGATCAGGCCGACGGCCACCGCCGCCGTGATCGCCCGGACAGCTCCGGACTTGAATATTCGCATGGGTCCACCCCGAGGTTCCGCCGTGGGAGAGGTCTTGACGGCCGAACACTACAGACGGGAGACACCTGGGAGAACAGTCCGGATAGCGGTGATACCTACTCGAGACCCGGACACTCAACAAACCGGGCAGATACGGGACATCCCCGCCAGGCGATTTAACACCCTTGACATCCGGCGGAGTTCGTTCCCGTCATTTCCGCAGCGGCCCAGCTCAGCGGGTGTGCGGCGGAGGATATCCGTACCCGCCGCCGGCGGGCGGGGCCCCCGCGTGGGCGTCGCGGTCGTAGAAGGGGCGGGCATTGACCCGCATCCACATGGTGACCGGGTCGTACTCGTCGGACATGGCCACGGTCGACACCGGCAGGCCGTCCGGCACGGCGGCCACCGACTGCCGCATCATCCCCCGCACCGTCTCGACCGACTGCGGACCGGTGTCGTACAGATCCAGACCGATGGCCAGGTACGCGGGCCCCACCGCGGGCTGCACCCAGGCCCGCCGCAGCGAGCGGACGGCGGGGGTGCGGTGGGCGTTCTGCGTGAGCAGGGCGTAGAACTGCGGGATCTCGATCGCCGGGTCCGACAGCCGCAGCGGTCCCGCCGGCATCCGGTCCAGGCCCGTGGCGATACGGCGCAGATCCAGCCACGGCACGCCGACGCCGCCACCGGGCGCGTGCGGGTTCAGCCAGATGCCCCAGCGGTCCGGGTAGAGGGCACGGGCGATGTCCCGGCCCGTGGTGACCTCGTGCGCACGGTTCCAGCCGGAGACGGCCAGCTCCTGGGCGGAGGTGACGCACGGGGCGTAACAGACGCCGTCGATCTCCATGTTGCCGTACTGGGCGTCGGGCGAGCCGGGCTGTCCGTGCCACAGCAGCATCCAGATCCGGCCGCCCGCGGGGTCGGCGAGGGCGTGCAGCAGCGCCTCGTACGCGTCGTAGCGGCCGGGAGTCACCTGGCGCAGCATGTGCTCGACCTGCCCGGCCGCCGCGGTGCCTGACGCACTCACCCTGTTCCGCCCCTCGTTCGGTCCCACCGTTCCGCACAGCCTCTGTCAGGCTGGTCAGGCCATCAAACCAGCTTAATCGGCCCTCCTGGCAAAGACTTGACCACAGGGTCTCTCTTTCGTGTCGGACCCGAGCCCTACGCGTGCTGTCGTTGATAGAAGGGGCGCACGCGCTCGAGCATCCAGTCGGCCACCGGATCCTGCGCGACGTCGAGAAGCACCAGGTTGACCGGCCACGGCGGCTGGACCCGGCCCATGGCCCGGCCGAGGGCGTCCATGGGGGCGTTGCGCTCGATGCCCTCCCACGACGAGAGCTGCACACCGATGAAGAGCGTCGGCGCGTCGCCCTCGATGGAGGCGAGCGCGCGGCGGCCCGTCAGCACGACGCCGACGGCCTCGAACTCGCCGGCCGCGGCGGCGAGGAAGTCGACCGGCTCCTCCTGCCAGTCCGGCTCGAAGAGCCGCACCCGGCCGCCGGAGGCCGGACCCTCGAGCGGCGTCCGCCCCACCCGGCACAGTTCGGCGACCGCGGCGGGCGGCAACGGGACGCCCACGGCGCCGCCCGGGTTGACGGCGATACCGAGCTGCGGCGGCAGCCCGCGGGCGAAGTCCCTGGCGGGCGCGACGGTGAACGGCATGTGGGCGCCGACGCACTGGAGGAACTGCTGCTCCGAGCTGAACACGGGGACGTACGCGGCGCCGTCGATGTCCATGGTCGGCAGATCGAGGTCCCGGCTCTCCTGGCTGCCGCCGTTGGGCAGCGGGACCCATATCGGGCTGCGGCCGAGCACCTCGACGAGGCGGCCGCCGGCCGCGGGGTTGCCGAGGGAGGCGGCGAGCACCTCTTCGAGCTCGTTGCCGGGCCAGCCGGTGCGGGGTATGTCCATGCGGTGTCCTTCGTGCGGGCCCCAGCGGTGGGCGGTGCGTGGTCGTGCGCGACGACCCTAGCGCCGGGTCCGTGCCCGCCGCGCGGGCCCGGGTCCGCGCCCGCTGCGCGGGGCGTTTCCCCACCCCGCCCCTTCCCGCTGTACCGATGTGCGGCTCCGCCACGTGGGGGCTCCACCCGGACCCGGTACCGCGCTCCGCGCGGTGGTTTCGGGGGCTCCGCCCCCGGGCCCCCGCGCCTCAAACGCCGGCGAGGC